>DJYD01000037.1:0-10802 GCA_002449955.1 Lachnospiraceae bacterium UBA6987
TCCAGAGGAAGGCGCAGATCTTCATCTTATCGCCGGGATCGGCAAGTCTTGTGATACCATCCGGTGTGATGCTCACGATCTCGCCGGGGCCAAGCTCCCGCTCATCCTGATAGCCCAGTTTGCTGTAGGCAAAGGATTCAAAAGAGACACAATAACCGTCGGCGTCTTTGCCGATCAGCACCGGCAGGCGGCCGTAGCGGTCTCTTGCCGCAATGATCTCGTTCGGTCCGGTCATTAAGAGGATGGTAATGGAACCGTCGATCATCTCCTGCGCCCTGCGGATCCCGTCCACGAGCGAAGAGCCTTCATTGATCAATGCCGCCACGAGTTCCGTGCTGTTGACATTGCCCTTGCTGTTTGCCATTAACTGCAGGCTGTATTCCGAAAAGCACTTGGACACAAGCTGCTCGGCATTGTTGATGACGCCGACCGTTACGATCGCGTACAGACCGAGCTTGGAGCGCACGAGCAGAGGCTGCGGGTCAGTATCGCTGATGCAGCCCAGACCGCAGCCGCCGGAAAAGCCCGGCAGATCCTCTTCAAATCTGGTACGGAAAGGTGAGTTCGCTATGGAATGGATCTGACGGTTGCAGCCCTTTTCAGCGCTCCACACAGCCATGCCGGCTGTCCGTGTTCCCAGGTGGGAATGATAATCCGTTCCGAAAAAGATATCCATGACGGTATCCCGGCGGGATACCGTCCCAAAAAAGCCGCCCATCAGGCAAAGAACAGCTTGGAAAGCGTCATGGGATCGATATAAACGCCGTCCTTGTAGACACGCATGTTGCCGGAAGCAATTTCATCGATCAGCATCACGTTGCCATCCGCATCGTAGCCGAATTCAAACTTGATGTCGTACAGATCCAGGCCGCGGGCTTTCATTTCCTCCGCGACGATCGCGGTGATCTTCTGGGTCTCTTCCTTGATCGCGTCATACTGTTCGGAGTTCATCACGCCGAGCACGATCAGACCGTCCTTGGTGACAAGCGGATCGCCGAGCGCGTCGTTCTTGAAGGTCATTTCCACGTAGGCGGGAAGGTCAGCACCTTCTTCGACATAGTCACGATAGCGGCGCAGGAAGCTGCCAACCGCCTTGTAGCGGCAGATGACTTCCAGCCCCTTGCCGAAGACCTTTGCCGGAAGAACTTCCATGGTGGTGTTTTCAAGGTCTGCGCTCACATAGTGGGTCGGAATTCCGGCCGCGTTGATCTTTTCAAAGAAATAGATCGACATTCTCAGGTTCACATCACCGACGCCTTCGATCGTCAGCCCGATGCTGTTTTCACCCGGATCGAATACGCCGTCCTTACCGGTGCAATCGTCCTTAAACTTCAGCAAATAGTGACCATTTTCCATTGCGTAAACATTCTTGGTCTTGCCTGTGTAAATGAGTTCCATGCTTGTTCCTCCTAAATTCTATCGATTCAAATCGCTGTCTTTCTGTAAAATATCCGCCGCCTGTGCCGCCCGGTAGGCTTCCAGCTTCTCCGCAAGGGATTCTTCCGAAAGCGCCAGAATCTCTATGGCCAGATAGCCGGCGTTCTTCGCCCCGTCGATCGCCACGGTAGCCACCGGAATACCGGAAGGCATCTGCACGGTCGAAAGCAGGGCATCCATGCCCTCAAGCACCGCTCCCTTGCAGGGAATCCCGATCACGGGAAGAATGGTATTTGCCGCCATCGCTCCCGCAAGATGCGCCGCCATGCCCGCCGCGGCAATGATCACGCCGAAGCCCTTTTCCCTTGCGGTAAGAGCAAAGCTTCTCGCTTCTTCCGGAGTCCGGTGCGCCGAATAGATGTGCATCTCATACGGCACGCCAAACTCTGCGAGCACTGCAGCCGCCTTTTCTACCACGGGCAAATCACTTTTGCTGCCCATTACAATTCCGACTTTTTTCATTTGTTCTCCTTGGTTTTGGTGGGAAACGATGTTTTTTCAATTAAAAAACCCCGGCCGAAAACAGAGTATTACTTTTCTTGAAGCCGGGACCATCTGTACAATCTGTATAAGCCTTGCCGATGTCTCGCATCGTCTTAAAGGAACCGTATAAACGTTAGCATAAGGTAGGGCTCTTGTCAATTTAATATCTTAAGTTTTCTGGAAAAAAGAAAACAGCTCCCGCCGAAACGGGAGCTATTCTCAAATAACGTAATCAGACGTCGATACCGCCGTCCACGCGGAGCAACTGGCCGTCGATGAAGGAAGAATCGTTGCAGGCTAAGAACAGCGCAACGCTGGCGATCTCATGGTCTTCACCAAGTCTGTGCACGCAGGCACGGTCGATCATCGGCTGGAACACATCCTCGCCGCCCACAGAGGCAAGCATGGCGGTCTTGATGGCGCCGGGGCAGATGCCGTTGACGTGGATGGTCGGGGCCAGTTCGTTGGCCATGGCCTTGGTCAGGCCGACCATGGCGTGCTTGCTGGTGACGTAGGCCACGAAGCCCCAGTGGGCAGCCCAGCCGACGATGGAGGCCACGTTGATGATATGGCCTTCGCCCTTGGCCTGCATGACCGGAGCGACCTTCTGGCTGAGCATCAGCGCGCTGGTCACGTTGATAAAGATGTCATCCATGAATTCCTTTTCGGTAATGGTGGCGAACTGGGCCAGAGAAAGCATGCCGGCATTGTTCATCAGAATGTCGATGGTGCCATAGGCTTCCATGGTCTTATCATAAATGGTCTGCGCAAAGCTGCTGTCGGCAGCATCGGCAAGCACGTAGATGGCTTCACCGCCGTCGGCTTTGATCTTATCGACGACTTCTTTGGCGCGGGCTTCATTGCGGCCCGTAACGACGACCTTCGCGCCTTCCTTCGCAAAAAGGTAAGCGGTGGCTCTGCCCATACCGGAAGTGGAACCGGTAATAATTGCTACTTTTCCGTCAAGTTTACCCATGGGTATTCCTCCTGAATTGATCGATCCTGTCGGATCATTGTATTGACACGAATATTATAACGCCGCGTTTCAGTCAATTCAAGCAAGTATTATAAGGAATTTGCGCTTTTTTGTTTCATTTATTATCTTTTTCGCGGCAATAGAAGGCATTTTTGTAGCCAGTTGCGGTCTTTTCTCCATAATTCTGAATATCGCTTGATTCTTTCGGCTTTATAAGATATTTTTGTATACAGAAAAACGACACTCAATTTATAAGGATGCAAACAGCGAAAACCATGAATATTCTTTTGGAAGAACCAAAAAATAAACAGGCTGTGCCTTCGCTGATCATCATTCTTCACGGACTGACCGGATACAAAGAAGAGCCGCATCTTGCTGCCCTCGCAAAGATGGTGACGGACATCGGCTTTACTTCCCTACGGGCGGATCTGTACGGGCACGGCGCTTCGGAAGGCTCCTTTTATGACCACAGCCTCCGGAAATGGATCGCAGAGATCAGAGGACTCCTTGCAGAGGCCAGAGGGAGCGGCAAATATGCCCGGATCATCCTGTGCGGGCATTCTCAGGGGGCCCTGTGCGCCCTGCTTGCTGCCGCGCAGGATCCGGACAGCGTGGACGGTGTCATCGCGCTTGCCCCTGCCCTGCGGATCCCCGATCAGGCAAGAGCCGGTACCCTGTTCGGCCTCTCCTTCGATCCGGCACAGGTCCCGAACGAGGTCATGGTATGGGGCAGGCCCCTAAGCGGCGCTTACCTTAGAGAAGCCCAGACGATCTATGCGGAAGAGGCCGCCTCCTATCCGGGGCCGGTTCTCTTTGTGCACAGCGATACCGATGAAAGGGTCCCGGCTGAAGTTTCGATTTCTGCCGCAAAGCAATATCAGAAGGCAGATCTCGTCATCACGCACGGAGACACCCATGATTTTGACCGTCATCCGGACGTCCTTGCCGATGCCGTCAGAACCTGGCTGACACAACACTTTATCCATCCGGCAGCCTCCGCTTCCGCTCATCAGTAAAAGAGAGGATCCTATGAAACAATATATCATCGATGCCTTTACTCACGTCCCCGGAGAGGGGAACCCCGCTGCCGTATGCATTCTGGACCGTTGGCCTGCGGATGAAAGCATGCAGGCGCTTGCCCGGAAAAATAATCTTTCGGAGACCGCTTTTCTGGTGCGGGAAGGGGAATTCTGGCATCTTCGCTGGTTTACCCCGGAGACCGAAGAAGTGCTCTGCGGACATGCGACCCTGGCCTCTGCCTATGTGATCCTGAACTATGTGGAGCCGGAGCGCACGGAAGTCCTGTTTACCGGCCGCAGCGGAGTTCTGCGCGTCACCCGGAAAGAAAACCTCTATGAAATGGATTTTCCGGCTTATGCGCCAAGGGAGATCCCGGTAACCGACGCGATGGCAGAGGCCTTCGGCATACGCCCGAAGAAGGCCCTGCTGACGCTCGATCTCACCTGCATATTTGAAAAGGAAGACGAGATACGACAGATGGTACCGGACCAGTCACTGCTTGCATCGCTTCCCGGACGCGGGCAGAATGTGACCGCCCCCGGAAGGGACTACGACTGCGTTTCCCGCAGCTTCTTCCCGAAAGACGGCATCCCCGAAGACCCGGTCTGCGGCTCTGCGCACTGTCAGATCCTCCCGTACTGGGCTGACGTCCTCGGCCGCAGTGAGCTCACCGCCTTCCAGGCATCCGCGCGGGGCGGGGTCCTGTACGGAAAATGTAGCGAAAACGGACGAATCCTCCTTGCCGGAGAAGCCGTCCCGGAAAGAATCGAAGAAATCGATTTGATGTAAAAAACAACTTATCCCGATCCATTTTTATCCAAAAAATAAACGTCATCCGCAGAAACCACGGGCTGTATTCCTTGACTTTCACTGCCTCAAGCGTTAGAATTTGGTGCGGTCTTAATAGACCCTGACACTATTTTTGTTAAGGAGAACAAAATGAAAGCAGCACGTTTCTACACAGCCAAAGACCTTCGCGTCGACAATGTTCCGGACGAGGCTCCCAAGGGTGATGAGGTGCGCATTCAGGTGAAATGGTGCGGAATCTGCGGATCCGACCTTCACGAATTCCTGGACGGCCCTATCTTTACCCCCGGTAATACCCCTCAGTATGTAACCGGATGCACGAACCCCGTGACCCTGGGTCACGAATTCTCGGGGGTCGTCGTGGCTGTAGGACCGGATGTCAAGAACTTTAAGGTTGGGGACCGCGTTATCCCGGAACCCCTGGTCGTCGATCATGACTGCCCGAGCTGCAAGGAAGAAAACTACAACGTTTGTGATCACTTAAGCTTCCTTGGCTTTGTCTCGAACAATGGCGGTCTTGCCGAGTATTGCAATTTCACCGAGAAATTCGTTCATCATATGCCCGACAACATGTCCTTTGAAGACGGCGCCATCGTAGAGCCCCTTTCCGTCGGCTACCACTCCCTGAGAGTTGGCCACTTCGAAGCCGGTCAGACTGCCGTCGTTGCCGGCGCGGGCCCCATCGGTCTTGCCACCATCGCTTCCCTGAAAGCCCTCGGCGCGGGACAGATCATCGCCGTTCAGAGAAAGTCCGTGCGTCAGCAGTACGCCCTGAACACCGGCGCTGACATCGTTCTCGATCCGAACGTGGATGACGTCGTTGCCAGAATCAGGGAACTGACGAACGGCGCCGGCGCGGACGTGGCCTTCGAGACCACCTCTTCCGAGCAGTGCTTCCACCTGCTGAGAGACTGCATCAAGCCTCACGGCTACGAAGTCATCACCTCCATCTGGACCGGCAACATCTCGATGAACCCGAACACCCTTGTTCTTACCGAAAAGAACATCGTCGGCTCCATCTGCTACCAGGGCAACGACTTTGAAGACGTGATCGCGCTTCTGTCCTCCGGCAAGCTGAAGGTCCCGGGCTACGTCACCAAAAAGGTCCTGCTGGACAATGTTCTTGAAGACGGCTTCGGCACCCTCACCGGCCCGGACAAGAAGGCCCAGGTCAAGATCCTCGTGACCCCGGACAAGTCCCTGCTGTAATAAGCGGAAAGCGCAGGCATCCGTCTGCATGATCCGAAAATCCCGTCGGAAGGAGATCCCTTCCGGCGGGATTTTTCTTATCCGGGCGGGGATGCTTCCGGGAAGGTCATGCCCGCCCTTTCCTTTCCGCATCCCTGCAACCGCATTACATATTCGGCAGCTTCGGAATGACCGGCATTTTCGGAATGTCCTTCGTATTCGGGAAGGCTCTTACGGACGCCGACAGAAAAAAACTGGTCTTCGAAAGCAAGTCCCTCACCGGCAGCCGGACCCACGGCGGCGTAGAGGCGTACGTACAGAAGGTCACGGCATTTGGTCAGGCACAGACAGGATTGCCCCTGCAGAAACAGCTGGATGAAATCAAAAAAGAAAAGGCTGAGATCCAGAATCAGAACGACGTCCAAAAGCAGGGAAATGGCTTTGGGATAAACTGATCTCAGTCTGATCCCCCGCTGTCATCAGTTCTTTGATACGTTCCTATAAAGGGCCCCGCCTTCGCCGGCGGGGTCCTTTTCGGCTTCTATCCTGGCCGCGATATAGTCTGCTGCCGCGTGACTCCCACTCTGTCCGAGCAGCTTAAACAGCCGCACGACCTCCTGCTGCTTTTCCCTGGGAAGGGACCTTGCGGCAGTCCACATGGCTTCCGCCGTTTTTAACTTCTGTGCATTCATGTCGCTGAAGCGGTCCTGCCCCGTCGATTCGATCAGGGAAAAAACGGTCTCCGTAAGGGTTTCCCGTTCCATATCGTTCATCTGCGTAAGCCAGCCGCTCACAGTCTTATCCACAAGGCGGCTTGCTTCCGACAGTTCCGCCTCTTCAAAGCCGTGACGCGTGACCTGCCAGGTAAATCCGTCATGCTGCATGAGCCCGCTCGCCGAGCTTTTCACGACCGTCTGCGCATACTGCCCTGCAAGCAGCAGGCCGATCACGGACGTATCCGGCACGATGCTCTTAACCTTCGGCAGGACCTTCTGAAAGCCTTCCGTTTGGATGATCTTCTCCCGGAAGCCCGGCCCGTCGTTGCTGTACACTTCCAGGATCTTGTCCTGATCCTCACAGAAGGCGGAGGCGTAAACGGCCAGGTTCCCGCCTTTTGAATGGCCGCCCACACGCAGCCTTCCCTGAATCCCGTTCAGATACGACACGGCCTTTCTCTGCCCTTCCGTTTCATCCAGAAAGCTGAAATTGAAGTCTTCTTTCCAGCCGACGACCGTCCCGTCCGTTCCGCGGAAGGCGGCATAGGAGGTGCCGTCGCTTAAGTCAAAGGTGACCGCTGACAGCTGCAGATCCGGCCCCTTTTCATCGATATACGCCCGGATTCTCATGTCGGCAAAGCGAGGTCCCTTAATCATTTCCTCCATAAGCAAGGGCGCCTTAGCCGTAAACGCCTTGCTCTCCAGAATCTCCTCTTTTGTATGCACGGCAAAAAACGCCTCGCAGGCGTCCTTAAGCCCGCAGCCTTCCTCGGGCACGATGCCGCCGAAATCGGTATAGGCAAGCTCCGCCAGGATCAGGTTGTCCACGTCATTAAAGGGCGAGACGGAAAAAGGCACGTCCGCCCGCCATTTCAAGTAGTCAAAAATATCCGCCATTATCCTGCTTCCTTAAACTATGCCTGCCTCTTTACTTATTCTTCCCGAACAGGAGCTGTGAGATCCCGCCGACGACCGTATCGACCGTCTGGCTGCCCGTGCCGAAGCCGTCTCTGAACACATAATCCATTGCGTCATAGAAGCTCTCGAGCGTTTGCGCCTCAAACTCGGCCTTCATGGCTTCCCTGTTTCTGTTTTTGCCTGAGTGGTTTTCCTTGAAATCCCTGTAAATGCCGGAAAGATACTTCTGCCAGTCAGGCCCAAGAAGTTTTTCACTATACTCCTTATCAAAGGCGGCGAGACACTTGCAGACGTCCTGCGGCATGTCCATATAGTAATATTTCACCAGGCTCTTCGTCTCCTCATAATCGTTCCGCATTTCGGCAAGCGCTTCATCGTTCAGGGCATCAATGTCTGCAAAATACGTCTCATACAGACGCATATATCGGGTATAGATGCAGCGGAGGATCGTACTCACTTCCTCTTTTTTCACCGTTTCTTCGTGCAGCATCTGATCGATTCTTTCTTTACCGAGTTCAAGCATACCCATCCTCCTTTTGTCTTTTACGGTATACAGATCTTTTTGATTATATCAGTTTCCCCGCAGCGCTTCAATATCAGAGTTTGATATAAAAACACGCGCCTGCTTGATGTATGTCAAGTGGGCGCGTGTTTCTGCACTGCTTTGTACTTATCCGTCTTTCTGCTGTTAATCTCTGCGCGGCGAAGGAGGCCGCCTCAGGCGTAGCGGGCATGTGAGTTTGAGGTCACGATCATGATAATGATAAACACCACCGTGGAAGCGATCGCGGCAACAAGCCAGGTCGTTTTGACTGCACGGCTGCGGACGCCGAACAACATCAGCACGGCGGTAATGATGCTGACTGCGGCAAGGACGATCTGCAGATACAAAAGGAAGGTCTGGCCGCCGAGCTCCAGCCTTGCCGCAGGGCTTCGGTGCCACTCCCTGACCTGCCCGCCCGGCAGCACCGCCCGGTCCGTATAGATGTTCAGGTTCAAAGTGACAAGATATGCGATATTTGCGATAAGAGAAATTATGTTAAACAGCATCCGGCATACGCTCCCTTCCGTTTTCGTGTTTTTATCATAACACAAAAATGTTCAAAACGCATGCCTTCTTCGCAGGACTTTCGCCGGACGCGCTTAATACCAGTCGTGCTTTTCGCCCCGGTCGAGCGCGGCGATCTTCGTCATCTCCTCATCCGTCAGCTCAAAGCCGAAAAGGTCGAGGTTCTCCCTGATATGTTCCGGATTCGAGGAGCCCGGGATCACCACGATGCCCCGCTGCAGGTCCCAGCGGAGGATCACCTGCGCGGAAGAAACGCCGTGCGCTCCCGCGATCTGCGTGATCGTCTCGTCCCCGAGGAGCTTCGCCGTGTAGCCCCGGCCGCCGAGCGGGTACCAGCACTGCACCACGATGCCCTTTTCCTGAATGAACGGCACCACGTCCTGCTCCTGATAGTAGGGATGGATCTCGTTCTGCACAAGGGCAGGCATGATGGTGACCTGCGGAAGGAAGGAGGTCAGCTCCTTCACGTACCAGTTGGAAAGGCCGAGCGACCTGATCTTTCCCTTTCCCACATAGGCCTCCATGGCCTTGTAAGCCTTCACGTCGTTCGTTCCGGGGTGGTGCAGGCGCATCATGTCGATGTAGCCGATGTCCAGTTTCTCCAGGGCCATGTCGATCGCGACCTCCGGCTCCGAAAACTGATTCGGATAGAGCTTCGTGATCACAAAGATCTCCTCGCGCGGGATGCCGTATTCCGCGATGCCCTGCCGCACGCCCTCACCGACGGCTTCTTCGTTGTGGTACATATAGGCCGTGTCGATGAGCCTGCCGCCGTTTTTCAGCAGCGCCTTCACCGAATTCACGCAGGTCTCATGGTCCAGCGAATAAGTGCCGAGGCCCAGGATCGGCATGGTATAGCCGCTGTTTAAAAGGACCGTGCGGGTCTCGAAATCGAAAACGCCGACTTCAGCCGAAGCGCCCTTGCTTTCCTCAAGTGAAAAGACCACCGTGCAGCCGTCTCCTCCGAGCGTCGCCTTCAGCTCCTCCGGGCTCAGCCCCTGCACCCTGCCGAGGCGCGTAAAGCTCCAGGTATTGGGCGCGTAGTAGATGGTGATCTGGTTCCCCTGATAGAGGATCACGTCACCGGGCTCCGTCGTGATCCTTTCGTCGTTCGTCGGGAGCGACGTTCCGAGCGGGCCTACCTTCTCAAAGCTGCCATAATCGTGCATGTCGACCGTTACGTCGCCGCGCCGCAGCAGTTCTATAAAGGCCTCCGCCGAAGAATTGTTTTCCGGCTTGATCGCAAGGGTCTTTTCTCCGATATGTGCGTAGATCATGGTCTTTCCCTCTGCTGCTTTTTCTGTTGCGGCGGGCTCTGTGGAAGGCGCCTCGGTCTGGGCTGCAGAGGCCTCGGTCTCCACGGAAGACGCTTCGGTCTGGGCTGCAGACGTCTGGGTCCCTGCGGAAGACGCCTCAGTCTGGGCGGCAGACGTCTGTGCCTCCCGGGATACTGTCTCAGCCTTCCCGCTCTCCGCAGGCGCCTCCCCGCACGCGCAGAGGCCCGTCACAAGCATCGCGAGCGTCAAAACGGCAGCGTATATCTTCCTTCTGTTCATGGCAAGCCTCCTTTTTCGCGTCTTAAAACCGCCCCGCGGCTTATCTCAGATATTTCTCAAAGAAGTTCTGCAGCTTATCGAACGGGATCGCATTGTTCTTCCCGCCGTCATAAAGATCCGTGTGGGAAGCGCCGGGGATGACCAGCAGCTCCTTATTCTCCGTGTACTTGCTGCCCGCGATCATATCCGCGTACGCATCCTTGCCGAAATAGAAGGAATGTGCCTTGTCGCCGTGCATGACCATGACCGCGCTTCTGATCTCATTCGTGTATTTTAAGATCGGCTGATTCAGGAAGGACTCGCAGCCGATGACGTTCCAGCCGCCGTTCGAATTCAAGGACCTTGCGTGATAGCCGCGCCCGGTCTTGTAGTAATCGTAGTAGTCCTTCACAAAGTAGGGCGCATCCTCCGGAAGCGGATCCACGACCCCGCCGCCGAGCGCATATTCACCGGCCTTAAGGTCCGCAAGTCTCTGCGCGCACATGGCCGCCCGCTTCTGATAGCGCGCCTCTTCGCTGTCCTCGCTGTCAAAGTAGCCCTTGGCGTTCACGCGGGTCATGTCATACATGGTGGATGCCACGGTCGCCTTGATGCGGGTGTCGAGCGCCGCCGTGTTCAGGGCCATGCCGCCC
>DJYD01000037.1:10883-23226 GCA_002449955.1 Lachnospiraceae bacterium UBA6987
ATGCCGATGATGCCGATGCGTTCCGGATCCACACGCTCACAGAGCGACAGAAAATCGACGGCCGCCATGAAATCCTCGGTGTTGATATCGGGAGAGGCCATATAGCGGACGTTTCCGCCGCTCTCGCCGGTGAAGGACGGGTCAAAGGCGATGGTGACAAAGCCACGCTCCGCCATGGTCTGGGCATAAAGCCCGGAGCACTGCTCCTTAACGGCGCCGAAAGGCCCGCAGACCGCTATTGCCGGCAGCTTTCCTTCCGCCTTCTTCGGCACATACATATCCGCCGCCAGGGTAATGCCGTAGCGGTTCACAAAGGTCACCTTGCTGTGATCTACCTTATCGCTCTTCGGAAAGGTCTTGTCCCATTCCTCAGTCAGTTTCAGTTCTTCCTTCTTGATCATCGATTTGTCCTCGCTTTCTTATTTCATCTGCTTTTCCTGATCCCGGATCAGGAAGTCCATGCGGTCCACCCGGCGCTGGCTCTCGTGCATCTCATCGATCAACACGCAGCGCTGCAGCTTCATCTGGTGCAGCACCTCGTTAAAGCTTCCGGCCTCGTAGAGCGTGCCGATCCGCGTTGCCGCCTCCGCGCTGCAGCCGGCGTCGGAAAGACCTTGTATCAGTTGTTCCTTAAGATTCATTTGATTTTCCTCCGGCAAGGCTATCATAAGCGCTTGCGCAGGACCTCGCTAATGGTTATAATTTATATCATGATATTCGCGTTTTGAATATCGCAGCAACAACTGACAAGGAGCATGCCCGATGGAGATCCGTACCCTTCGATACTTTCTGGCCGTAGCCAGAGAAGAAAACATGACAAGAGCCGCCGAGTTCCTGCATGTCACGCAGCCGACCCTGTCAAAGGCCCTGAAGGCGCTTGAAGACGAGCTCGGCAAAAAGCTGTTCATCCGCCGCAGCTTCAGTATCCGCCTGACGGAAGAGGGCGTGCTGCTCCGGAACCGCGCGGAGGACCTCATCAGCATGGCGGATAAGATCGAGCAGGAATTCATCTCCCTCGACGACGTGAGCGGCGGAGAGCTCTACCTGGGGCTTGCGGAGTCCTACCAGATCAGGTACCTGGCCAGAGTGATCAGGGATTTCAAGACGCGCTGCCCGCAGCTGCATTACCACATCACGAGCGGCGATACGGAGCAGATCGCGGACAAGTTAGATAAAGGCCTTCTCGATTTCCTGGTGCTTGCGGAGCTGCCGGACAGCCACAAGTACGAATACCTGGCGTTCCCCGAAAAGGACGTGTGGGGGCTGGTGATCCCGGAAGGCGACGCGCTTGCGGAAAAAGACGTGATCCGCGCGCAGGATTTAAAAGGCCTGCCGCTGTTTTGCTCCGAGCAGGCCTGGAACGGAGAGATCAAGACGTGGGCCGGCAGCGCCTATCCCGAAATGAAGCTGGAAGGCTCCTTCCGCCTCTCCTACAACGGCTCCGTTTTTGCGAGGGAAGGCCTCGGGTACCTGCTGACCTTCCGCCACCTGATCGACACATCAAAAGAGAGCGGACTGGTGTTCCGCCCTCTTTATCCGGCCCTTGAGACCACCTTATATATTGCCTGGAACCGCTATCAGACCTTTACGCCGATCGCGGAAAGGTTTCTGGGACAGCTGAAAGAGTCCTTCTTCACAGCACCGCCTCTGACAGCGCCTCCTCAGCCGAGCGCATGATCGCGCTCACGTCCGCTCCGTAAATATCGAGCCCGGCCGCCTCAAATTTCCTGACGTTCCGGATGCCGTAATAGTTCTGCGCGAGCGCCTTTACATATCCGAAGCCGTAATCCTCAGGCACGTAGCAGCCGCCGGCCGTCGTCACGTAAAACAGGCGCCCCGCGCGGCAAAGGCCGACCGGGATCCCCTCCTCGGAGTATTTGAAGCTGATCCCCACCACGTTTACCTGTTCCAGGTACTGCTTCAGCATGGCCGGAAACGACAGGTCCCAGTACGGCGCCGCGATCACGATAGTCTCAGCCTCTGCAAACTGCCGCGCAAGATCAAACAGCGGGTCCTGCCAGGCGCCGGCCGCAGCCAGCTGATCCCGCTTAGCAAGAAATTCCTCATTGCAGACAGGGAAAGCAAGCTCCTCCAGGCGGAGCTCCTCATAAGCCCCGCCCAGCTTTGCAAGCAACTTTTCGGCCAGCTTCCGCGTTCTGGACTCCTTCCGCACGCAGGCATTCACAAAAAGAATCGTTTTATCCATAATGCTCCTTATCCTCTTCCAAATTAGTCTTCTTCCAGAAGGTCCCTGATCGTATTCAGGTCATCCTCTGTCAGGTTGTCCGGATCGATCCCGCAGTCCCATGCGGCATCAAAAAGTACCTTGCCATGCCGCAGCCCAGCCGCGATCTCTTCCAGTTTGTCTTCCGGGACACCAAAATAGCCGGTGCCGTGAAGCATGGCCAGTTCCACAGGATCAAAAGGCAGTGACATCAGATGACCTCCAAAACTAAAATGACAGCGTGGCTTATCTCAGCGCTTCTTCCTGAAGGCGATTTTTTTCCAGCTCACTCCAATTACAAAAAAATTGTTCTACCTGTTCCGAAGAAGGATCTGGCACATTGACCTTTACGGTTCTCACGTCATCAAGCCTCCTTTGGCACCGGTATATAAACCATTTTCAGTGGAATCATCTTCTGATATTTCTCATCAAGTGCGTCATCATCAGCTATGAAATTCTTTCAGTGCGACAAATGTGAATTTGTCTTCCTGTACTACCAATTTCCCTGCGGATCCTCCTTATTCACAGGAATTGTCACTTCGCAGGCATAGTCTTTGGGTAAGGCGTCACGCGTCCCTCTCAAACGCCAGTAGTCTTTCCAGTATTCCCACCACTTTCTTGACAACGGTTCTATTTCTTCTTCTGAATACCTTCCCCTTTTTCCTGCGATCTCTATTTCATCGCCGCCAACGATAAAGCCAACTTCATCACATCGGGCGCAGAGGATGTGTTTTGCGGTTCCCAGAGTCTCTGCACCTTTAAAGTCTTTGACGGGGAGCCGGTTCTTGTAATCATTCAGCAACGACTCAGCCTCTTTATTATCATCGAATGCCATGTCATATGTATCGACAGGATAAAGGATCGAATCGTCATCACGGAAACGTTCATGCCAGTTTTTATCATTCAGATCATCCAGAAAGACCGCAAAAACATGACCATAGAAGCGCACAGCCAAAACATTAGTAGTATGAGTTTCTTTTTCTGTTTTTGTTTCATCATAAAGCTGCACATCGCAGAACTCCAACTGAAGCATATCGTCACCCACATGCCAGCACCACCACGATCCTACATCAGATATGGCGTCCGCCAGTATGTTGAGCGCATTTCTGCTTGTGAACCCCTTATGGGAATCAGGCTTTGAATCGTTATAAAACACCTCCGAGACAGGAAGTCTGTTTGTATATCCTGATTCGATATCATGAAACGTTACGGAATCACTATTCTCTATGAAAACAGCTTCGTCATACTGCATTTTTTCGGCGTATTCAATGTCGTCATGTTCTTCTTCAGAAACGATATCTGCTTCATGACCTTGTGCGCGATAGTTATCGCGCAATTTTATTGCCAGATCAGCATGGTCAGGCTTGTAAAAAATCACTGTCTTCTTCATAGATCCTCCCAACTGGAATTTGGCTGACACATTCAAATCCCTCTGCGATACAGCTCAACAGGGTCTCCATCGTCATTCAGATACTGTTTTTCTAATGTAAATCCGTATTTCCAAAGAATCCTCTTTGAATACAGATTTGAGGGATCAGTTAAAGCAATGAGTACTGGAGAAACATGCGTATCCGTCGCCATCTGGATTAAAGTGCCAACCAGTTCCGAGCCGTATCCATGATTCCAATACGGAGGCAGCAACATGTATTCGATTTCAATGGCATCATATTCAGCATTCAGGGTCAATGCTCCCATTCCGATGAAAGTATCCTTGTTTTCATGTGAGATAAACACTTTGTAAAAACCAAGTTTTGACTCTGAAGCGTTGATGTCAAGCATTACTTGAAAAAGCAACTTGGATTCTTCTTCGGTAAAGATTCGACCGTAATTCATGTTCATCGTTTCCCTGTTGAAAACCAATCGGGAATACAATGTTTCATCTGCTTCTTGATATTTTTCAAGTTTCATCTGCTTCTCCGCAAATCCCCATTTGCTTAATTCTTTTCAAGTAGCCAGTCTGCCAGGTTGTATATCTTAATGCCCTCGTAGTCGTAAGTCTCATGACGGGTATTCGCCAGGATCAGCTTAGGGTATGCGTCTTTGATCTTAAAAAGTGGATCATATTCGGTTTACTCAAAATCGTGGCTTTTGTCAATGTGAAACCATGTATTAAACCATCTCCCCGCATTCACTCCAGATACTCATAATAATCCCTCGGCGTGTGCTCCATCAGGTCGGCGACGAATTCGTCGATCGGCATCTCGCATTTGTCTTCCAGCCATTTTTCCAGCGCCTTCACGTTCCCGCCGGTGCCGAACCAGAGGTCGTGTTCCTGCGCTTTGCTGAGCTCCGTGATCTTGTGGTTGCGTTTATAGATCGCGCTGTAGTTTTCGAAGGAGTAGTTGTGCATGAACTCAAAGAACGAGCCCTGGCCGCGGTAGCATCACTTCCCGCCGGATGCGGCTCAGCACGTGCTTCTTATCCGCGCTCCAAAGCGGCGCGATCAGCAGGCGCTTGTCTCCGTCGCCGGTCAGACGGTGAACGACCACGGAATCCGGGATCTCCGGGACACATTTCTTCAGGATATCAATGTACTCATCCTCCGTGAGCGCGTGCACGCGGCCTTCCTCGTATTCCTTTGCAAGATCCGTTCCTTTCAGGATATGCAGCAGCTGCAGCTTGATCCCGTCCGTTCTTCCCGCGCAGACATATCTGACAGATGCGCACATGTCCTCCGCCGTCTCTCCGGGAAGCCCCAGGATCAGATGCGTGATGATTTCGATCCCGCGCGCCTTTAATTCCGCGACCGCCTTATCATACACGGAAAGCGGATAGCCGCGCCGGATGTATTCCGCTGTTTTTTCATGAATGGTCTGAAGACCAAGCTCTATCCAGACCGGCTTTTCGCGGTTCAGTTCTGAAAGAAGGTCCAGCACCTCCTCCGGAAGGCAGTCCGGGCGGGTCGCGACCGACAATGCGGCAATATCCGAGTGGCTGATCGCTTCCCGGTACAGCTTCCGGAGCCTGGGAAGGTCTGCGTATGTTCCCGTATAGGCCTGAAAGTAGGCGATATACTTTCCGTCCCGGATCTTCCCGGCAACGCGCTTTTTTCCCTGCTCGATCTGCTCCGTGATGCTGATCGCGCGGCTTTCGGCAAACTCGCCGCTGCCGCCGGCCGAACAGAAAATGCAGCCCCGCGTATCCAGGGTGCCGTCCCTGACCGGACAGGTAAAGCCGCCGTCGAGCGCGAGCTTATAGACCTTGCATCCGAAACGGGCGCGCATGCTGTCGCCAAGTGTGATCATTTACAGCTCCATTACGGTTTCTTCCAGCGGTTTTCTCAGAAAGTGCCAGGGATTGGCCTTGGATGCATCCGAGGGATAGCCCATCGAGAACATCATGACCGGGACGATGCCTTCCGGCAATTCAAATGTCTCCGCAACCGCTTTCGAATCAAAGCCGCGCAGCCATACGGAATGGACGCCCAGTTCCTCTGCCTCGTACATCATGGTCGTGGCAACGATGGTGGCATCCTGTTCACCGGAGCAGTAGTTGTCATACCACTGATCGCGGGGATTGCGCCAGGCCGTTTTCGCATCGTAGCACACCAGGAGCATGAGCGGCGCGTTATAATGAGACACGCGAAGGGTCCTTGCCTTCTTCAGCGCTTCCTCGCTTTTGATCACATAGATCCGCTGCGGCTGGTAATTGCACGCGGTCGGAGCGAGCCTGCCCGCCTCCAGGATCTTATCGATCTTTTCCTGTTCCACAGGCCGCGCATCAAAGTAACGTTCGGAATATCGATTCTGTGCCAGTTCAAAAAAGTTCATTTCAAACACCTCTCATTTTTTATCAGGACAGGCAATGCCTTCTTTTCTATTTATCGATCGCTTCCAGCAGAAAACTGACCGGCCGGAAGCCGTCGTTGCAGGAGATCATGGCGGACGCAGGATTTTTCATCCAGCCGTCAAAGAAATTTCCGCCGCCGGCCGCAAGGTCCCGCACAAACGCTTCCATGCTGCCCCAGGCGCTCTCGCAGAAGCCCTCCGGCTTTTCTCCGCCGCGGGCGATGAAGACGTCGCCTTCCCGCATATCGCAGGCGTGTTCAATGGGGTTTTCAAAGCGCGCCATGAGGTCCGGATACGTGCTGATCCGCATGACGCTTATTCTGACGTCCTTCATTTTGCCGCCTCTCCGATTACCGTCTCTCCGGTCCAGGTATTGATGCCGCCGAACTCGTAGATCCGCGCGTAGCCCATGTCGAAGAGCTTCTGCGCCGCCTGCTTGCTGCGGTTGCCGCTTCGGCAGTAGATCAGAATGATCTGATTTTTGTCGGGCAGCTCGGACGGCTGTTCCGTTCCTATGCTTTCATTCGGAATGCAGATCGCCCCTGGAATATGGCCGGTAGCATATTCATCCGGTCTGCGGACGTCCACGACAATATGTCCGTCATTCTTTTTCATCATTTCCTTCGCTTCAGCCTGCGTGATCTGCTGGTAGCTGTTTATCATGCCGTCTCCGTCCATGATCTGTCCTTTCTTCGAGCAGCCGATAAGAGCGCCGCATAGAAGCAAAACAGCCGCAAGCGCGATCAGGATATAAACTGTCCTCATTTTCTGCTCTCCTTTGCCGCAATATGCATAAAATCGAAAATTTACAATCATATAATACCATAAGAGCAAAAGCCTTTTCAATAAAAAAGGCAGCAGGGTCGTTATCCGGATCCCTGCTGCATCCCGGTTCATCTGCCCTCAATATCCGAGGAATTTTTTCAGTTCCTCATTCGGCAGAAGCTCTTTTTCCCGAGACCGAACGAGCCGGCCGGAACGATCTCCAGATAGCGGTCCAGGAATTCCTCATAGGTCTTTGCTTTTCGCCTATTTCTTCAGATCGTACGTGAAGCGCTTATACCTGTTTTCCCCGATCACGAACTTCTTTTCCGTTACCGGTTTCACGAGCTGCGCGGTCGTCATAAACTCTTTCGTGACAGACACCAGGTACTGCTTCCCGTCCTGCTCCACCAGATAGTCGGCGCCGCCTTTGTCGATCTGGTCTGCTGCGGTAAACAAGCCGAACACCGGCATGATGGTCCATTCCAGGATGCGCTCCGTTTTGCTGAGCACCTTCTCGCGGATCAGTGGAACGATCGACTCCGCCTTCGGGAACTTGGCCGTCACCACGGCATCGTACTGACTCCGGCAGTTCTTCGTCTTTTCAAATGCGTTCAGATCGATCGGTTCTTTCGTCACGGAAAAGTCGAGGCGCCCTTCTTCATCCAGCAGATAGTCGATGCTCACGTCCAAAAGCTGTGAGATCCCCTTCAGGTTCTCGATATCCGGCATTCCGTTTCCGGACTCCCACTTCGCGACCGCGCTGCGCGAAACGCAGAGCTTTTCCGCCAGCTGCTCCTGGGTATAACCCGCTTTCTTTCTTGCTTCCTGTAATTTTTCTCCAAATGTCACCACTGTTTCCTCCTTCGGATCAGATGCCCCGAGCATAGGGCTCTGCGGGAGAAATGTCCATTAACCGGCTGTGACAAGACTGTTACGCTCCGTAACGAGGCCGTCCGGGCCCAATCGCCCGCTTGCCTTCAGGCGGTCAGTCTGTTGCCGACACGAGCATGACGGCATATCTGCCGAGAGTCTTATCATATACGCTCCAGCAGCAGGCGCCGTACCATTCATGGCCGGCGTCAAAGAAATCCGACCAGTCCGTTGTCCATTCATAGATATCAAGCGACTCCGTGCCGTTCGGGAACAGGGCTTCGTTCACTTTTTTGAAGTCCTCGGGCTTGTTTCTTCTGCCGTGCACCGGCTCCATGAGCGCATACCAGTAAGGAACCGTCGTTCCGAAGTTCTCATCATTCGGTTTCCACTCGGCATCATAAAAAGCGCTGCCATAGTAATCGGTTCTTATAATATTCGGACAGTAGAAAAACGCCGGCGGGGCCAGCGGAGAAGGTTGCGCCTTCCCCAGGTCATATGTCAAGGGCCGCAGCCGGTCTGCATAAGCATCTCCGAACATTTCCCGGGCACGCTCTTTACTCTCTATGCTCTGCTCCGCCAGCCGGTCAAAGACGGCGCGCAGCGCTTCCCTGTGAGAGTTTACCCCCTCATAAGGCTTTTCATCACATAACAGATGATAGTCGACCTCACCGACAAGATGATATTCATCGTCCGGATCATATTGTCTGATAAGATCATAGAAAGCGTCGTTATCCAATATTTTCATCGCACACACCTGCCCGTTTCTTTTTGCGATCTCCCGCTAAGCCGAAATATGTTCGATCCTTTTGCCGGCGAAGCCAGGCCATCAGGAGGCTGACGACCGCTTCCTGTTCCGTTTCCGTCAGTTCTCTGTGCTGCGGGACGCGGTACCATTTCTCCTTGCATCCGCGGCAGCAGCAGGCCGTGGCGTGCATGGCTTTGAATACCGGATGACCGCTCATCGGCGTCTGCTTTCCGTCATTTGCCGGCTCCGCCGGTGAGAGCTTTATTTTGACAAAGTCCTGGGCGTGACGCTTTATCGTATCCTCGCCTTTTTCTTCAAGATAGGCAAGGTCCTTCCTGCTCAGATGAAAGCTTGCCCGGAATTTCGACCTTGAAAGACGGTCTAATGCTTCTGCAATTGTTGCCATAGGCGTTCCTTGACCGGGGGTTCTGTATCACTTCCCGGATCTTTCGTCAAAATGATCCTCCATTCCCATCTTTTCCATCAGATCTCCCAGGCTCTTGTCATACTGAGCCCGGCTGATGGTGTGATGAGAAAGAAACGTGTCAAGCAGCTCCTTCTGCCTGTGATACAATTCAACCTTTTTCTGTGAGGGAGTCAGCTGCTCCCATTCCGCTTGCTCCATGTGTGCAAACCTCCAAACGGTCAGTTCTTTTCAGTAGATGGTCTTGATCTCGCCGTCTATGCCGTAGCGTTTCCGAAAGGCCTCGAGATCCGCCTCGTTCCGGATCAGCATGACCTCGCGGAATCTTCCTCCGGAAATCTCCTGAAAGCCGGCTACCTTTTCCCCGGTGCAGATGCTCGCCCGAATGACCGGGGTCAGCGCGGCCTTATCATAGGTCTCCCGGGGAGGCGTTTTCTTCTTTATCAGCCATGACATTGTACAGTACCCCTCGTTATCGTTTATCTTCTGCCCGCGCGATATTTCTCTTCAGTCCATATCATATCATATGACTGCCTGTTCCGAAAGCCCTGCATCGCCGGCTTTCTTCGCCTTCCGGTCTGCTGTCAGTACTTTATGCCGAAATAATCAAGATAGGCCTTGAACCGGTCCTGCGCCGCCAGACAGGTGTCACGGAGCCAGCCCTTCTCATTTTTCCATTCCTGCAGGCCGCGGTAATAGTACAGTTTCATGTCATCCTCAATGATAAAAGGTACGATTCCGTTCCGCAGACATTCCTTGAAAAGGATCAGCCGTCCCACACGGCCGTTCCCGTCCTGGAAAGGATGGATCGACTCAAAGCGATAATGAAAGTCCAGCAAAGCATCAAATGTAACCGTTTCCAGATCCTCGTAGTCTGCAATCAGCGCTTTCATCATCTGCGGAACATCCTTCGGCGCCGCAGTTTCTCTGCCGCCGACTTCATTGGCCAGCTTCTTATAATTCCCCACGGCAAACCAGCTTTTTCTGCTGTCTGCCGTTCCGTTTTTTAAGAGAAGATGCAGCTGCCGGATCATGTTTTCCGTAAGAGGGCGCTTCGCCTGATCGATCATCATGTCTATGCAGCGGAAATGATTCACGGTCTCCAGAATATCGTCCACATTTACAGTTCCCTCCGGCGCATCCACTGTGTTGGTCTCAAAAATATACCGGGTCTGTTCATGTGACAGGCGGCTGCCTTCGATATGGTTGGAATTGTAAGTGAGGTCGATCTGCAGCTTATGATAGATGCCTCCGGATAATCCGTTTTCCTTTTCAAAGATCAGTCTTCCGAGAAGGTCTTCGGGAAGATGCCGCTGTCTTGCTTTTCTTTCCGGCTTCCCGGCGTTATCCGGAATGTTCCAGGTCTTTCCCGTAATGAACGCCCCGGGGATGCGTCCGTCCGCGCAGTACTGCCGCACGACCCGTTCCGTGATCCCCCATTTTTCACTTGCTTCTTTTACAGAAATAAAGCCCATTCTGCCACCGCCTATCTATGATTACAAGTTTAGTATACGCCTCTACCGGCTGTTTTTCAACTCTTTTTCGGCCCGTTTATCAATTATAATCAGCCGATAAATAGCCTGGGGCAGGACCGTGGGCACCGCCTGTCACGGCGATTCCGTGTCGTCATATTCTCCGTATTCGCAGCCGATGTGAGTCGCCTCGATCTCATCCACTAACTGCAGTTCTTCACCTACCTTGTCGTAGAGCTTCACCGTGCCCCATCCATTTCCGCCGTTCCAGAGGCGGTTGTGCTTTTTGCTGCCGTCCGGCGCTTCATAATTGACTAAGAGCATGTCCTCTTTGCGGCAGAAGACCTCGGTGTCCATTACGGCGTTCCTGTTTTCCTGCCGCACATGCCAGTGCACCAGTTCTTCCTGTTCTTCAAAGGAAAATTCGGTCTTCACGTTCAGCCAGACATGGGAAAAGTTGAAGTCGTATTCCTTCCCCTCGTAGTAAAACACCCCTAACAGTCTGCGGTCCAGTGGGACAAAGTAGATCTTCGGCCTCCCGCCGCCGATATCGAATGCGCTGTTTGTCAGCATCCGGCCGTCCCGTTTGCTTTTCAGACAGCTTGAGGCAAGCCACACCCAGGGCGACGTGAAATCACGGCCCCAGTTTTTATCCGCGTAGCCATAGCTTTTCTCCGGGGTCACGATATATTTCCTGCCGCCGCAGATCACGCTGCCGCTTACGGCAGTCTTCATCCCTTCGGCATGCCAGTACATCGCAAAAGCCTCCACGTCCCTGAGCGGTTTGCTGGCTCCGTAGCCCACATTGAAAGCGATCTGCTTGTCAAGCTTCAGGTCCCAGGAAAGCTCTCCCGCATCGCACATCCATTCCGGGTGCGCCGCCGCTTCCTCCGGAAGAATGCGAATACTGCCTTTCAGCGCTGTCTCCGAGGCATAGCAGTCCTCCGCCTCCACCTCATACGGGGCATCGCCGTGGATCCGCACCTTACGGAGAGAAAAGAAGCGGTGCAGCTGGAAATGCTCCCTGCCCCAGGTCCCGGCTTTGACCATAAGGTAGGACGGGTGTCTGCCCGCCCGGCGGTTCTCCGGAAGCTGCCCGAGCGTCGGCTGATCCTCCGCCAGCGCCGGATTGCAGATAAAGAACTCAATGAAGAAGGGCTTATCTTCCCCGGTCTCCGCATCCTGAGCCGTAAACGAGTGCCACCACCAGTCATAGCCGTGATGGGCAAGCGGCCCATGAAGCATGAATGCGTTTCGGGTAATATCATGATGATCAAACATTATTTCAGTTCCTCCGGTATTTTATTGTATCACAAAAGGCCCTGTTTGCTCAGGGATTTATTGACTTTATTCAGTCCGCGTTCACGGGGAAGCTCATTTCATTGGATCACGGGATAAAAAGCAGGCCCTCGCGGTTTTGCTCCCAACACAAAAGAGCTTTCGTAAAAACGGAAGCCCTGGTAGGCTTTATCAGCCTGCTCATCGTGGAACTGATGCCGAATCAGCTGATCGGCATTTTCGGCGCCGCCAACGAGAGTCCGTATTATACGGAGTTTGCCGTCCGTTCTTTCCGGACCTATCTCTGCATGATGGTTTTTGCAACGGTCAATAAAGGGACCTTGCCTTTTTTCATCACGGTGTACCAAAAGGTGTTGCCCTTGCCGCCGAGGATCAGATCCACGTCGTCCCGGTACGCCTGATAATACTCAAAGCCGCCGTTATCTTCGACAAGCTTTACAAAACGTTCTTCAAACACGGCTTCGCTCATTCGTGCATCAGAGCTTCCAGCTCAGCGTCGGATTTGACGGTGAGCTCATTTTCGTTATAGAAACGGGTAAGCAAGGTGGCGATGGCTTTTCCTTCGTAGGTGAAAATGAAATCGTAATAGCCGGGTTCGCATTCTTCCTTATTCAGATAGAAGCTGCCCCATTCCGTTTCATCCGGTTTTTCCGCATCCTCGGGATAATGAAGATCGCAATAGTTCGCAAAGTTCGGATCGAGATCGGAGAACTTGGCTGTGTTGTAATACTCCTGATCGTCGCGGTGCCTGAG
>DJYD01000020.1 GCA_002449955.1 Lachnospiraceae bacterium UBA6987
GAAGGCGATACGGGCCATGTAGCCAATGTCTTCAAGGATGCAGAGCATCAGGAAGAGGACCAGCATCTGCGGCACGAAGCCGAGCACAGCGCCGACGCCGGCGAAGATACCGTCGGAGATCAGGCCGACCAGCCAGGGAGCCGCGCCCCAGCCTTCCAGGATCGCGCGGGAACCGTTCGTCAGCCACGCTTCGCCGAGCACGTCGTTGGCCCAGTCGGTCAGGAAGGTACCGATGGAGATGCCGCCGTCACCGATGGGCTTGCCCATCGCCAGCGCGTAGACCAGGAACATCACACCCGCGAAGATCGGCAGCGCCAGGATCCGGTTGGTCACGATCTTGTCGATCTTATCGGAAACGCTGAGCTTCTCCGTCGACTTTTTCACATAGATGCCCTTGATCAGCTCCGCGATGTAAACATAGCGTTCATTCGTGATGATGGCTTCCGCGTCGTCGTCCATCTCCTTTTCGGCAGCCTGAATGTCCTGCTCGATATGGTCAAGCGTGCTCTTCGGCAGCTTCAGCGCTTCCACCGCTTTCTCATCACGCTCAAAGAGCTTGACGGCATACCAGCGCTGCTGCTCTTCGGGCATGCCGTGCACGGCGGCTTCTTCGATATGCGCAAGCGCGTGTTCCACGATGCCGTTAAAGGTGTGGGCCGGAGCGGAGGCTTTCCGCTGAGCCGCCTTCACGGCTTCCTGAGCGACCTTGTCCACGCCGTCGCCCTTCAGCGCGGAGATCTCCACCACCGGGATGCCCAGGCGGTTCGAGAGCTCGGCCGAATTCAGCTTGTCGCCGTTCTTGCGGACGATATCGATCATGTTGAGCGCCATCACGACCGGAATGCCGAGTTCCGTCAGCTGAGTCGTCAGATACAGGTTGCGTTCCAGATTGGTCGCGTCAACGATATTCAGGATCACGTCAGGGCGTTCGCCGATCAGATAATTTCTCGCCACCACTTCTTCCAGTGTATAGGGAGAAAGGGAATAGATGCCGGGAAGGTCGGTGATCGTGACCTCGTTGTTTTTCTTCAGTTTGCCTTCTTTTTTCTCAACGGTGACACCGGGCCAGTTGCCTACGAACTGGTTCGAGCCGGTCAGCGCGTTGAACAGGGTCGTTTTACCGCTGTTGGGGTTGCCCGCCAGGGCGATGCGAATCTCCATGTTTTAATTCCGTCCTTTCATGGTTAGTTTTTGCTAACCGCATTCGCAAAAAAATATGACTTATTCCACTTCGATCATTTCCGCGTCAGCCTTGCGCAGACTCAGTTCATAGCCTCTTACGGTCAGCTCAAGCGGGTCACCAAGCGGCGCCACCTTGCGCACGTAGACCTCAATACCCTTCGTGATGCCCATGTCCATGATGCGGCGCTTTACAGCCCCTTCTCCATGCAGCTTCCTGACCTTTGCCGTTTCTCCCACGGCTACGTCACGCAGCGTTTTCATTCCTTCCTCTTCCTCCTTTATACCATGATCTTTCTCGCCATTTCTTCTCCGATGGCGACTCTCGATTCCTTGACCTTGACGATCAGGTTGCCGCCGCTCCGGCTTAAGACCGAAACGCTGCTGCCGGGGACAAAGCCGAGGTTTTCCAGATGTTTTTTCACCTCCGGCGTGCCGCTGACCTTTTTAACGACCTGTTCTTCATTCATGTCTGCAAATCCAAGCGGAAGCAAATTGTTCCTCCTTTTCCCGGTCTTATAACCGGAGTTACCGATATTGGATGATTAGCTTAAGCTAACCTCATTGCACAGTATAGTAAGCAGCTGCTAACTTGTCAAGCGTTTTTTATTCTTTTTTTATTCTTTATGAGGCAAAGGGAAGGACTTGATAAAACCATGGAAATATTGTAATCTATTAAAAGATAATCTTGTGGAAGCTGAGGTTTAGCATTATGCAGGAATCAGGAGAAATGTATCTGGAGACGATTTATGTTCTGTCTAAAAAGTCTTCAGTGGTACGCGGAATCGATGTCAGCGAATATATGGGCTTTTCCAAACCTTCTGTCAGCCGTGCAATCGGTTTACTGAAGAAAGACGGTCTTGCGGTCACCGATGAATTCGGACATATCAAACTGACAGAAGCCGGTGAAGAGAAAGCCAGACGTATTTATGAACGTCATACCGTTTTATCACGGCTGCTCATCGATCTTGGCGTCAGTGAACAAACGGCAGTGGACGATGCCTGCCGTATCGAGCACTATATCAGTGACGAGACCTTTGATGCCATCAAGCGTCATATGAAATCATACGGAAAAGGTGAATAATCAACCCTATACAAAAAAAGCGGGCTTACTGCCCGCTTTTTTCTTCTGAATTATTCTGTGTATTTTCCTCGGAAAGTGCCTTGTTTTCCTCCTGTTTTCTTGCTTCAAGCCTCAAAAGCACAAACTCCTTATAGAGAAGGTCAAGGATCGCCACACCGGGGATGGCTACAAGAATGCCGACAATACCGAACATTCTCCCGCCGACAATCACGCCAACCAGGATCAGCAGTCCTGACACACCGAGGGTATCCCCGAAGAGCTTGGGCTTGATAACATAGCCGTCCGCTGTCTGCAGAACAATGGTAAATAAAGTGAAGGCAAGGGCATACCAGGGTTTGATCAGAACTAAAAGGAAGCCGCCTATGACCCAGCCGATGATCGGTCCGAAGGTCGGAATCAGGTTCGTCAGCGCAACAACCACCGACACCAGACCGACATACGGCATACGACAGATCGCCATAAAAATGCTGTTGGCGACCCCGACAATCAGGCTGTCGAGGAAATTGTGCGTAACATACTGTTCCAGGATGACGTCACATTTCCGGACAAATCCGGTCAGCCTTTCATAACGTTCGCTTGAAAGCAGTGCTGCAATCAGGCGCTTAACGCCTTCTTTGATCTTGTCCTTGTCCGAAATAATATAAATCGAAAGGATAAAAGCAATCCCCACGTTGAGCAGACTTTTGCCTGCGCTGGCCGTACCGGAAATGATGCTGTCAATATTCTTCGTCAGCAAATCCAGTATTTTTTTCAGCAAATCTCCGGAAGAATTCAAAATCTCCTCAAGACCTTCGATCGACCCTGCAATCCCCAAGTCATCCAGCAAATGTTTTGTTGCATCCAGATAAGAATCCAGATTGTCCGCAAGAAACATAATGCTTCCGATCAGCTGCGGAATCAGCAAATAAAGAATCAGGGCTAAAAATAAGATAAATGTGATAAAGGCAAGAATATTGGAGACCATGTGTCTCTTTTTTTTCGGATCGATATTTTTAAACAGTATTTTTTCATAGAACTTGGCAAGCGGGTTGACAATATAGGCGATGATCACGCCGATAATCACCGGTGAAAAGAAACTGATGAATTTTCCAACAGCCCGCAGGATCGTGCCCAGATTTGTCAGGCTGACATACATTACCACGCCGATACTGATGGCTACGGCCATCGGATACCAGGGTTTTTCCTGAAATCTTCTCATTTCTGCCTCTCTTTAGCGGGAACGCATCACACGGAGCTCATCCGCTATGCCTTTCTGGAAGCGCCAGCTGTCTCTGCAGCAATCTTCGATCGTCTTTTCTGCATGCCAGTTCAAGAGCTTTTCCGCCTTATCCGGGCAGGCATACATCTCTGCGACATCTCCTGCCCTGCGCGGAGCGATTTCATAGGGAATACGGATCCCGTTCGCTTCTTCAAACGCATGGATCAGCTGCAGGACGCTCACACCGTTGCCTGTTCCGAGATTGATCGCTTCTGCGCCGGTATGCGTGCGGCTGTAGCGAAGGGCGGCAACATGCCCCCTTGCCAGATCCGTTACATGGATGTAGTCCCGGACGCCTGTTCCGTCGACAGTCGGATAATCATTGCCGAATACATTCAGATGATCTCTGATTCCTGCTGCCACCTGAGCGATATAAGGCATCAGATTATTCGGAATACCATTCGGTTTTTCTCCGATCAGGCCGCTTTCATCGGCGCCGATCGGATTGAAGTAGCGCAGAAGGACCACGGAGAGTTCCTGATTGGCCTTTGCTGCGTCTTTCAGGATCTCTTCTATCATATACTTTGTCCAGCCATAAGGATTTGTGATCCCGCCTGTCGGCAGGTCCTCCGTGAGCGGCGGCGTGTTGTGTTCCCCGTAGACCGTTGCCGACGAACTGAAAATGAAGCGCTGAACATTGTATTTTTCCATCAGCTCAAGAACCGTCAGAGCACTGTCTATGTTATTGCGGTAATACAGCAGCGGCTTCTGCACTGACTCTCCTACTGCCTTATAGCCGGCAAAATGGATGACGGCACCGATATTGTTGTCACGGAAAACCGGAGTCATGGCTTCGTGATCTGCTGCATCTGCCTGATAAAACTTCGGACGGACACCGGTGATTGATTCTATCCGGTCCAGAACATCGGCTGAGCTGTTTGACAGATCATCCACCAGGATGACGTCATAGCCCTCCCGCAGAAGCTCTACCGCTGTATGCGAGCCAATATATCCCATTCCCCCGGTCAGTAATACAGATTCCATCCTATCAACTATTCTCCTTTTTCTTTCTTGAAATTATTCTACTGTAACGCTTTTGGCGAGATTCCGCGGCTTGTCCACATCCAGGCCTTTGGAAACCGAGACATAGTAGGCGATAAGCTGCAGCGGAACAACCGTTACCGACGCCATAAACAGATCATCGACAGCCGGAAGTGTCAGCACATAGTCTGCGGTCTTCTGCACCAGATCCTCAAGACCTTCCCGCGTAACAGCGATGACATAAGCCCCTCTGCTCTTGCATTCCACCATATTGCTGACTGTTTTTTCCGCAGTGCCTTCCTGCGTGACCACGCCGATCACCGGTGTTCCCTCTTCGATCAGAGAGATCGTGCCGTGCTTTAGCTCGCCGGCAGCATACGCTTCGGAGTGAATGTACGAAATCTCCTTGAATTTCAGGCTGCCTTCCAGGCTCACTGCATAATCGATGCCGCGGCCGATATAGAAAATATCCTTTTCTGCGCATTTTTCAGCGGCAAGGCGCTGGATTTTCTCCTTATTATCAAGAATTCTGGAGGAAATTTCAGGCAAAGCCTGCAGCTGTTCAAGCAGACTGCCAAAACGCTCTGCATCGAGCTGTCCGCGTACTTTAGCCATTTTCAGAGCGATCGTATAGAGAGCCATCAGCTGGGCACTGTAGGCTTTCGTCGTGGCTACAGCGATCTCAGGCCCTGCGAGTGTATAGAAAACATAGTCCGCTTCCCTTGCGATCGACGAGCCGAGTACATTGACAATGGCAAGCGTCTTAGCCCCCAGCCTTTTTGCCTCACGGAGCGCCGCAAGACTGTCTGCCGTTTCACCGCTCTGCGAGATAACAATGACAAGCGTCGTCGGCTTCAATATCGGATTCCGGTAGTGGAATTCCGAGGCAAGCTCGACCCTTACCGGGATCCTTGTCAGCGCTTCCGTGACGTACTGCCCGACAATTCCGGTATGATAGGCAGATCCGCAGGCTGTGATCGTGATGTCCGTTATGCCGCGAATCAAGTCATCATGCAGGCCGATATTTCCAAAGTCCAGATCATCCTGTTTGAGAACACTGGAAAGCGTATCCGTAAGTGCCTTCGGCTCCTCATAGATCTCCTTCATCATGAAATGCTCAAAGCCGCCTTTTTCCGCAGCCTGAGCATCCCAGTCTATGTGGACAAGTTCCTTATCCACCACATCTCCGTCCAGGTTAAAGAAAGTAACTCCGCCTGAAGAGAGTCTGACCATTTCCAGATTGTTGACATAATAGACGTCGCGCGTATATTTCAGGATCGCCGGAACATCAGAGGCCAGGAAGGATTCCCTGTCACCGCGGCCTACGATCATGGGACTATCCTTGCGCATAGCGAAAATGACGTCCGGATAATCCTTGAACATCACAACCAGCGCGTAGGATCCGCGCACGCGAACCATGGTCTTGGCCAGCGCATCGATCGGACCAACTTTATATTTTCGATAATAGTAATCGACCTGATCGATCAGCACTTCCGTGTCTGTCTGGGAGTAAAAGGTATAGCCTTTCCGTTCCAGTTTCGCCCGAAGCTCCTGATAATTCTCCACGATTCCGTTGTGTACACCGACCACCATGTTGTCGGGAGAAACATGCGGATGAGCGTTGGTTTCACTCGGTTCTCCATGCGTAGCCCAGCGGGTATGGCCGATCCCGCAGCAGCCGGGAACGTCCTCTCCGCCGTTTGTTTTCTCGATCAGGCCTTTGAGACGTCCCTTGACCTTGATGACTTCAGGGTCATTTTTTCCGTCGCGCACGGCAATGCCTGCAGAATCATACCCTCTGTATTCCAGCTTAGCTAAACCCTCCAGAAGGATGGGGGCTGCTTTATGAGGTCCGACATAACCAACTATTCCACACATGCTAATCCTCTTTTCTATCCTGCAGGATCCAAACCGATGCCGATGTCAAGGCATACCAGGCAATGCCAAGCACGGCATTCATCCAGGGGTTAAAATAAGTTGCAATCAAAAAGCCGATGAGCCCGATCAGAATAAGTCCTGTCTCCGGCGAGGTAAGCAATGCGGTTCTTCTTCTGACCAAGCGAAGCAGAACAAGAAGCAGCGGCATCAAGTACAGAAACAGTCCGACAATGCCCATACGCGCCAGCACATCCAGGTAGAAGTATTCGTCTGCTCCGTTACGTTCCTCTCCTGTTGCACCGAGACCGCGGCCGATCACCGGATTCTCTTTAATGATCGCCTTCAGGCCGTTAACCGTCGCCGCACGGGTCTCGTTCGAATTTGCTGTAATCTCCTGCATATCCACGTCGCCTTCCGTCCAGGTGTGCGGAAGAGGAATATGTGCATTCAGATCATAATTGAAACATCTTGCACAGGCATACTGGAAAATTCCCTGCCTTAATGCGAGTTCCTGTGCATAAGTCAGGCCCAGGAAAAGAAGTAAAAGCAGAAATGTTCTGAGCAATACTTTTTTGACCGGTGCCGTAAGCAGGCAGAAAACAAACGTTAACAGAAATACCACGCCGGTCGTCAGATAAATGCTGCGCGTATAGGTCAGCATGACAGCCTCGGCATTCAGTAAAAACAAGGTGCCGTATCCGATCACGTGGCCGGTCTTTTCTGCCCGGACGATACGTCCAAGCAGGATCGAGCAGGCAGCAACAAGATAAATACTGCTCTTGCAGAAGACCCGGTATGCGCCGTATTCACAGGGAAGGATCGTTCCCCAGTTGACCGCCCAGATGCCTTCCACATAGGTCTCATAAAAAGAAGGAGCAAAGCCGGACAGGACTACATTTGACAAAACGCACACCAGTGCCTGCACAAGACAGCCGGCGAGAACCGCATTTACCGCAAGCCGGACATCCTTTTCCTCTCTGATCAACCCCAACATCCCGGGGATCAGCAGCATATAGATGAAGCCCTTGACATCCGAGCGAAGCACCGCGGCATTGTTGCCGAAGGCCTGTCCGCGGAAGGCTTCAAAAACCATATAACAGAGGAAAATCATAACGAGCCAGTTCAGAGGATTTCTGATCTGCTTTTCAATCTCGCTGAAGAAAGTCGGTGCTGCGCACAGCATGATCAGGCCGGTCAGTACGATACGCGGCGTAATCGGGCCGACTGCGAAATACCTGCCTGAACCGGTCGCTGCACAGTCAAAGAAAAAGAGACACAGACAGAACAGACCGATTCGTCTTGTTACCGCTGTAAATGATCGTTCCTTTGTCATACCTGTCTCCTTTCGCAATAATATTTAATTATACTACAAGTCTTTGCCGGCGGCAATGTTTTGTTCTTTCTCAGCAGCATTTCGTGCTACCTGCCTGTCAGCTTCCCCTTCACCGCATAGAGCGTTCTCCACATAAACGGAGCTTTCAGAATCAGTTCGTCCTTGACAGACAGTTTTACCGCCTTCAGCTCTCTTCTCATCGAAAGGCCCTTTTTGCTTAGCGCCGTAAGCCTTGTCCTGAAAACTTCGTTTTCCGGATCCAGATTGCGCACCGCCATCGTGTATGCGCTCAGGAAGGTTTTAAAGCACTCCGGCTGCAGGGCCTGCGCATCATTTTTTCCAAACCAGTCAAAACGCATTGCCAGGAATTCTGCTGTTTTCAGGTGGGATTCCTCGGCATTTTCACTTGCCATGATGCTCTTTGCCCGGTGGCGATAATGATAAAAGGCACTGTCCAGCGTCACAACTGACTGAGTGGAGCCTATGATCTCATGTGCGGTATACTCATCCTCATGGATCTTGCCAACCGGGAAAAGCACATTGTCGTAGATCTTTCGTCTGCAAAGACGGTTCCAGGCCACAATGAACGGCACGGCATGCTCTCCGGCAAGGCGTCCCAGCGCCTCCTGTCTTGTCAGAAGACCGGCATCCGGAAGCACCTTATCCGCATTGCGTGCCGTATTTTCATATTCATTGATCCAGCCGCAGATGCAAATATCTGCACCTGTCTTTATCAAGGCGCCAAGCATTTTTTCCATCATATCGGGCTCGGTCCAGTCATCGCTGTCGATAACACTGATAAACTCACCGGATGCCGCACGGATCCCGCTGTTTCTGGCGGCGGAAAGCCCGCCGTTTAGCTGGTGGATCACCCGGATCCTTGCGTCTTCCTTTGCCCAGTTGTCACACATGGCCCCGCACCGGTCCGGCGAGCCGTCATCCACAAGAATAATTTCCAGGTCCCGGTATGTCTGCCGGACAAGGCTCTTTACACAGTCATCCAGATATGCTTCCACCTTATAGACAGGGACAATGATACTGATCATGACTCAAAACCTCTCATACGGTTGTACAGGCCTACGCCAAGAATCGGAGATGCCGCAGAGAGGCATCTGCGCAGTCTTGCCTTTGCGGGAATATCTGAAAAACGGCTGATCCTTGATGCGAGCTTCCGCGCCTCTTTCCTGTGCCGGATGAAGGCAGTTTTATTGCCTTCTGCGTGTGCCTGTCTTGCTGCTTCGATCTCGTTGTCGGCCACAAGTCTTAACAAATAATGCCAGGCACTGCCCGGTGTCTTTTCCCAGACTGCAGCCATTGCCCTGCTTGCCGAGATCACCTTCTCCAGCTTTGCCAGAGAAGTCGTGCCGAGGGTATTGCCCTCTCTGATGACGCGGTAGTGATATAAGGCTTCCGGTTCATAATAGACTGAAGAGATGCGGGACAGCAGCGTGCACAGATAGAGCGAATCTTCTCCGTACGGAAGATCCTCGCGGAAACGCAGGGCTTTGGCCGCTTCAGCCGGATATAACGCCAGGCAGGCTGATAAAATCATCCCGCTTGATTCTCCGAGTGATCCCGCGATGTATTCGTCTGCCGTCATAAAGGTTTTGGGAAGCGCCTTTGATGGATATTCCGTTCCTTCCTTCAGCTCGCGGGCGTAGGCATGACAAACGACATCCGCGCCGCTTGCCTTTTGTTTGGCAAGCAGCCATTCGAGGAGATGCGCATCAACCCAGTCGTCACTGTCCCCAAATACAATATATTCGCCTGACGCCTCCTGAAGGCCGCGGTTTCTCGCTTTGCTGACGCCTCCGTTTTGCTGATGGATCACTCTAACCCGCGCATCCTTTGCCGCAAGCTCATCACAGATCCTCCCGGAACCGTCTGTCGATCCGTCATCGATCAGCAGAACTTCAAGGTCTTCATGCGTTTGCGCAAGATACGATCTGACGCATTCCTCAATATAGTCTTCTGTCTGATAGACCGGTATAATAATGCTGACTTTGCTCATGCCTGAATCCTTATTTATTATCATCGGCCGAGGCCGTATATTAAAAATATTATAAAGCATTTCCGGGGGCTTATCAAGTTTTTCATCTTATGATATAATGCTTGCATCCTGTAAGTATTAGAGAGCTTATACCATGACTTTCAGTATCCTTATCCCCGTGTATAAAGCAGAAAAGTATCTGGAACAGACCGTTTCTTCCGTCCTGAAGCAGTCAGGCGATTATGAAATCGTTCTTGTGGAAGACGGATCTCCCGATGGAAGCGGCGCACTCTGCGACCGCCTTGCTGCTTCACATCCCGGAATCATCCGCGCTGTGCACAATCCGCACCGCGGCACGGTCTACACCAGAAGAACCGCTGTCCGCGAAGCGAAAGGGGATTATCTGATCTGGCTGGATGCCGATGATATTCTGGACGAACATGCCATAGAAAAGCTGTCTTCCGCGCTGCAGGGCGATCCCAGGCCTGATGTTGTTCTTTACGATCTCTCCTTTTTCTTCGAGGACGGAAGTCCCGATGTTGTCAGACCGGCCATTTTCCCCGAGAGAAAAATGCTGAGCGGCAAGGGCAAGGACGAGATTTATGAGATGCTGATCACCTCCAATCTCCTTGACGGCTTAGTCTTAAAAATGATCCGTGCCGATCTGATGAAAAACGATCCGACGGATTACAGCGCGCTCATCGACAATCCGTACAGTGAGGATGTCTGTCATTCCCTGTATCCGCTCACGAAAGCGGAACACGTTCTGCTTCTTCCGGATGTGCTCTATCGCTACCGCATCCATAACGGAAGCGTCATGCATGTGTTCGATGAACAAAACATGGATAAGCGCTTTAATACGGCACGCCTGAATCTGTTTGAGGAATATCTTAAGCTTTGGGGCATGGACGATGAAGCCCACCGTATACGCCTTAAGGCAAATGCCTACAAGAGCATTGTGAATGACGTTCTCTATTTCCTTGAAGAGGGGGAAGACAAAAAGAAAATCGGGGACTTTGTCCGGCGCTTCAACAAAGCACATCCCGAGCTTAAGTCTGTTGCCGGAAGTGCCTGCCTTCCTGTGCGGCAGCGCATAATCCTGAAGCTTTTTTCTCAGGGCAAAACCGGTCTTTTGCTGTTGATGAACAAAGTTTACCGCAAGCTGAAACATTAATGCAGATTCGCAAAAGACGAAGCCTGACAGTGATCATAACCATGTGAAAGGAGAAAAATATGAAAGCTGTATTTACCCTGACAAGTGCGGAATCCCGCCGTCTGATTGCCAAAGCCGTCCTGGCCGTTCCCGAAGTGCAGAAAGCCTGGAATGAAGCCTATCTTCTGCTGGCCGGCGGCACCACCAACGCCTTCATTGCCCAGGAACTGCTGCATGACGATGCAATTGAACCCGGCCGCTGCACCGCGGGCATCAGCTGCGACGGCGTTCTCTGTGTTACGGCACCGGAAAGCCGCAAGAGCTATCCCAATGTGTTTTTAAAGGGCGAAGCAAAGGACATGACCCTGACGGAAGCACTGAACGATTACCATGCGGAAACCGTCGTGATCAAAGGCGCAAATGCAGTCGATATGCAGGGTTATGTGGGCGTGATCACGGCAGGTTTTGACGGCGGCACGATCCCCCGTATCATCGGCACTGTCACATCCAAAGGACTGCTTATGATCACACCGGTCGGCCTGGAAAAGCTTGTGCCCTCGGTCAGAGAATCTGCCCGCGCGCTCGGGGGCGCTTCGCATATAGACTATTCTCTGGGAGCTGACTGCGGCATGTACTGCCTTGGCAATACCATGATCATCACAGAGATCGAAGCCATTAAACTGCTCTTTGATTGTGAAGCACATCTGGTCTGCTGCGGCGGCGTCGGCGGCAATGAAGGCGCTGTAACGCTTGCTGTCGACGGAGACAAAGAGAAGCTCGAAGCCATGATTGCCTATCTCGAAGACAATGTCAAGGGCGAGCCTCCGGTCAAGAGCAACAAGGGAACCTGCGAGACCTGCCGCTACCGTTTCTGTCGTTATTACCAAAAAAAGAGCGAAGACCTTCCCGCGTGGATGAAGCGCAGGGGGATCGAACGCTAAAACAGCTTCTGCTTAAAGAAAGAACAGCTCCGGACAATCAGATCCGGAGCTGTTCTTTATTCCCTCTTTTGCCGCCTGATCATATAATCGGCAACACGTTCTGCCGCTTCTCCCCTGTTGGCCCAGGTTTCCTTTCTTGCCGTTTCTATAGCCGCTCTGTACTCCGGATTATCTGTCATCTCGTCAATCAGGCTCCTCAGCTGCGGGAACATATCCTGCGAGAGCTTCCTTCCGATCTTCGGCAGCGTACGGAATGTCCAGAGCTCCTCTTCCAGCCAGCAGGCATCATAAGGACTCTTGTCAAACGATGTATCGGCATATAGCACCGGCCTGCCGAAAATCAGAGCATAGTCAAAGATGACGCCAGAGAAATCCGATATCAGCAGATCGGAACGGCGAAGCACTTCAAAGTTGTCATTATCACGGTTCCATTCCAGCTGCTCACTTGCAGGATACTGCTGCATCAGTGAGGCAAGCATTTCCTTTTCGGAAGTAAAGGACTGCGGATGCGGCCGAATAATGATGTGACAGCCTGTAGTCAATAGTGCCTCGATAATCGTCCCGCCGTAGCGGTTTAAGATACCGCTGCTTCCCCAGGAAGGGGCAAGCAGGACCGTTTTTTCGTGGTTCGGGATCGGTCCTGCCTGTGCAAGGCGCCGGGCCATCGCATCCAGGTACGGGACACCGACAATTTCCAATTCTTTCTCAGGCAGACTTCTCAGTCTCTCCAGTTCACGAATCTGGTGGATCTGGTATTCCCCCGACAGAAGGATCGCATCATAAAAATCGATCCCAAACATGCGGTAAAGCGTAATATCGCTTGAAGCGTGAGCGATATGGACATACCATTTGACATCCGGCGATCTTTTCCATTGATACACATCAAGCCCCGGTGTTGTGGAAAGCAGCACATCCGCTTTCAGGAAATTCAGATGGGCAAAGGCGCGGTTTCCTTCACCGATGAAGGAGCACTTCACATATTGAAAGCCTTTTTCCAGTGCAGGATCATCCGGCGAAGCCGTCATATACACAAGCGGAATCTTTCGCTTTTCGAATTCATTGCAGATCGGTTCAAACTGATTCCAGTAGCGCTTGCTGTCCGAAAAAATCGCAAAAGGGATCCTTTCCTGCAATTTTACTGTATCTTTTGCGCCGCCGGATATAAGAAAACGAAGCTTTACCCAAAACTTTCGAAGCAGGTAGAAACCGGTTCCCAGCACCCCGATCAATATGGTAAAAAGCATACTTCCCGTACCGGGATCGATGTACAGCAGTTTCATCATTTCCACCTCCGCTCAGTACTCACCCAGCTTTTTCCAGGAATGTGCATCAAACATATCGCCGTCCAGTGCATACCAGGGCCCCGGCCGGAAGGTGCTGCCGTTATTTTCCAGGACATCCCAGATCCGCGACCCGAAAATATGCAGTTCGCCCGCTGTTTTCTCCCCGCACTGCACCGGATTGCCGCTGAAAGGATTGACAGGATCCTTAATAAGGTCCTGAAAGGCGAGGGAAGGGACATCTGCATTCGTCATGAAACAGCTGTCCGTCTGAAAGACTTTACTGTCAAAATCCTTAACCATCAGAAGCGGATTAAACAGCATGATATCCTCTGACAGCTCTGTGCCGAAGATCCAGTCATCGAACTGACCGAGGTCTCTTCCGTGATCGGCAGCAATGATAATCCTTGTGTTGTCATACACGCCCTGCTCACGCATCCAGTCAAACCAGCGGCCGAGCTGGAGCATTGCAGCCATATTGGACTGGTAATGCTTCATCTGATCGGCATTTTCTACATGCATTTCTCTGCCGTTCACGATAAAGCGGTCCTTGTGCGTTTCATCATATTCCGTGTTCTCCACAACGGATGCCGGTTCATAAGCCGGTTCCTGAAGCAGCATCGGCTCGTGCGTTGCGGAATTGCTCATCATCAGGAAGGTATTCGTTCCATCCTCAGTAAGCTGCGTAATGTCAGGGAGTGCGTGCAAAAAAGCATAGCTGTTCAGAAATCCTCTGTCCTTGCCTTCTGCCCGCGACATGCCTGTGACCGTCTGCGCCGTCATATGTTCTGCCGTATCCAGCTTAAAATACGTGCCGCCGCGGTAAAGATAACGCTGCACCATGAGAGGCGCACATTTCATGAGACTGTAACAGAAGAAATTGCGTTCCCAGACCCGGTTGACCTGAGCGATCTGCTCCTCCGGAGAAGTCAGGGTAAACTGACCGGATTCCGTAAGATAGGTTTGGATGCGCGGCAAGTCCTGAAAGATCGTCAGGTCCGGAATCCACTGATATCCTGCATAAGACGGTTCACAAACCGTTACTTCATACCCCGCCTGATCAAAGACAGCAGGCATGAGCTTCAGGGCTTCGTCATGCTTCTCAACCAGCGGTTTATCCGCCCGAGCATTCATATTCTCCGGTGTATACTCGTAACCGCCAAAGAGAGCCGGTGCCCCGAAATTGGTGAACCCGCCGAAGGAAAGGGTTTTCGGATAATAGGTGAAACCGGCAAACTGCTCCTGCAGCTGCGGCTTTTCCTGGAAAAGATAAGGCAAATAGCTTCCGATGGCTCGGTCCAGCATCAGAACAATAACGTTTTTTCCCTCTTTGCTCAGTTTAAAATGCGCTTCATCGCCGGGCAAAGAAGCCATGTGTTCTGCCGTTTTTCTGATTTCCGGCAGTGCAGTCTGAATCCTGACCATATTTACGGCAGACATGCCAAGCACAGCGATGATCAGTATCACATACAGGCCTTTCAGGAAATCCTGTTTTTTCTGCAAAGCAAGATAGGCTGCTGCGGCAAGCAGCAGAATGACCAACAGGTTCAGCAGCTTCTCTTTCATTGAAAATGCCGGGAAAATATCATATTTCAGCGCAGCGCTCATTGTCCCGAGCGATGTGCCGAAAAACATATAATCTACGGCAAAAACGCCGCAGGCAAGCAGCACGGCGTAATTCATCCATTTTCTCAGTTTGGCTCCCGCCATGTAATAAAAAACGCTGAACCAAACCACAAACAGCCCAAATGACAGCAGTGCAGCATTCAAAATATGCCTGAGCGGCGAATAGAAATCCCTGATCTGGACAAATTCCGCGGGGGAAGACAGAATGACAGCAGAAGGAATCAGGACGCCGGTAAGCAGGGCAAGAAATACGCAGCCAAGGGGAAAAAGATTAGCCTTGCCTGCCTTTGCAAGATCACCGTCCCGCGCAGTGCCGCGCGGCTTGATCCATCTTGCCGCCAGATTTTTCAGCAGAGAGAACAGATTGTTCATGGTCCAGTAGATCACCAGACCGGAAGGCGAGTCATACAACAGGACCAGGAAAATCAGCGCCATGCCATACAGCTTGATTTTATCTTTTGCCGGCAGCCCTTTCGTATAGACGGCACTGGAGACCATATTGATGAGTGTCATCAGAATCGGCAGCGCATGCAGCGTCAGTCCGCCGATCTGCAGCAAAGTGTCAGGAGCACCGAGATTCGCAACAGGGCCAAAGGGCGTGCCCTTTAATTCCTCCAGATTCGAAAGGAAATGATAAGCCGCAATAAAGAAAGGAATCTCCAGAACAAGCGGCAAAGATCCCTTCAGTGCATAAAAAGGCTTATAATGGTTTTCACGGTAGTAGGCCTGGAGGATCATGAAGCGCTCATCGCCCTGAAACGTCTTTTTGATATGCGTGCTCCATGCGGACAGTTTGTTTTCGGTATCACGCTCTTCTGCCTGGATCGCATCTGCCCGTCGGTAGAGCGGCAGCAGCAAAAGATTCATCGCAAGGCTTAATACGATGATCGCCAGTCCGTTGTTTCCGAGCAGACCGTTCGCTGCTCCGTAAATGGTTTCAAAAAATAGTTCAATTGGTCCAATCAGCAGTTGATACAAGAAATGTCCAGGTGACATCAGTTCTTTTCTCTCCTTTTTCTGATCAGTGACAGAGCAAATTCAAAGCTTTCCAGATGGAACAATTTCGCGCCACCGGCATAAAGCAAAACGCCGAGCGGGATCTGGATGAACAGGGTCAGCCAGTCGGGCAGACCAAGGAAGTAAATGCTGTACACAGCCGCCCCCATGACGACTGTCAGCAGCATGTTCGGCATCATATCCTTTAACTGATCAAGATAGCTGTAATTTAACAGCTTCCGGTTCGGCCAGGAATTGATGATCTGGCTCAGCACGCTCGACACTAATGAGCTGTATGCCATGGCCATCACGCCGTACTGCATGGAGATCAGCAAGATGACAATACCCATGCATTTCTTAATGATTTCCAGTTTTAAGAACAGATCGCTCCGTCCCAGAGCTTTAATGGCATTCAGATTGGCGGTATGAACGCAGTAAAACGCATATCCGAAACAGAAAATACGGATAAAGGGAACGGCCGGCATCCATTTTTCAAGGAGGATCCAGTGGACAAAGGATTCTGAACAGACCGCAAGTCCCATCATCATCGGCATGATCACGAAAGAGCTGAACGAAATGGCGCGCCGTGTCATCGCCTTTACCCGTTCCGGGTTGTCCTGCGCTTCACTCATGACGGGGAGCAGCACACTGTCGGTCGCCGCGTTGATGCTGGTCACCAGAAGATTCGGGAAGGTATCCCCTTTGTTATAATAAGCAAGGGCTTCATCGTCATATTTCTTGGCAATGACAAGCTGATAAAGACGGCTGTAAACCACGTCGATCAACGCACTCACAAGCAGTTTCCAGGCAAAGGCAAACAGCTCCCTCAGGCGGGCAAAGGAAAACATCTTCTTCGGCCGCCATTTGACGGTAAGCCAGAGGATGATGGTATCGATCGTCGTGTTGACTAGGTTCTGGACAATTAACGCCCAGGCGCCGTACTGATGCAATGCCATCCAGATGCCGACGCCGGCCGCAATCACCGTGCCGCTCAGCGTCGCGAAGAAAAAGCGTTTGAACAGAAGGTTTCTGGCTACATAGGCGCACTGTATGTTCTTGATGCCGCCAAAGACAAGGATCAGCGACAAAACGCGGATATAGGGCACCGCATTCGGCCGGTTGAAAAAGACGGCAATGAGCGGCGCGCCGAAATACATCATCGCATACATCGTAAGACACATGACGATGTTGAAATAAAAGACGGTGGAAAAGTCGAGATCATCTGCGTCTTTCTTCTGTACCAGCGCATCATTCAGGCCGCTCGTCACAAAAACCGAAAGGATTGAGGTGAAAATCGATACAAGCGCAACGATCCCATAATCATCAACATTCAGAATACGGGCAAGGATCAGGCTGACCACAAGCGTGACCCCCTGTGCGCCGAAGCGCTCAAGAAGCCTCCAGATAAAGCCGTTTGCCACTTTCCTGCCGTCTGTCATTTTCTCTTTCTGTCCTTTTCCGACGTTAATGATCTTTAATGATGGTATGCTTCAGCTTGACCAACCAGCTGAAATGCTCGTTCAGCATTTTGTGGAAGGCGATTTTCCTGTCTCTTTTGACAAGTTCGCGGAAACGCGGCTGTTTTAAGGCTGCCCGGTCACCCGCTTTTAACGCGATCTGATATTCCGTTTCCAGTGCATCTTTTGCCCGCTCTTTTTCTGCATCGGCAAAGGCCGCATGGTACTTTCCTTCATAGTGCCGGTCGATCCCTTCAAGGAGAGCAATCATCTCCTTCTGATGAGTCACATGCTTTGCCGGATCCCGCCAGATCCTGACCGTCCATGAATCCTTCACCCCTTCATTGTGGCGAGACATAGGCTGCTTCAGGTAGCGGATCATGCCGTTAAATGCGGCATACATCAGCAAAGTATAGTCACCGACGTCCAGCATGGAAAAGCATTTCGGCGGATCTACATAGGCACTTTTTCGCACCATGAAAGAATTGGTGGCAAAAAGGCCTGCCCCGCGGCGAATGATCTCCTCCGCGTCATAATCCCTGTCTTCCGGCTCCGGCGGATATACCTCATCTTCCGCCTCATCTGTTCCCACAATGTGTTTGTAGGCGGCATGCACGCACATGCTGTAATCCGGGTGCGAGCGCAGAAAATCCACCTGGCGCTGAAGCTTGTGAGGATCCGTCCAGGAATCGTCGCATTCGCAAAAAGCAATATATTCACCCGAAGAAATCGGGATCAGAAGATCCCGGATAATATTCACGTCTGGATTGTAAAACTGGTTTTCTGTTTCGTAATAGCCGCGTATCTTTCCGGGATACCGGGTTTCATAGTCACGCAGGATTTCTGCCGTCCGGTCCGTCGATGCATCATCATGAACCAGGATCTCATAAGGAAAGTCCGTTTGCTGGCAGAGCATACTCTCCAGAGCGCGCGCAATATAGTCCTCGTGATTGTATGCGAGGCAGGCAACAGTTACCAAAGCTGGCATATCAAGAACCCCTTCCGGGCAGTTTATTATCGGATTGACAGTCATTAACGGAGGACAAGATCGCAGATGCGGTCAATATCATCCGCAGAAAGATCCGCATACATCGGCAGTGTCAGCACGCGGTCGGCAATATGAGCCGCTACTGGCGTCTTTTCCTTGCCTGCCGTCGGGAACTCTCGGTAACAGGCATAGTCGTTGGTCAGCGGATAAAAATATTTGCGGGCAAAAATCCCTTCTTCGGCAAGCTGGGCGGCGATTTCATCACGGCTTTTTTTGAATCCGTCAAAGATCACCGGGAAGTAGGCATAGTTGGGGGTGGTATCCTTCTGTGGTTTCGGCATAATAATCCCCGGCACACCATCCAGTCTTGCATGATAATGTGTCCATACGTCTTTTCGCTTTCCGATTTCCGTCTCCAGATGCCGGAGATTGCATATCCCCATAGCCGCCTGAAACTCATTCATCTTGGCGTTTCCGCCGATATAAACACATTCTTCGGCATTGCGTATGCCGAAATTCTTGCGGTCATTCATCTCCTGGACGACGGCATCGTCTTTGAAGCAGACTGCACCGCCCTCAATGGTATGAAACACCTTCGTCGCATGGAAGCTGAACATGGACATATCGCCGAAGTTCGCTGTGCTTATCCCCTTATAGCGAACGGCAAAGGCATGGGCCGCATCATACACAACTTTCAAATGATAACGCGCAGCAATCTCCGCGATCTTCTCTACGTCGCAGACATTGCCGTATACGTGGACCGGAACGATCGCCGCCGTCTTCTCTGTGATCAGCGATTCGATTTTGTCCGCATCGATCGTATAATCCCGGTCATTGATATCGCAAAACACAGGAACAAGGCCGTTCCGGCTGATGGCATGCGTAGTCGAGACAAAGGTAAACGGCGTCGTGATGACCTCCCCGCCTTCGGGGAGGTTCATCGCGGCGACTGCGTTTTCCAATGCCAGATGCCCGTTTGTATACAGAACGACATGGGGAACATCCAGAAAACGCTCCAGTGAGTGCTGAAGCTCCTGATGCTTATCTCCCATATTGGTCAGCCAGCGGCTGTCCCACAGATCTCTGATTTCCTCGATGTATTCTTCAAAATTCGGCATTGAGGACCGGGTCACATTGATACGCATAGCTCTCCTTTCCGGCTGAGCCGGAGTTTGTTGTCAGCCTTCAGCAGGCAGTTCGCTCGTGCAGTGCGGGCAGCGAACCGCATCGATCGGGATCTCGCTCTTGCAGAACGGGCAGATCTTGGTCGTCGGGGCTTCCGGTTCCGGGGCAGGGGCAGCAGCAGCTTTCCTTTCCTCTTCCAGCTTCCGTAACTTGTTGATGGCCTTGACAAGCATGAAGACGATCAGGGCCAGGATCAGGAAGGTAATGATCGCGCTGATAAAGGCACCGAATTTAATGGCAACTTCTTCCGTAACGACAGCACCAGCCGCATCGAGTTCCGCTTCTTTTAATACGATCTTGAGGGCGTCATCCAAACCGTTGACACCGGGAATCAGAGCAAGCAGAGGGTTGACAATATTCGCTGTGAAGGCACCGACTAATGCCGTAAATGCACCGCCGATAATCACGCCTATGGCCATGTCAATCATGTTGCCCTTCAGTGCGAATTCTTTGAATTCAGCAATAAATTTCTTCATGATCTGCTCCTTTCATGAAATACAATATGAATCATTTTATTTTAAATGATTTCATCCGTAATTGCAAGCTTTGTTATCGCAAGAACCCGCTCAATCTGCTGCCTCGTTCCGATCGAAACACGGATGCAGTCTTTCAGGGATTCACTCTGACTGACATTTCTCACATAAATATCATGCTTCTCGTACCAGTCCAGGATCGCCGTTTTGGTCTTCTCGGCGTCGCAGCGGATAAGCACAAAGTTGCCGTAGCTCGGAAATGCCTTAAAATGCCGGTCAAGCGGCGCTCGGTTCATCTCGCTGACAAACAGTGCCCTTGCGCGCGATACTTCCTCCGCATAAGCCCGCATATAATCCGCATCCTCAAGCGCCGCTGTCGCAGCAACCTGCGTAAAGGTTGTAATGTTCTTAGGATTGCGGATCCGGGAAATTGCCTGGATATTCGCCGCAGAGGCAATCAGATAGCCAAAGCGGATATTCGCAAGACCAAAAGCTTTTGACAGGGTACGCGTCACCAGCAGATTATCATAGGCTCTCACGAGAGGACAGGAAGATGCTTCGCCGGAAAATTCAATATAAGCCTCATCCAGCAGAAAGACCGTCTCCGGGAAAGCCTTCACAAAGCCTTCGACTGTCTGCCGGGAAATAAGTGTACCTGTCGGATTATTGGGATTGCACAGATATGCCATATCCGGTTTCTCTCTGGCAAGATCCTCCGCGAATTTCTCAGGGGAAAAGACAAAATCCCGGCTCATTTCAGAATAGCACATGGATGCGCCGGTCGACTCCGCTGTCAGCCGAAAATTATCGTAGGACGGCCAGAGAACCATGACTTTTCTGCCTTCTCCGAGATATGCCCGCGAGATATACTCATGGAGTGCGTCGGAACTGCCAAAATACTGCAGATTCTCCGACGGCATACCGGTATAATCACTCATAGCCTGCATCAGGGCGTCGTTGAAGGTTGAGGGATAAAGGTGCAGAAAATCCTCTTCCCCAATCAGTTTTGTCAGCGCCTCCTTCACCTTCGGCGACGGGGCTACCGTGGCTTCATTCCAGTCAAGCTTCAGAATGCCGCCGCGCTCGTCCGCAGGCACTGACCAGATCTTGTGGGATGCCACCTTATACGGTTTCAGATTCAATAAACGCGGATTGACGCGGATCATACTCTTCCCTCCTGATATCTCTCGTATGAAGGATCGATCGCCTTCAGTTCGGCAAAGGTATCGATCTCAACGATATCCTCTTCTGTGCAGGGTCTGATCTCTACACGGTAACGATCCTTCAGCACGGACATGGGAACCTGCTCCCAGTAATATTCACGGCCGCCGGGCATATTCACGACGGTTTCCAGATCTTCTGCCATGCGCGCCCCGTCCTCGCTGTTCCAGTAAGAGATTCCGATCACCTGATAGCAGTTCAGTCCGCCGCGCTTTTCATCCTGAATGATTCCGTTTTTAACCGGGAAGCACCAGTCATCCGTCCGTTCCTTGTAAATTCCGAGGAAATCCGAAGCGTAATGATATTTTGTGATCACCTGAGGATTCTGGATCAGCAGGTCCGCGTCAAAAATATAGGCATTTTGCAGTTCATCCTTGACGCAAAGTGCCGACAGGATATTATTGGCCTCTGCATAGCGGGGGTTTTCCGCAAAGCGGATCATCGGATATTTTTCTTTCAGGACATCAAACTTCTCGGCCATATATCCGCGGACAATCACGATATCCTCGATGCCTGCTGCCAGAACGGCGTCAATCAGGCCGTCGATCAGGCGCTTTCCGCCAACCGTAACCAGAGGCTTAGGCGTCTCAAGGGTTACCGGAGCAAGGCGGGAACCAAAACCGGCGGCAATGAATATCGCACGTTTTGCGCGGTATGGCTGCAGGGCGGAAAGACCGCTTTCCGTAATACGCCCCGCCTTCATCAGTCCGCGTTCCGTGAGACTGCGCACCAACTGATTGACCGACCCCAGCGAATATCCGGTCGCTGACGCCAGTTTTCTCTGCGACAGCGCTTCATTTGTCTTTGTCAGCTCCACCAGGAGCCGAAATGCTTTCCGGCTTAGCTTCATGCCTTCCTCCTGCCCATGCAAAGGGCGTTCATTTTTCAGTAATTATATCACCGAAATGAACGCCCGTCAAGAAAAAGTGTTCAATTTTTCAAAGAAAAAACTCAGGATTGAACAGACGCAAGATAAGCCGCAAGGGCTTCTGCATAGGTCACTTCCGGCTGCATATCCTCATCCGAGTGATCCGTTCCGCGTTTTTCAAGCGGAGGATAAGCATGCCAGTCGCCGTACTGGGAGGTCAGAAAGCTGTCATAGCCTGCAGGCACCGGGAGTTCAATCGATTCAAAAGGCAGCCTGATGATGCCGTTAAAGCAATCTTTCCGGAAATAATTGTGGTGGAAAGCATCTAAGGTAATCACGGCATGAGAAAGATAAGGGGCGCCCGTCCCGTTAAACTGTCTGGCAAGCGCTTCCACCTCACGGACATTGTCCATCGGATCCCTCCCCGACCAGGTTTCGGCGCGGGCTTTATCTTTCCCGGAAAGATAAGGATTACTGCGGCGCATATAATTGGAATTGTCAATACACAGCTCCCGTATCCGGTTATAATACACTTCTGTGCCTTCAGACTCCCATTCATCCAGGGGGAAAATATCCAGGTAAATCCCCATATTGAAGCCCTGGAAAGCAAACGCCGGATTGATCGCAGAAGTCTTTACGTTGCGAAGTCTGGCAAAGGTAAAGTAATACCCTTTCGTCCTGCCAGGTGCCTGAAGCTCATAGGGGCTGTCAAATTCTTCCATCAGAGTAAGCAGCTTCTCGTAGTCTTCCCGCGGCATACCGGCGTCCATATCATCATCCCAGGGGATAAAGCCCCGGTGTCTTGCAGCCCCAAGCATCGATCCGCCGATCAGGAACCAGGTGAGGCCGTGCCCGCGGCAGAAACGGTCGAATTCCATGACAAGATCCAGCAGGACCAGCCAGATTTTTTTCCGTCGGCTGCTGCAGAAAAAGTCGCAGCGCGACTCTTCCTTTAAGAATTCCTCCTGAAGCTCAGGTCTGTCCGCAAGGATCCGTTCAACTTCTGTCATGTTGCTTCTCCTTTATTATCATTGATTTTATTCTATGCCATGAAAGCGGACTTGTAAACAGGCAGATTATCAGCTATACTGACAGCAAACAAGACCGAGTCAGCAGCAATATCGAGCCGACTGTCAGACAGGAGTCATCATGGACAATGTCTTTTATTTCAACTGGGAACCGCAGCTGATCCTGTGGCTGCAGCAGGTTCTCGGAAACTTCGGTGCGCAGATCGCATCGTTCATTTCCGCCTTCGGTGAAGAACTCATCATGGTTGCTCTCATGGGTTTCATCTACTGGTGTATCGACAAACGCTGGGGCCTTTTTCTAGGCATTAACCTGACTGCATCCGTCACCTGGAATCCCATGATCAAAAATATTGTTCTTCGTCCCCGTCCCTATATGGTCCACGATGGTGTGAAATGTCTGAAGCCGGTGGAAAAGGGAGATATCATGGATCCCCTTATCCAGGGCTATTCCTTCCCCAGCGGGCACTCCTGCAATGCAGCCTCCGTTTATGGCTCCCTGGCCTTCTATAAGCGAAAAGCCTGGCTGACGATCGCAGCCGTTTCCGTCACCCTGCTTGTTGGTATCTCCCGCTTTATCCTGGGGGTTCACTACCCGACAGACGTACTTGCTGGCTGGGCACTTGGCCTGCTGTCCGTCATCTTTGTTTCCTGGCTGCAAAAAGTGATCAGGACGGACTGGGTCCTGTATCTGATTCTTCTGGCCACGGCGCTTCCCGGGCTTTTCTACTGCACCAGCACCGATTATTTTACCTCGCTTGGCATGATGATCGGCACCTATCTTGGTGCCTTTGTCGAAAAGCGCTGGATCCGTTTTGAAAACACGCGCAGCGTCCCCCGCATGATTCTGAGAACCCTTGTCGGCCTCGGGCTTTTCATTGGTTTGAACACTGTTCTCAAGCTTCCGTTCTCCAAAAGCTTTCTGGAATCAGGCCTGCCGCTTGCTCATGCTGTCCGTGTTGCACGCTACGCCGTTATTCTTTTTGTCGAGATCGCTTTATATCCTGCCTGCTTCAAACTGTTTTCGCGGAAAGCATAGGCGCTGCGCTCAGGTTCAGCAAAGGCATACCGCAGATCTCGTTTTCATGCTCTGACAGCCGTAACCGACGCCCAGTTTTCCAGACGGTTTATCGAAATGTCTTTCCAGGAAGGATTTGCAGCAAAGGCGTTTGCCACCTCTTCCGCTCTTGTGTCAATAATGCCGGAGCTGATAAACAGTCCGCCAGGTTTTACGTATTGATCCACGGTACCGGGCAATGCCATCTTCAGGATCACCGGCGCCAGGATATTCGCCGTAACGATATCATATTGCCCTTCTGCCCCTGCTTTCACAGCAGGATTGGTCAGAATATCCCCCATCAGCAGCCGGAAACGGCTGCTTTTTTCATCCAGATGATTTAACTTCAGGTTTTCATACACAACAGCCTCACAAGCCGGATCGACCTCGGTTGCTGTCACGCTCTCTGCACCGGAAAGCAAGGCGGCAAATGCCAGAACGCCGCTTCCGGTACCGATATCCAGAAGGCTTTTTCCCTGAAGATCTATTTTGGCAAGTCCGTCAAGGCAGAGTCTCGTTGAGGCATGGGCACCTGTCCCGAAGGCAGTCCCCATTTCCAGCAGCAAAAGCTTCAGTGAACCGCTACTGATCTGTGCTCTTTTCTCTTCCGGCACTTCACTCCATGCGGGGCAGATCAGGATTCCGTTTGCCTCGATAGGGCGCGCGTACTGTTTCCATAGATTCCGCCATTCGCTGTCATGCGACAGGCTGCTTTCCAGCGAGGCCTTTTGCAGGAAGCCCTCTTCCTTCAGCCTTTTTATTCCTTCCCTGACAGCCGCTTCTATACTGCATATCTCTTCCGGCGTATAGCGCCTGTCATGGATCGTATAGGAATCATCCGTATCCGTTCCCTCCTGTGCGGCGGTTTCCTCCTCTGGATCCAGTGAAGAATGAAGATAAAAACGAACCTTCAGTTCCCCTTTCGGGACCGTTTCATCCGGCTGCAGCTCAGCAGCGGGATCCAGAAACAGAAGGGCTTTGTCCTCTGCTGTCAGCGGATCTGCCTCTATGATTTCCAGACTGTCTATCCCCAGCTCTCCGAGCATGGCTGACACAGCCTCCTCAGCTTCTGTCTCTGTTGTAATTGTATAGCAAAGCCATTCCATGGTCTGTTCCCTTCAAAAAAGCGCTGCCCGTCATGCGGGCAACGCTTTACCTTAAGCGGCAGCCTTTCGGCTGTATTCATTTAGGCGAGATCGATAGCACCAACAGGGCAGCCAGCTGCGCAGGCACCGCATTCGATGCACTGATCGGGATTGATCTCGTACTTGCCATCGCCTTCCGAGATGGCGCCAACAGGGCAGTTGCCGGCACAAGCGCCGCACATAATGCAAGAATCACCAATTTTATAAGCCATAATTATTCCTCCTTCGGTGTTTTCAAGAGTGACCAACTTCTTGTTCCGACTTATTCTATCAATAACCGATCAAGATTGCAAGTGTATTTTTTGAACTTTTTGTGAAGGATATATCCGACCTCTTTTACAGAAGTTCCCCTCAGGTTTTCTCTTTTCCCGCATACTTTTTCCCGGGGTCAAGACGCCTGACAAGAACGTAACAAAGGATGGAAATACTGAGGCCGCCGATAATATCGATAAAGTAGTGCTGCTTGGTGAACACTGTCGACAAGCAGATAAGCAGCGTCATAATCAGGGAATAGGCACGGAACCCCTTCGAAATCTCGGGCTGTTTCCTGACGCCGAGATAACAATACAGACTGATGAGGCAGTGATAAGAGGGAAACAGATTAAATGCCAGATTGCTCCCGTCTGCCCCGTAGATAACGCCGAGCATGCGGTTAAAAAGCCCCGGCTGTTTTGCTATATCCATGATCCCCTCGGCCGCCCTGTCCATATAAGTCGGCATGAAAATAAAAATCAGGAAGCCGATAATATAGGCAAGCGACAGTCCGACGATATAATTGATAAAATTCCGTTTCTTCGTTAGCGAAACCGCAACCGGACCGCAGATCCAGAACACGTAGGAAAACAGGTAAATAACAGCAAATACCGGAATAACCGGAATCGCATCATCGATTGCAGGGATCTTCGGTGCAAACGAATAACTGACGGTGCCGATCAGTCTGCTGATCCATTCAGCCAGGCGGTACATGCCGTACTGCAGGCCAAAGTAGAGGAAACCGAAAAACCAGCCCCAGCGGGGAATTGCTTTTACCTTTTCCCAAAATTGCTTCATGATTCATCTCCCTTAGCTGATGTTATGTATGATATAACATGAAAAGGCATTTGAAGCAAGTAAAAAAGCAGCCCTTGCCCCAAAGCGCTTAGCTTAAGGCAAAGGCTGCCCGTCTCATTTACCTGTTTTACCGGTCTTTATCTCTGATAATCGCTGCGATACCCAAGCGTAATCGTCAGGGTAACTTCCTGATACGAACCTCTTTCCAGACGCATGACCGTCAGTTCCACTTCTGTGCCGCCGCTGTAGTACTGTAGTTCCTCGACCAGCGAATCATAACTGGTGATCGTCGCGCCGTTTAACGCCGTAATCACATCGTAGGCAAGCAGACCGCCTTTTTCAGCAGGCGTTCCGGAACCGACCTCGTACACATAGGCGCCCTGAGGGATTCCGGTTGCTTCCATATAACCGGCGGAAAGATTTTTGAACGTTACACCGAGATACGGGTAATCCTTCTCCGAAACGGCTTTACGGGGTTCCATCAGGGAAAGCTCTGTCATGATCTCTTTCACACTGGAAATCGGAATGGCAAAGCCGACGCCTTCAACTTCGGTATCCGAATACTTGGCATTGTTGATACCGATCAGCTCTCCGTTGCTGTTCAGGAGCGCACCACCGGAATTGCCGGGATTGATTGCCGCACTTGTCTGCAGCAGATACATCTTGGTTCCGTCTTCAAAGCTCACTTCACGGTTCAGTCCGCTGACCACACCTGTCGTTACAGACTGGCCCCAGCCAAGTGCATTACCGATAGCGATAACACCCTGTCCGAGCTTCAGGCTGTCGGACTCGCCGATCGTGATCACCTTGATGGTGTTAATCGTACTGCTCTTCAGATTATCCAGATTCACGCCGAGCACAGCAAGGTCATTGTCTTTATTACTGCCCTTGACATAAGCCTCAGCAGCTTCTCCGTCGCTGAACTGAATCTCAATGGTTTTGGCATTTTCAATTACATGATAATTCGTTACGATCCAGAGCTCATCGCCATCATCGCCGATAATGATGCCGCTGCCTGCCCCCTGTGTCGGATATTCACGGGTTCCGCCCCAGTAACTGTCATACGTGGTGACGCCTGTCACAACAATAGAGACGACAGAAGGCAATGCCTGTTCGACAATGTCGGACACATCGGTTAACGAGGCTTCTGCCTGCTCGATTGCTTCCGCCGTACTCACAAGAGGGGTGCCGTCATGCGGCAGCGAACTGTTGGTACTTGTGTCGCTTGAAGAAGCTGCCTCACCGTTTTCTGACGTTTGATTCTGTCCGGTCGGACGTTTTACAATACCCGAGCGGCTGTCATCATTATGCGCTTCCAGACTGGAGACTTGATTCTTCAGGTCCTGGATCGTCTTTGTGATCGTGCCGACAGCATAACCGGCAGAGCAGACAAGCAGTGTTACCGCGATCACGGCAGCCGTCAGCTTCAGGCCCTTTTTCTTCCGCATCTTTCGGGAAGCGCGCTCTTCTTCCTTTGCTTCTTCCCTCACCTGGTTTTCCCGGCGGATAGCTTCCTCTGTCTGGTCCTGCTCTCTGCGCCGTTCTTCCTCCGCACGCCTGTAGGCATCCTCTCTGAGCTGTCTCATGCGCTCTTCTTCAGCAGCCTCCTGCTCATCTTCTGCTGCCCTTGCTTCCCGTATCGCACGGTCCGCTTCTTCCCTCGGCGTAAGCTGCGGTTCTTCCTTTTCATTTTCAGAATGATTTAATTCATTGTAATCGTCTTCGTTCATCATGATACCTCTTATTCCAGCAGCGAAGCAAAACGCCCGCGTACTTCCTTGTTTACAAGGACAGTATAGCGGGCGTTTGTGATAAATGTGTGATGAAACTCTTCAAAAAATGTGAAGCTCAGTTCATGGAGCGGAAATGTTCGATTTCCTGCTGCTGATACGCATTGATCCGCTTGATATTCGCGGACGGTGTGAAAGCATCATCGCCGTACAGGAAGCTGTGCAGCTGCTTGACATTGGCCGACATATCATTCGTATAGATCATGGACGTCCCGACCGAATACGTGACCCGGTCAAAGGGATATCCCGTTGTCTCACTGATCTTATACTTGAACACATCCTTCGCAAGGCTCAGAACTTCCAGCTTCTCAAAACTGATCCGGACATTATTGAGCACGGCATCAATGATCGCATAGAGCTGGCTCAGCTTCATTGTCTGTGCCTTCTGCAGGATCAGATTGATAATGGTCCGCTGGCGGGCAGTACGGCCATAGTCATCGCCGACACCCTTTCTGATACGGGCAACGGCAAGTGCCTGACCGCCATTCAGGTGGTAGGTGCCTTCCTCGGCAGGCAGTCCCTTGACCGTGTAAGGTCTGTGGGTTGCCAGCTGGGTTTCATACACATACCAGCCCATCTGTTCTGCTTCTTCTGCCGTAAGGTGCATATCAATGCCGTCCAGTGCATCCACAACATCGGCTACGGCTGTCCAGTTGACAACCACAAAATCATCGATATTCAGATCGAAATTGCGGTTCATGGCTTCGACGGTTGCCTGCACACCGTATCTGGCATAGCAGTCCGTAATTTTGATCAGTCCGTTATCGGCTGCCGGTTCAAAAGCTGTGTCACGAAAGACGGAACACAGTTTGACTTCCTTGGTTTCATTATTCAGAGAAGCCAGAATGACCACGTCGCCCTGCGTGTCATGATCCAGATGATCTGTGTCACGCGCATCAACACCGAATATGGCAAAGGTGGAATAGCCTGTATGGGAATAATTCGGCACATCGGGAAGAGGCGCTTCCGTGGTCTGAATCTCCGTATTCACAGGCTCATTTGTCGTCTCCGGCTCATCGGAAGGAATCGTATAATAAACGATTTCCGTACTGCCATCCGGATCCTCCACAATAAAAGAAGCTTTTCCGGGTTCAAGCGTATCCAAGGTCGGAAGCGTATAATTTGCATCTCCCGTACTGAAGGTAATCCGTTCCATCGCGTTCGCTCCGAAATTGATGCCCCAGAGGCCTGCACACACAATGACAAGCAAAAGACATTCCAAAACAAGACCGATGATCTTTCTCTTCTTTTTCTTCTTATATTGCTTCATCCGCTTGACGTGTTCTCTATGGGCAACACGTTCCGCAGTCCCCTGATCCAGTTCGGTCTGCGATTTTTTCTCTGAGCGCATAGAGTCTGTCATAAGGATGTCTTCATCTCTCTTCGCCATAAATAAACCTCCAAACTGCTATATTATACTGTATTTTCCTGAAAACCGCAAGCTCTGAGGTTCTTAATACGCCGGTATTATAAAAAATTAAGAATTATTGAGGACGACGGCCGTTGCAGAGGTAGAACACAGCCAGCAAGCCCGGTCCGCAGTGCGCGCCGATCACCACACCCAGACTCGTGATATTGATCTCACCGACAGCGGGATACTCCTTCCGGATCTCATCCCGGACATGCTCGGCATCGGCGCGGCAGTCCGCCTGCAGGATATCGATGGCAAGGCCTGCGGTTTCGATTTCACTCAGATCATGAAGCACCCCGTCGATGATTGCCTTAAGCGCCGCTTTTCTCCCGCGTGCCTTCTGGACAACATCCAAAGTCCCTCCGTCCGGCACATAGAGCACCGGTTTTATGCTGAGAAGCGTACCAAGCAGGGCGGCGCTGTTGGAAACACGTCCTCCGCGCTTCAGATAATTCAGATTATCAACGGTAAAACGGTGGGCGATCTTCAGTTTATTCTCTTCTCCCCAGGCTGTGACTTCCTCGAGGCTCTTTCCCTCTTCTTTCATCCGGACGATGTTTTTGACAAGCAGACCAAGTCCGCCGGAAATGCAGTAAGTATCCATGACATACAGCGTCTGCTCCGGATATTTATCTCTGACCTTTTCCGCCGCATGCAGGGCATTTTCAAAGGAAACCGACATCTTTCTGGACATATCCAAATACAGGACGTCCTTTCCGCTCTCCAGCAGCTCACAGAAGAAGTCATAATAAATCTGTTCACTGATCATCGAGGTCTGCAGGAGATCACCCTTTCGCATCCCCTGATAGACTTCTTCGCGGCTGCTTTCCCGGCAGTCATCCTCAACGACAGTATCGTTGACCGTATATGTATACCGAATAAACGGAATCTGATGCTGTTCCAGGTAATCACTGGTCAGATCGGAAGTAGATGCAGTGGCAACAATATAATCTCGCATAAGTAATCTCCTTCGAAGTGATAACATACAGGCGGCATCATAACACAGGCCATACCAGTTTTCAAGCGCTTACCGGTCTGTTTTCTGCCTGTTTTTCGCGAGCTGCCGAATCACACTCCGGAGGTCAAGACTTTTAACATTCAGTTCAGGCAAGGTGCCTTCGGTACAGACCGAACAGCAGTAAGAAGGAAGAAGGCTCAGCTCTGCAAAATGACAAGCTTCATATATGCCCCCTCTTTCCAGGAAGATGTCTTCCTCTCCGATCCCGATTCTGAAGTCGGAAGGTGACAAATGAAAGCCTTCACCGGTCATCTTCATATAGCTTTCCTTCAGGGTCCAGAAACGGTAAAACAGATGATTTCTTTTCTCTGAAGGGGCTTCGCACAGCTGTCTGTACTCCGCGGGATGGAAGAATCTCCGGGCAATGTCAAGATTTGCAGTCTCGATTTGTTCCAGATCGCAGCCGCATTTTCTTCTTCCCGCTGCAAGCATGACATATTCACCGGAATGGGACAGGCTGAAACACAAATCCTCTCCCGGCAAAAAGGGTTTGCCGTACGGGCCATAGCTCAGGCTGATCCCGGCCGGAAAACCATATTCCGCAAGTGCGAATTCAAGCAGAAGGCCGGCTCCAAGGGAGAGACGCTGATCCTTCATGAATCGGTAGCGAAGCACCTTTTCCCGCCTCTCATTTGAGACCAGGCTCAATGCCTGCGCAAAAAGGCCGCTGTCTGTCAGCGGCTTTGTTGCAGCAAGATAAATCCTCATCTTTTCCGGCAATCCAGACATAAGCAGCTCCTTCTGCATTTTGCATACCCTGATCATAGCGCATGCAGCCTGTTTTCGTCAATCCGCCGCATTTGTCAGAATTGTTGCCGGCGAAATGATTGGCCCGCTGTTTACGGGGATAATACGTGACACTTTGCTTCCGCATATGCAGGATCTGATTCCATATAGTTATCAATATCCGTCAATACACCTCTCATCAGATTTGCATAAGGATCATCGATTCCGGGACTAGTCAGCGCCCAACCATTGTAATTTGCACAGTGAAACTTACCGTTCTCCGTCCATCTCAGCTCGGCACACGCATTTTCTCTGCCGCTGCCCGGGCGAGCTTCCACACAAGCAGGGAACTGATCCAGCTTGCACAGCACATCATAAATCTGCTGCAGGGTTTGTTCATTCAGCTTCACGTCAAACGTTTTCTCTGTTTTTTTCCATGAGGCACGGCCGCCGAGCTTGCAGCTACCCGTTTCACTGTCATAAGATCTGTACAGATCATCCGCTTCCGAAGCCTCCTGCACCGCATACGTAAAAGCAAAGGAAAAATCACAAGGGAGTTCTTTCTCCTCCAGGATCTCTTCAATATGCTTCTCAGCCCTGTCAAGATTCCAGGAACGGTCAAAGCTGTAATAGGCCGTTTTTTCAAAAAGCAGCCTTTCACCAAACGCCAGAATTGCATAGCGAAACGGATCAGCCGCGGTATAATCCGCATTCTCTGCTGCAAAGGACCCCTGAACCGGAAAGAGGCAAAAGATCCCTTCTGTTCCTTCCGCAGCACCGCTTGTCAGAGGACCTCTCGATGAAGGGCTGTGCCTGATCAGTAAACGAACAGGCTCGTCAAGAGGGAGAGCTGCGCCCCTGATGACCCGTACAGGCTGCAGCGTCAGACAGGTGTATTTCTGTGTCAGACGTTCTTTTGCAATAATCTGTGCCCGAAGGACTAACTCCGGCAGACTGAACAGCTCTTTTTCAGACAGCCATGTTAATTGCTCAGGCAGTTCATCTGCCAGCTCACTGATCGGTTCTTCTGGCACTGTTGTCACGACTTCTTCTGACTGTTTTACCGACGCTGAGATTTCTTCGGATGCAAGTGCTTCTCTTTCTGTATTTTCCAAGTCCGCAGGTACCTTTTCCGACCGTTTGTCTATTCCGCTTACAAGCCCGACTGTAAGCACGATCACAGCGGCGCCGGCAAGCATTGCCGCAAACTGCAGCTTCCGCCTGCGCAGCATAAATCCTTTCTTTTCAGAAGATTTCAATTCCACAGCATCAGGATCCGCATCGGCAATATAAGCCTGATCGATCTCTCCCATTGCACGCATAAATTCCGTCTTTTTCACAGGATTCCCTCCTTTTCCAACTGCTGCTTCAGCTTTCTGCGCAGTCTGTGCAGAAGGACTTTTACATGGTTTTCTTTCAGGCCATGCCGTTCTGCAATTTCCCGGATACTGCAGAAATACCAGTAACGCTGCAGAAAAATACGTCTGTCACGCTGTGAAAGTGCCGCAAGAAATGCTTCCAGCTGTTCTTTCAGACTGATTAAATCTGCCCAGTCGCGGCCGTCCTCGCTACCGGGAATGCTTTCATCAATCTCTTCCCAGACGAGATCCTGTACACCTCCGCCACGTTTTAAACTGTCCCGTCTGTCCACAAGATCCAAAGCGCGGCGCCTGCACAGCATGGCAAGATAGCTTTTCAGAGACTCCGGTCGATTTGGCGGGATCGTGTTCCATGCATCCAGATATGCATCATTTTCCACCTCCTCAGCGTCCTCGCGGTTGCCAAGAATGCGGCAGGAAAGCGCAAAAAGATAAGCTCCGTACTGCCTGCGGCTAAGTATCAGTGCGTCCTCGGATCGGTCAAAGAATAAATCAATGATTTCCGTATCTTTATTCTCCGCCATGATTGCTGCTCTCCTATGTCCTTCTGTTAACTAAATCGGAAAAGAGAAGGGATTGGTTACAAAAAGCAGAAAAACCGCCGGCAAAAACCGGCGGTTCGTCATCTTTCTCTTACAGGATGGGGATCTTGATCTCCAGATCGCTGGTCGGGAAAGCCGAGCAGGAATGGAACCAGCCCATTTCCTTATCCATCTTCCGGCGCCCGTCGCCGAGCGGGGAAACAAAGATATTTCCTTTCAGCAGCTGGGCACGGCAGTAGCCGCATTCGCCGCCGCGGCAGTGCGCGTCGATGGGGATGCCTGCGCGTTCAAGCGATACGGCAACAGGTTCATCCGCTGCCCCGTCAATGACATCCTTCTGAATGCCGCGTACGACGGTGATCTTATGCACCTGTCCGATCTGATCTTCGGGGAAGCCCGGGATCTGCCTGACGTTTGCCGGCTGCATCATCGCTTCATGGCGGAAGCGGCGGTCCGGAACGCCCATGTTTTTCAGGGCTTTCTGCACCAGGAAGAACATCGGCCACGGGCCGCAGAAGAAGTAGGTCACGTCGCCCTTCGAATACTTGCGGATCAGTTCCTCCGTGACGAAGCCCTTTTCCCCTTCCCACTCGGGATCGTCGGACATGATGTTGACGATCTTCACGCGCGGGCAGGCCGCCGCGATGCGGTCAAGTTCCTCGCCGCACACGATGTCGCCGTGCTGCACGGAACCGTAGAGGATCGTGAGGTCGGCGTCCAGTGTGCCGTGAGCGATCTCGCGCGCCATGGAAAGGAACGGCGTGATGCCGCTGCCGCCGGCAAGGCCCATGAGCGTTTTGGAATCACGCACCGGATCCACATGGAAGGCGGAAAACGGCAGGTCGACTTTCACCTCGTCGCCGATCTTCAGTTCGCTGTAGATATAGTCCGGAACGAAATAGGGGCGGTTCTTGCGGACTGTGATCTCAAAATACGGCTTCTCCAGTCTTGCTTCATAAGGCGCCGAGGAGATCGAATAGGCACGGGTGACCACGCTCTCGCCGATCTTGAAGTAGAAGCAGGCATACTGTCCCGCCTGAAACACCGGCACATGGCCGCCAAGCGGTTCAAAGCGGAAGGTCTTTGCCGTCGGGCTCGCATCCGTCACCGAGACCAGCCGGTACATTTCGGGGCCGGGGTGCAGCGCATCCGCAAGCGCGCGGATGGGATCCTTCGGATCGGGCACGTTTGACGCCGCCTGAATGGTCTCCCGGCGCAGCTTTGTCACGCGGGAAGCGCCGCCGACGTCTTTCAGAAATCCTTTAACTTTCATTTCGCGGTCCCTCCCTTCGCTGCGTCCATTGCCGCCTTGGTATACTTGGCCGCGGCTCTGCCGTTCGTTACGGCCGGGCCCATGCCGTTTCCGCTCATGCCGGTCGCGCAGGCAAATTCGAGGCCTTCGATGAAGTGGTCCTCTTCACGCATCTGGAGTCTGGCCACCGCATGGTTGTCGATCGAATGGGTATAGCCGTAGATGCTGCCTTTCCAGGAGCCGAGGTAATGGGCGATCGTTGCCGGCGTGGAGACCTCGATCTCTTCGATGCGGTCGTGGATCGTGACGCCGGAGACGCGTTCGTACTCCGCGATCATCTCGCGGGCAAGCTTTTCCTTGTAGGCGTGATAGTCTTCTTCCTTCATGTCCAGGAAGCCCTGTACGCGCGGCAGCGTCGTGATGGAAAACTGCGTATAGCCCTTAGGCGTGCAGTCCGGATTGGACAGGTTCAGGCAGATGCTGGTCAGGTACTTGAACGGACCGGCCGTCAGTCCTTCCGCACGCAGATCGGCGGATTCCATCGAATCGGCCTGGAAGATGTTGTAATCCTTGATCCCGATCTCTTCGGGCGTCCCTTTCAGGATCATCATGACCGAGCAGGTCGTCACGGAAAGCTTCATGCCGTTGATGAACTTGACGGCGCCTTCCGGCACCTCCGAAGCCGGTTCGATCATCTGGGTGTAGACGCGGTTCGGATAGGCAGCGCTGATGACGTAGTCGCAGTGAATCACGTCGCCGCGCTTCGTGCGCACGCCGGTCACTTTTCCGTTCTTTACCAGGATCTTTTCGACTTCCTGGCGGAATTCGATCTGGGCGCCGTTCTCTTCAACTTTTCTTTCCAGCTTCATGCTCATCTCATGCGAGAAGCCGCGGCACACATAGGAGCCGCCGCGGAAATAGTCGGCCATCAGGAAGGCATAGATCGTAAACGGCAGGTTGTCAATCGGCTCGCCTACGTAGATCCAGTAGGGGGTAAGGATATCCACGACGTCCTGCGGGAAGCCCCAGGTGTCAATGACTTCCTTCGCGGTATAGCCTGCGGTCTTGACGAAATCCGGGTGCTTTAAGAGCATCTGCAGCTTGCTCATCGAGTGCGTGGACAGGTAATTCATCGAATCATACACCGTGTTGCACAGGAGCATGAACTGATAGACCTTCTCGCCCCAGCCGGGGTATTTCGCATTGATCTCGTCCGCCATCGTGCGGAAGCCGGCATGCAGCGTGATGTCGATGTTCTTCTTCGGCTCCACGAAGCGGTAGGCTTCGGGAACGCGCAGCCAGTCGATATCCACGCCCATCTCATCGAAGAACTGTCCGACCTTCAGACGGTCCTCCTTCGGTCCGATCGACATCATCTCATGCAGCGTTGCCTCGATCTCGAAGCCGTCACGCACGAATGAGGTCGCAAGGCCGCCGGGCAGGTTGTGCTTTTCCAGGATCAGGATGTCCTTCACCCCGAAGGCCTGCAGCTGCAGCGCAGCCGAAAGGCCGGCTAACGCCCCGCCGATGATGACCACCTGATAATGATCTTTATAAAAGCTCATATCTGTTCCTTTCATAGTAAACAGGCCGCCTGCATGACTGTAAGCGGCCTGTGCATAAGCTTCCTCTTAGAAGAAGCGGTCGACCAGTTCGCGGGAGTATTCCGCGGTCTCGTCCATATCGCCGAAGGCCATGATCTCGCCGGCATAGTAGGTGTCATACTTGCCCTGCATCGCTTCGACCTTGTCATACCAGCCGCTCTTATAGTCATCGGAGAAGACGTGCGGGAAGTAATAGACGCTCCATTCATTGATGACATTCGAAGCAGGGTTGTGCATGGTCTTCAAATCATCCAGGACCATCTGGCGGCACTCATCGTAAGGGATCTCTTTCGTATCTTTGTGCTTGCGCAGCGCATAGGTGGTGATGACCTGGTCCTTGGTGTCTTTCCAGCGGCGGTAGTAGACCATCAGGTGGCCGAGGCGTTCCTTCTTCATGTTTTCAAACACGTAGTAGGAGATCTCGGGGTGATCTTCGGGCTTGGTCTCCACGGCCAGAACATCGTAGCGTTCATAGTCAATCTTTGAGAACAGGGTCTTCTCATCTTCACGCGCATCGAAGTAGTCGACCATGCCGACCTGTCCGTCCGTGCGCTTGTTCGGGATATACAGCGGAGCCGTCACGATGATCTTGTCGTACTCTTCAACCTGGCCGTTCACGGTCACATAGACCTTGCCGTCCCTGCGCTCGACCTTTTCGATCTTCGAATTCAGGCGGGCAGGATTCTTCAGCTTATTGTTCAGGCTTTCCCAGATGAACTGCGTGCCGTCCTTCCAGGTCCACAGATTGACTTTCACGAAGTTCATGCAGGTCTGGAAATCGAGGTATTTCAGAACATAGGCAGCCGGGATCTCATCGAAATAGCCGTAGCCGAAGGAGGTATACGGTCCGATCCAGACGTCCTGGGTCAGTTCCACGCCGTTCAGCTTGCAGAATTCGCTGAAAGGCAGGCACAGATCCTTCAGGTTGGGGTTTACGCCCTCGACCTTTTCACGGCCGGGCGTGCAGGCATAACCGTCATAGCGGCCTTCGGCAACGCCGCGGTGGCCGTTCAGGTCGTAGCCTTTATATTTGGTCTCCAGGATCTCGCCGAGCTTCTTGATCTGCTTCTTCATCTTCAGCAGACGCGGGATCTTCAGGATGTTTTTCTTCGGTTCGAAGGGTTCGATCACTTCGCCCTTGCTGTTCTTGTAGTTGCGGTTCAGCTTCGGCCCGTCATGGGTGATGCCGCAGAATTCCTCAACGTCATGGACAGCATAATAAGACGGAACACCCATGATGGCGCCCATCTCATAACGTCTGCCGTTGTAATGAGGGGACCAGCACTTGCCGCCGACGCGGTCAAGACGTTCCAGAATCGTGTAATTGGTGTATCCTTTCTGTTCCAGATACATCCCCGCGGATAACCCCGCAGGGCCGCCGCCTACGATACAGATACGTGCGTTTTTATCCATAATTACCTCCAAATATGGTTTTCGAAACCATTTGCGGATTTATTATACTGCGTCTGTTGGAAAAATGCACCCGTTTTTTTCAGAATCAGGATATATTTTTTTAACAAAATAATCACAGCAGAGAAAAGGAAGCTCCTGCCCGCTCAGCGGGAAAGGGTCAGCCCGGCATCATTTGATCAGAGATAATATTTTTCAAATCAGGGTGCAGCATAAAAAGGATCTCCTGTTCCGAAAACAGGAGATCCTTTTCGCTCTCTTCAGCGTGACGAAAGCTGCCTTTCTCTTCGGGACTTCAGGAGCGGTTTGTCCTTGACCTCCGCCAGTTTCTGTTCCCGGCGTCCGAGTACTTCGGCAGGCTTGGGCTTAATATCGCCTGATCTGGTAAGAGCCCACTTGGTCATCAGAGGACCGGCGATCTCATAGACCAGAACGGTGAAGAGGATGATATTTCGGATCAGCGGGCCGTCTCCGGGAAGCTGGTCGGCAGTCACGCACATGCCGAGCGCTACGCCGGCCTGCGGAAAGAGCGTGATGCCAAGATAACGGACGACTTCCTTGCTGCAGTTTACGGCTTTCGAAGACAGGCGCGCGCCGAAGTATTTCCCGAGGCAGCGGGTCAGGATATATACCAGTCCGATAAGCATGATGCTGCCTCTGCTGAAGACGGAGAGGTTGAAGCCGGCGCCGCTTAATACGAAGAACAGTACCAGAACAGGAACAGACCAGCGGTTGGCGCGGCCCATAAGGTCTTCCGCGAGCGGAGAAATGTTGACAAAAATCGTTCCCAGCATCATACAGACCAGCAGAGACGAGAAACCGACCGTCACAGGCCCGGCTTTGAACGAGAGCTTGGAAAGGCCCACGGTCAGGATGATAAAGGTGATCGTCATGGACAGACGGTTTGAGTTGGAATGGAACATGGTTTCCAGCTTTTTAAGGACCATGCCAGCGGCAGCGCCGAGCAGCAGGGACAGAACGATCTCCAGAAGCGGGTCGGCCAGGATCGAGATCAGATCCGCACGGCCGGAGCTGAGGGCTTTGGCAATGCCGAAGGAAACGGCAAAGACGATGAGCCCGACGGCATCGTCCAGTGCGACTATGGGCAGGAGCAGGCTCGTAAGTTCGCCTTTGGCCTTATACTGCCGGACCACCATGAGAGTCGCGGCAGGCGCTGTAGCGGCAGCGATAGCGCCAAGCGTGATCGCCGCGGGCAGCGAGAGCGTCTGCGGCATAAGAAAATGGATGCCGATCATCGCCAGGTCAACGACGACCGTCGTAAATACCGCCTGCACGATGCCGATGATCGCAGCCTGGCGGCCTGTCTTTCTTAGCGCGGTCAGATTGAATTCGGAGCCGATGGAAAAGGCGATAAAGCCAAGAGCGACATCGGAGAAGACGGAAAGTGCTTCTACGTCGTTGTTGCTGACAAAGCCGAGCCCGGGAATGCCCAGACGGCCAAGCACGAAGGGACCGGCCAGGATGCCGGCAATCAGATAAGCGGTAACGTCGGGCAGTTTAAAACGGCTGAACAACCTTGTCATCATGAGTCCGGCAAAGAGTGCTGTCGCTATGGAAAGCAGCGTGACCATAATCAAAAACCTTCTTTCCGGGAGCGTTGCGCCCCACAGACGCCTAGTGTATCACCTTTTCTGAAAAAAGCAACAGCTGCCTTTGGCTTGCTCTCCTGAGGCCTCACAGAGAACCCCGTCGGGGTTCTCATCCGCCGTACCGTTTTATTGCAAAGGCCGGCTGTTAGCCGGCTTTTGCAATAAAAAGATCCGCTGGTCTTCCGCGGATCTTTTCGGCGAGATGATATCACCTCAGGCTTACTTTTTCAGTTTGCGGACCGCCCAGATGACCAGGCAGGCGCCGGCTACGGAGATCAGAATCCCGCCGATGCTGATCTTATTGGCATGGATGCCGATCAGCGCGGCCAGAAAACGGCCGACTACGGAACCTGCGATGCCGAGCAGGGCGTTTATCCAAAAACCGTTCTTGCTGTTCATAAGAATACCTGCCAGCCAGCCGACGAGCGCGCCGACACAGACGCTGATGAGAATGTTCCAGAGCATTTGTAATACCTCCTTAAATGCTTACATCAGTTTTTTAACTGTATTATTTACGATCTTCCGCACTTCATTCAGCACGGCAAGATGGACCTCCATGGGCAGATCGTCCACGGTCTCTTCCGCTTTCGCGGTGCAGCCGTCGGCGCCGCCTGAAGCAATGACGGCCTGAAGCATCTTCCTTTCCGTCTCCGGGGAAGGAAGCAGGTCTTTTCCGTAAAGGACAGACAGCACGGCGGCGATCCCCCAGCCCCACCAGTTTGAGACACCGGAGACCAGTGCGATATCTGCCGCTTCATCGGCGCAAATCAGTTCTCCGTGAGGAACTCTTTCTTCAATAAGCGGCCGCAGCGCGCCCATGCCCAGTTCGTTGCCCCCGTCTCCCACGGAGATGATTTCCGCAGCATGCCTGTGGGCAGCCGGAATGACGCTGTCCGTATCCGTGATCATATCATCGATCACGATGCCCCGCATGTTGCGAAAGCTGCCGTCTCTCGCCTTTCCGGGTCGTTCGAGCGTGATCAGATGGGTCGGCCGAAAATCTGCAAAGAGCTTTTCGAAGAATTCCTGCTGTCCGTTTTCCGGCACTGCCACCACGGGGCTGTCACAGCTCCTAGCCTCAAGCGCCGCCGCGATCTGCGGCAGGCAGGTCCGATCAGTCAGCACCGTTACCCCGCTGCCACTTTCCTCCAGCGCCCGCGCGATGTTCGCAGTGCCGGAAGGGCCATCCGTCTCACCCGTGAAGCTTCCGTCTGGAAGGCGTACCGGGAAACCGCTTAACAGCACGGCGCGCCGGACTTTCGAAAGTGATATCGCCAGCTGTCCTGCAGGCGTTTCGATCGCGCCTGAAAGCAGACCGCGGCCGCCGGGATCTCTCCCGACTGCCTCTGCGATATCAAGTATTGCTTTTTCGGCTTTTTCAATCACTGCTGCGGGCATCATTTCCTGCTCCTTCGTTAAACAGATACGCAATATATTGTATCATAGCAGGAGTATAATGCAATAAGTATTGTCTCAAAAACTTTTTCCTGTATTGTGAAAGAGAATCAGGGGTGCTATAATCACTTTATATTATGCGGTTTTGCATAAAACTGTTCCGGAGTATGCCATGGAGAATCAAGTACAGTCAAGCGATATCCCCGAAATCAGCTATAAAGCATTTATCAGCTACCGTCATCTGGCGTTAGACAAAGAGGCGGCGGAAAGAATCCAAAAGGGAATTGAACATTATATTGTCCCGAAGGAATTCCGTCATCTGTCGGGCGGCAAAAAGCTCGGCAAAGTTTTCCGCGACGAAGATGAACTGCCGATTTCTTCCAATTTATCCGACAGCATCACCTATGCGCTTGATCACACGGAGTATCTGATCGTCATCTGCACGCCCGATCTGCCGAAGTCCAGATGGTGCGCACAGGAAATCCGGTACTTTCTGGAAACACACGATCGGAATCATATCATTGCCGTGCTTGCGGACGGAAGTCCTGAGGAATCCTTCTCGCCACATCTTCTCCATGAATATGATGAAGAGGGCAATATCACCGCTGATCTTGAACCGCTTGCAGCCAACATGGCAGGCGAAGGGCACAAACTGGATCCAAAAAGCTTTTCCAAGGAAATGATGCGCATCCGGGCGGCGCTCCTTGGCGTGCCGTTCGATTCGCTCTGGCAGCGGGAAAGACGCCGCAGAATGGTGCAGATCGCTTCCGGCATGGCTGTGATCATGGCCGGGCTTGCGGTCTTCCTAGGTGTAACGCTGAACAAGAACGCACAAATTCGCCGGCAGAACGAACAGATCCGTGAGCAGAACGCCCAGATCAGTGAACAAAACACCCAGATTCTTTCTCAAAATGAGGAAATCAACGAGAAAAACATCAGTATGCAGAAGCAGCTCTCCTCCATGCTTGTGGATGCCGGCAATGGGCTGCTGGAAGAATTTGATACACGCGGTGCAATCGCAAACGGTCTCGCTGCGATCGAAAATGACGATCCCGCCATCTATGATCATCGTGCCGAACAGCTTCTTCTCAATGCACTCGGTGCCTTCAGCACCGGTGAAATGACCGGCGAGCTGATCCATGAACAGACGACCGATATCGTTGACATAGCCGTTCCGCTTCATAAGGACAGAGTCTATCTTGCCGATCTTGTCGGCAACATCAGCTGTCTGGATATAAACAGCGGAAAACTCCTTTGGTCGGAATCCTCTGTTTACGCTTCGCGTTTTGACGGTGAAGTGAAAACCCGTCTATTCCTTGCAGAAGACCAGGGTCTGCTTCTGTGCAAGAATTATTATAACCTTTCTGCTCTGTCTCTGGAAGACGGTTCTCTGGCCTGGAATTATGTCTATGAAAGCGCCAACAATATGTTTGCTCTTTCTGATGACGGAAACCGCATTGCGATCTTTGACCGTGCCGTGTATCTTCCTGAATTTGAACCTTCCAGGGAGATAGCCAGTGTGGAAGACTACAATCATATTACCGATCTGATTTTTTTGAGCAGCACGGACGGAACAGAAACGGGCCGTTTCGCTATCGGTGAAGATCAGTCCATGCAGATCCCTTTCACCAGCAGTGACTTTTACGGCGCAACCTTTTCCGATAGCGGGAAATCCTTTGCCTGCGGCTTTGCGTATGAAAGTGTTGAAGACAGAAAAACCGGACATTATGAGTATTACCTGATCAATTCCGATACTGCAGAACAACTTCGCCACGGCACATCCGCTTATTCCCTTGCTGCAAGTGATATCTTCTATGGTATCGCTATCGATGAGGCGACTACCAGTATGTTTGTCGCACAATACAACGCCGGATACGGAGGAATCCTCGTCTCCCATTTTCACGGAGATACGCTTACCGTGGATAACATCCTGGTTGAACAGACCCTCAGGGGAAAAGGTGACCTCTTTGTGAATTATAACGATCTCGACATACAGCCGATGTGTTTCACAGACCATCTTGTCGTTATCGCCAGTGAGAATTCCGTTTTTATCTTGGATCGAAATACCACTACATTAAAGAAAAGCTTTGCTTTAAGCGGCAATGTGCTTGACATGCACTGGCTGGACAAAAAAGAAGAATGCATTGAAATCATCACATCGGCAGGAGAATATGCCTATTATGACCTGCAGCACGATGACGGATGGTTCGATTCCTACAGAAAAGATGATCTGAAACAAAACAATAACGGCAAGGCTGCTATCCTTCTCAGACCAGCCTCAGGCAATACTTTGTCTGTTGAAGGCTTTCTGACTGTTCCTGCAGATCACTCCGGCCGCCTTGTCCGTGTACGCATGCAGAAAGACCCGCACATTCGTCACGATGCACTGACGGGAAACGCCTCGCTTTATCAAACCGCATTCTGCTCCTCTCCTTCCGGAGAAAGGGTTTTCCGCCTGACTTATGAGAACAAAAAGTGGGTTCTCAGTGCCTTTCAGGCCAAAACCGGAGTTCTTATCGCCCAGAACAAGTTCCCGGACGGCGACGGATTCTACAATCTGACAGAGATACACGCTATCGATGAAGAGCACGTGCTGGGCCGTTATATGATCATGCCGCTTGAAGGGGAAGCTGCTCCCATCCATGCGCTTAAGGACATGGTCTCCAGACTGCCCATTAAGTACGATGCCGCCAAGAGCTGCCGCCTGTATAACGGCCAGATCATGACGGTTGTCAATTTGTCCCGTTCCTCTATTATGCAGATTCCTTTTGACTATGTGGGGCTTGACGGCGCTACGGTCCTCGCCATCAACGAGCCGGAAAACCGTGTCATGTTTCAGAACCGTTCCGTATTTGAGATCGGCACCAATGGCTACGAACTCGGTTACGGAATCTATCAGCTTTTAGACGAATCCGAGAAAACCTTGACTGCCTCTGAAGAACCGGCATATGTTTTGTTTGACGCGATCGGGGAGAAGCGTTACATTATTCCTGATGCTGCTCCCGCTGCCGAACAGCATGTTTCCGTGGGCACAGTGGACCCCGTTTTTATCTGCGGCGATGATGTGGGCTGCGTATGGCTTTATGATATTCCAAGCGGCAAGGCCCGTCTCGTCACAAACGCCTATTCCCGAAACGAGATTATGGACGTGTGCATGATTCCCGGTGACAGGCAGGCTGCGGTGTTCTCCCGTACGGGAAGGCTTGATATTCTGAATCTCGAAGATGGTCAGGTCCTGTATTCAAATACATACCCTTCTCTGAACACTTTTATCACGGACTACAGCTGCAGCTGCGAACTTGACGAACAAAATGAACGGCTGTATCTGTTCATTAATTACCTGAGCGGCCATCAGGGCGCCCTCACACGTGTGGATATGCGCAGCTGGACTACGGATTTCTCGTATAACGGAAGCGACTGTTTCGGCTGGAGCCGTGCAGATGACCGCATCTACTTTGCCTCACGTGATATTTATTCCTTCCCGGCTTACAAGCTTGAAGATCTGAAGCTCTGGGCGCAGGAAAAAGCTGCAGAATATGCAGAGTAAGGAGCATTTATGAATCTGCCGATTATCTGGTTTCTCTCCGGTTTATTATTTGCCGGACTGCTGATTTCCCTCGGTTTTCAGCCTAAGTTTATGAACAGACTCCTGGGTGTGATTTTCCTCTTTGTGGGTCTGGCAGGGCTTTGCTTTTACGGTTACGGCTATTACATGCTGCACGGCGGAACATTGTTTACCATTGCCAAGACCGTCTTCTGGGTTTTCTGCATGTTTCTCGGCAGAAATGATATCGGCACCATCAGTAAGGTACCTTTCCTTGCCCAAAACGGCATCCAGATCTTCATTTACCTGACACACCTCATGGCGCTCTATGCCACGGCCAGCACAGTTGTCACAAACGTGGGGGCTCGTCTGATCCGCTCACTTAATCTTCTTCTGCTTCACCACAAAAAAATCAATGTCATCTTCGGTGTGCATGAAGAAGTGATGGATTTTGCTGCGAAGCTCCAGCAGCACGACAAGGGCGTTTTGGTTTTTATCGATGACGGCAGCGCTTCCGCCTTCAACAGCCGTATCCTGAAGATGGGCGGCATCCTGATGAGTGATGCTGCAGCAAAGGATCCTTCACCGGCCTTTTTGAAAAAGATCGGCATGAAACCGGGTAAAAAGGAGCTCTCCCTTTACTGTCTGAGCGAGGATCTGACTGCCAATCTGCGCTATGCGGAAGGAATGAAGCAGGTACTCGAAGAAAAACAGATTCTTCCGGAGCAATGCAGCATCACCCTGCTCACGGGAGACGAACGGGCGGGTTCTGTGCTGCAGGCAGATCGAAACGGATATGGCTTCGGTTCCGTACTGGCCATGGAAAAAGAGGAACTGATGGCGAGACTCCTGATTCAGCAGTTTCCGCCCTACGAGACCATGCGTTTCCAGGCACACGGACTGGCTGACGAAGATTTTGAAACACTTGTGGTCGGGTTCGGGCACAGCGGCCAGGCTGTCCTGAAGCAGCTGCTCATGAACGGCCAGTTTGCCGGCAGCTGTTTTCATGCGAGGATCGTTTCCAAGGATCATACCCGTGAATCGGGACATTTTGTCAGCCGCTATGCCGGCGTAATGGCGCATTATGATCTCGATTTTATCGAACAGAATGTCAGAAGCCTGGGTGTATACGACTATCTGAAACAGCACATCAATGAGATCAACTACATTGTGATCTGCACCGGCAATGAAGCCGACAATGCCGAGATCGGTCAGGAGATCCGGGATTTCCTGGAGGATCACGGCGGCAGAGCCTGCGTCCTTTTATGCACCCGCTCCTCAATCACCAGCTATCAGGCAGATGACGGCATGCCGCGCAGACTGAGTATCTATTCGCCCGACATTTTATGCGGCAACCACTTGGATGAAATGGCCATGCGGATCAATCACAGCTATCATCTTGCTGACGGCAATGATATCAAAACGGACTGGGCTTCCTGTGATTATTTCAGCAGACAAAGCTGTAGAGCCAGTGCGGATTACAGCGGGGCTTTCCTGGCTGCCGCAGGCCTGACTACGGAAGAACTGATACAAAACGGCTGGCCGGATGATCCTGAACTGATGGAGCATCTGGGTGAAATGGAGCATCTGCGCTGGTGTGCTTTCCATTACTGCATGGGATATGATACCATGCCGGAAGAAACCTTCGCCGAACGTGCCGAGGCCTATCTTGCCGAAAAGAAGGCAAAAGGCGAAAGCCGGATCCGGGTTGGGAAGGATACGGAGCATAAGCTGCATGCCTGTCTGATTCCCTGGGAGGAATTGCCGTTACTGGACCAGAAGGAAAAGAATCTGACTGGCCGCGACGTGAATTATCAGCAGATGGATCTGGATAATGTTCTGCTGATTCCCGAGTTGCTGAAAAGCAGGAGCAGCGAGCCGGTATGAAAGCACGCAGGACACACAAATTACTTCTGATCTTTGGCGGAATAACTGCCTATCTTCTGCTTCTGTTCCTGCTTGTCCTTGTGGAAAAGGATGCGGAAGGCGCTTCGATCCTGTCTCTTCCGCTGTCTTTCTGGTACTCTGTCACAACACTGACCACCGTGGGGTACGGTGATCTTTATCCTGTGTCTTTTGGAGGCCGGATCATCGGATTTATTTTCCAGCTGATGAGTCTCGGCGTTTTAGCCGCTGTCTTCAGTCTCGTCTATCAGCTGATTCAGGGCAGGCTTCTTCCCCGGGTAAAGCTTTTATTCTCACGGCAGAAAACCTGGTATCTGTTCCCGGAAGCAGATGAAGCCTCTCTCCTGCTTGCGGAAAAGCTTGCCGTCATGGATAAAAGCAGTGTTGTCATACTACCCCGCAAGGCCAGGTCTTTGGCCTCACTGCATGCCGTATATACCGACCTCGATGCTGTGAACCTCTGTCATATGCATCCAAGCCCCGAGTCCGTTCATGTATTTCTTCTTCAGGAGAATGGTTTCGCCAATGAAAAGCAGGCTTCCCTTCTGAAACCGTCCCGGTGCAAACTGTATCTGCTGAATGATCATGAACCAAATCAGATCCCCGAAAATGTGACCTATTTCGATCCTGCAGAAGGGACCGCGAGGCTTTACTGGCACACTTACCCGTTAAAGAAACCGGACGAGCAGATAGTTCTCGTCGGCAGCGGAAGGTATGGCCGTGCCCTGCTTGAACAGGCGCTGATGATCAATGTCTGTTCACCGGACCAGGCGGTAAGCTACCGACTGTTCGGTGACTGGAGCGAATTTTCCAGACAGCACCCGCAGCTGGAAAAGATCCTGATGGTCAATGGCAAAGAGCCTGGGCGTGACAGTCTGCTCTTCTGGGAAGGCGCCTGGAATCAGGACTGGCAGCCTTACCGCGAAGCGGACCGCATCATCTTTTGCGAGGATGACGAAGCGAATAATGCAGAAAAGGCCTTCGAGCTTCTGCGCTACTGCCCTGTCAGAGGCACGGTTTACGCGAGGCTTGACGATGCGCCAGAGGAAATCATCAGCTTCGGCAGTCAGCGCGAACTGTATAGTCCTGAGCTGATCATGCAGCGGACGTTAAACCGTCTTGCCATGAGCCTTCACGAAAACTACCGTGTCTCTTCCGGCGGAAATCTGCCCGCCTGGGATGCACTCGGCAGCTTTCTTCGCCGTTCCAATCTTGCTTCTGCCGATCATTTGTTTATGAAAGAACGGATCCTGCTTAAGGAAGACGCCGGAGCTTCCCAGGATTTTGCCAAAGCCGCTGAAATCTATGCTTCACTTTCCGACGAGGAGAAAGACAAGTGCCGCAGGATCGAGCATGAACGCTGGTGCCGTTTCCATTATCTGAACAACTGGGCATTTGGCCCCATCCGGGACAATGCTGCACGCATTCATCCTCTGCTCAAACCCTTTGACGAGCTTTCACCTGAGGATCAGGCCAAGGATGACTATGCCTGGGAGCTGCTCTCTCAGGCCGCGAAGACGGATTGACCTGCGCCGCTTACTCAATTAAACCAAAGGAGGTTCATCTTGCGTTATAAGGATTTTAATGATCTGCTGACAAAACAGGCGGAAAGAATACCTTCACATCCTGCCTTAAAATACGGTGAAAAATGCTGGACCTACCGGGAGTTCCTCGAAGCGGTAGACTGTAAGGCGGAGGAATACCGGGAAAGCCGAAAAACCTGTTTGGGCGTTCTGGCCGATGGCAGCGCAGACTGCGTGATTTCACTTTTTGCCGCAGCCAAAGCAGGCCTTCAGCTTGTCATGCTGGATTCTTCCCTGCCCGATGAACTCTATCCATCGCTGCTTGCTTATACTGATGTGGATATACTGTGCGGAGATGAGGAGCTATGTGAAGACCTTGCGCCTCGCCTCAGCCGCGGCCTTCCTTCCGGCACGGACAGCGTTCTGTTCTTTACCTCCGGCACCACAAGCCGCGCAAAAGCGGTAGAGCTTTCACAGTATTCTCTCTGCCAGAGTGCCTACAACGGCGGAACGCTTCTGCCGCTTGCCGAGGATGACACCCTGCTCTGTCTGCTGCCGCTCGGCCACGTCTTTGGTTTTGTCTGCGGACTTTTGTGGGGGCTTTATTCCGGTGCCTGTGTGGCGCTTGGCAGGGGTCCCAGGCATTATGCAGAGGACTGTGCCTACTACAAACCGACCGCTGTTTCCGTGGTTCCCCTCCTGCTTGGTTTTCTGCTGAAAAATCATGCGCTGAACCCGGAATTAAAACTGATCCTTATCGGCGCCGGCGACTGCCCTTCGCAGATTCTGGACGCTGCAAGATCGACAGGCGCCCGCATTTCCTTCGGCTACGGCCTCACGGAGACCAGCTCCGGGGTCGCTCTCAGCCTTGGGGATGATCCGTACGCCATGACCGTGTGTCCTGACGATACCGTTACGATTGCTGATGACGGGGAGATCCTCATCAGCGCCCCGACCTGCGTCATGAAGGGCTATTATAAAATGCCTGAAGCTACAGGAGCGGTTCTGCGCTTCGGCATGCTGCGCTCGGGAGACCTCGGGCGCTTCGATAAAAACGGCCTTCTGCATATCACAGGACGCAAAAAGGATATTCTTGTCCTTTCGGACGGCACCAAGATCTTCCTCCCCGAATATGAGCTTCAGCTGATGCAGGCGTTGCGCCGCAGCGAGCTCGCCGTCATTCTGCAGGGCGGCCGTCCCGTTCTCCTTTGTCAGACTGTCCTGGGAGACAGTGAAGATCCGGCAAAGCGCAGGACTGCAGTCCTTAAACTGCTTGCCCCGTTCATGAAATCGATGCCGCGCGGACAGCAAATCACTGACGTTTTCTTTACCGACGCCCCTCTTCCGCGGACCGCGACCGGCAAGATCAAACGCTATGAGCTGCCGCAGCTGATCGCTGAATTATCGAATCAATAAGCCTTACCGCTGACATTTCACTATTAACTTTGAAAGGAACCTTACACATGGACCGCACCGAACTCATTGAAAAAATCAAATCCGTTATCTCCGACTGCTTCCCCGATATGGACGTTAAGAGCCTTCAGGAAGATTCTGTGATCAATACGGAAACAGCCATTGACTCCATGGGCTTTGTTCTGGTTATCTGCAAACTGGAAGCGCTGTTTGATATCCGCATCCCCGAACGCCAGTGGCAGAAGCTTTCCACGCTGGGCGACGTGGCGGATGCCATTGAAAAGAGGCTGCCGAAGGCATGAGCGGCATTTACGAAAAAGAATATCACTTAAAAAGCTCGGACGTGAACCGTTTTCAAAGGCTCCGCACGAGCGTGATGATGCGTATGTTGCAGGAAGCGGCCATCGCGCACACGGAAGAGCTCGGCATGGGCCGTGAAAAAACACTGGACAAAGGCCTGCTATGGATCGTCAGCTTGCAGCGGACCGAGATCCTGCGCATGCCGGTCTATGACGAAAAAGTGATCGTGCGCAGCTGGCCGGGAAAAACCATGCATGTGTTCTTTCCGCGTTATTATGAGCTGACTTCGGAAAACGGATCAGAGGTGTTTGTGCGGGCCAGCGCCCTTTGGATGCTCCTTGATGAAAAGACCCGCCGCTTTGTATTTCCGGAAACGTACGGCGTTGCAATTGATGGCTGCGTAACCGGCCGTGAAATCGCACTTCCCTCCACACCAAAACCCCTGCCGCTTACGGAGGAAAGCTCGTTTACCGTTCCGTTCAGCTACGTGGATCTGAACGGTCACATGAATAATACCCGCTATTACGACCTGGCAGATGACCTGCTGCCTTTCGAAAAAAGCGGGCGGCAGCTGAAAGCCCTGTTCGTGGAGTATCTGCATGAGATCCGGGAGGCCCAGTGCATCAAGCTGCGCTATGGCTTTGACGAAAATGGGGATTCCGCCTTTCTTTCCGGTGAGGAGGAAAGCGGCACCGCACTTTTCCGGCTGCGGCTGGACTATGTTCAAAACGACTGATACAGTGAAAAATCCCCTTGCCGGTGCTGTCCGGCAAAGGGGATTTTTTAAAGGAACATCTCTAAAATAAAAACGACCACGCAGCAGATGACCGCAACCGTCAACAGCTTGCAGCCCCTCCAGGCCGCTGCGATCCCCGCGATCAGTGCGGCGCCGCCGGCGAGGGGCTCCTGTGTTGCCCGGATGATCGCCGGAAAGGTCATGACGGCGAGTGTGACGTACGGGACGTAATACAGAAAGGAACGGATGAAGCGGTTCTTGATCGGTTTCCGGATCAGGGTCAGCGGAAGCACCCGCACGGCATAGATCACCAGAAATGTCGTCAGAATATACAGGTAATTATTCATCGCGCTCCTCCTCTCTCGGAAACAAAGCCGCTGCCCCCGCCGCAATGATCACGGTCAGCAGAATCGTCCGCGTCCCCGCGGAGATCTCGCGCAAAAACGGCACAAGGTCAAACAGCAGCGCCGCCGCAAAACTTACGGCCACGCAGCCGAGGACCATCTTGTCCTTCTTGGCCGGCGGAATGAAGACGGCAATAAACATCCCGAAAAGCGCCACACTGAGCGCGCTGACAAGTCTTGCCGGAAGAAGGGTCCCCATCATGATGCCGAGGCCTGTGCCGATCGCCCAGCCCGGCATCGTGACCGCCATCGCACCGTAGTTGTAGCGGGGATCAAGATACCCCGGACGGTTCACCGTGATCCCGAAGATCTCATCTGTCACCACAGCGCCGAGAATGAACCGGTGATAATTCTTCATCTCCGGATCGATCTTCTGACTGAGGGCGCAGCTCATGAGGAAATAGCGGGCATTCGTGATCAGGGTGACAAGGGCGACTTCCCAGAGGGAGGCAGCCGCGCCGATCAGGGAAAAAAGGGCATACTGGCCGGCGGAGGCCATGCAGAGAAAGCTTGCGATCATGCCCTGGAGCACCGTTACGCCGGCATTTCTTGCTGCGATCCCCAGCGAAAAAGAGACGGCAAAATATCCCAAAGCAATGGGGATGCCGTCTCTGACACCTTCGAGAAACACTGATTTTTTATTGGCTGAGGTTTCCATAATATCCTGTCACTGCGAGCTCCGCAGGAGCGTGGCAGTCTTTTACTCCGCTTCGATCTCCTTGATGATGCACTCATTGCCCTGCAGCAGCCAGGTCTCACCTGAGCCGCAGTGCGGGCAGGTCTTGCCGTACTTCACCGTCTCGTAGGTCTTCTTGCAGTTATCGCACCAGGTGACCGCCGGGATCGTTTCAAGCTCCAGCGTGCACTCTTCCAGCATCGGGTGCTTTTTTTTGAAATAATCCCAGGCGTCTGTGAAAAGGTCCGTCATGATCCCCGAGACTTCGCCAACCTGCAGCGTCACCCGGCCGATTTTTGACAATTTGTTTTCTTCCGCGGTCTCATCGAGCGTCTTAGCCAGATGAAGAACGATGCCCATCTCGTGCATATCAGACTTCCTTTCCGCCGGCCTTCCATCCGGCCAGTTTTTCTCTTAACCAGGCTTCAAGCTCGCCCATACCCTCTCCCGTCTTAGCTGAAACCGGGAAGATGCGGATCTGCGGATTCAGCTTCCGCGCGCGTTCACAGCAGCGGGAAACATCGAAAGAAAAATACGGCAGCGCATCGGTTTTGGAGATCACGAGCGCATCGCTCTTTTCAAACATCAGCGGGTATTTGAGCGGCTTATCGTCGCCTTCCGGAACTGAAAGGATCATCATATTGAGACCTGCACCGGTGTCATATTCAGCCGGACAGATGAGGTTCCCCACGTTTTCCAGAAAGATCAGTTCGGATTCGTCATCATCCATCGCCTGCAGCGAGCGAGCCGTCATCCCGGCATCCATATGGCACATTCCGTCCGTATGCACCTGGATCGCCTTCGCCCCGAGGGCTTCGATTCGTTCCGCGTCCACGGCAGATTCGATATCTGCCTCCATGACAGCGATTTTCACATCCTTCATATCCCGGATCAGCCGGGAAAGCAGCGTTGTTTTGCCGGAGCCGGGAGAGCTCATCAAATTGATCATCAGCTGGCCTTTCGCCTTTAACTGCAGGCGCTGAAGCTCGGCATCCCGGTCATTTGACTGCGTGACCGATGCTCCCACTTTAATGATTTTCATAAGCTGCTCTCCTTTCCCGCACAACATCCGCAAGATAGGCGGCAAGCGCATCAAAGCCTTCTCCGCTCACCGCACTCACCGGGAAGATGCGGATATCCGGATTCAGTTTACGGGCCCTCATAGCTGCTGCCTCAAGGTCAAAATCAAAGATCGGCGCCGTGTCGATTTTATTAACAATCATCACGTCACTGACCGTGAACATGAGCGGATATTTGAGCGGCTTGTCATCACCCTCCGGTACAGAGAGGATCATCAGACGCAGGTCTGCACCGATCTCAAATTCAGCGGGGCAGACAAGATTACCGATATTTTCCAGGAAGATCAGGTCCAGGTCTTCCGTCCCCATGGCTTCAAGGCCCCTTCTTGTCATGTCCGCATCCATATGGCAAAGCCCCGCCGTATGGAGCTGGATCACGCGCACGCCGGTCTCAGCAATGGTTTTGGCATCTACGTCCGAATCGACGTCCGCCTCCATGACCGCGATGCGGAATGCATCCTTCAGGCGGCGGATCAGCTGCAGCAGCGTTGACGTCTTGCCGGCGCCGGGAGAGCCCATGAGATTGACGAGGACTGTGCCCTGCTCTTTCATTTTGTCTCTGTTAAGCTGTGCTGCCGCATCATTGTCTGCCAGCACAGCTTCCTTCACTTCAACGACATGTACAGGATCCATAACTGCCTCCATAATTTTTAGGCTTGCTCAGCATTATAGCATACTTCCGTAAAAACATTCGTTGATTATACCAAAACAACACATTTTTCTCCGTAAAATGAAAGCTGTGTATCATGGGTCAGCAGGGACATCTTCTCTGCCTTTGCCTGTGCAATCAGCATCCTGTCGAATGGGTCGTGATGCGGCGGAGCGTCTTCTTTTCTGTTCAACGTTTCCAGTGCATATACATGCTTATCCTTCATTTCGATGAGTAAATATCCTGCTTCACGGCAAAAGGCCCCAAGTGCAGCCCCCGTAAATTCAACATTTTCCGGATGATTTGCGTGCTTTACTGCCACTTCCCACAAGGAAACCACACTATAATAAATGGTGTTATCTTCATCCAGAATCATCGTTCTGGCTTTTTCCGAAAGCCGCGGGTCATCATTCAGCGCCCAAATCAGAATGTGTGTATCCAGCAATATATTCACAGGGTGCCTCCGAACATATCCGTGATTTCGTCATTATATCGATCAAGATTTTCCGGGGATTTTAACTTTCCCTTAGCGGATCCTATCCTTTTGGATGCCTGAGCATCATGATATAACACCATTTTCACCACGGGTTTCCCATATCTTGCAATGATGATCTGCTTCTCCTTGCCAGTCTCGATCTTCCTGATAAGATTAGAAAGGTTCGTTTTTGCGTCCAAGATGTTCACTTGCATTTTCCGTCCCTCCTTTTGCAAATTCTGGTCTTCTTGACCATGTTAGTCATCCTGATCAGATTATAGCAATAAAAACTGGAGGTTGCAATACCTATTTATGAATAGCTTATCAGTCAAAAACAGGCAAAGAACTTCCTACTCATTCTACTTTTTTAAAGAGTATCAAACATCTGCGTCAACTGATAGCTTCGCAAAAATAATTCTGATGTGTCTGCTACTGACTTATTTAGTTTCAAAACAGGATCCAAGATTTTCTGTTTAAAAGCATCATTGGCAATTAGCTGAACACAATAATCTAAGTTGTTATTCTTAATAATCTGATTTATTTTATTTACCGACTGTTGTAAATCACCTTCTATTGTCCTTCCAACTTTCGGTGATGCAAAAATAATTTCTGCTCGTTTGATATTAACAAAGCCGTATAAACACATGGCGGTTCTAAGACACTTTTCGCAAATTTTTTTAATTGTCTTTTTCTTTGATCCATAGTTTAATCCGTTTTCGTGAAAAGCCACATCAACCGCATAAACAATGTTATTATTATCTTGAATGCTAATGCCAATCGCATCACTTTCTGCCTGCTTAATAATCTGCTGTAGAGAAATGGATTGATTTTCAAAGAAACGTTCTTTTCGCGAATCATCCAATAGCTTTTGTAGCTTCTTATCGGATACAAGTTTCCAGTTTGGAGATGCTTTCCAGTTGTTTTGTACTAACTGGCACTTTTTTTCATGTCTTAACCATGAATAAATCAGAGATTCCGCCATTTCAATCTTCATCCATTTCCTCCCAGATTTTTGTGACTTTTCCAACAAAAAAGTCAATTCTTATGATGTATGCGGTGCTTAAATTTTTTCAAATAAGAAATCAACGATAGAATTCCAAATAGTATTAATCAGGAACTGTTACAGTGATATAATTAGCTGTTAATACTTCGGCGCAGGTGTCCCAGACCTTTTCTTTACTTATCCTTATAAGATGCTGTACTACTTGTTATTATCGATAACAATTTCAGTTGCTAATGATTCAGTTTCCGATGAATCTGTTGGTTCTTGATCTCTGGCCAGATCTATCCACAAAGCGGGCCGAACAGCGAAGGTGCCGCTGAGCACATAGTTGCCACTGAAGCCGACGGAGCCGCCGTTATTGACGTACACCGCGTTACTACTATTGATGCCGGGCGACCGCAGCCACCACCAGCACGCGCCGTTTGAGCCCTGATATGCCCCTTGTGAGGCCGCATATGCTGTCGACCTGCAGACTCTCTGGGAATCCGATTTAAAGTACTGCTCCGCTTCTGTGATGCTCAGAAGGAAAACCTTGTCCTTCGTAGCTTTTCCCGGATCAGTACCATAGTTCGGATTTCTGTCTGCCGTGACATTCGTTGTCAGGACATACTGCTGCTCTTCTGTACTGAGAGCATCGTTCAGGAATGATCCGTTCAGCCACATCCTCAACGAGCAAGTCTCCCAGGTCACAGAATTGTATGAACTGTTATACTGCTTGCAATCCAGTGCGTATTTACTGATCAGCAGTAGCTTTGTTCCGTCTTTGTCCAACACCTGCCACTCGATCTCTTCTGTTCCGTTATTCGTATTATTGTCCTGCTCGTAGTGTCCGAAAGAAATAATATCGCCCACGGAAACAGCATCAGCATCAATATCCGGGCGTTCGAGGGAAGCGCTGTCAGTTCCTTTGCCTTGATTCCCGATTGGATCCACCCATATAGCAGGGCGAACAGCGTATCTGCCGCCGTCCACACCGCCATAGCTGTAGACGGAGCCGTCGTAACCGACGTTCGCCGCGCTACCTCTACCATAGTAGCCGGGCGACCGCAGCCACCACCAGCACGCGCCGTTTGAATTCTGATATACCCCGTTTGAGGCCGCATACGCTGTCGGGCTGCAGACTCTCTGGGAATCCGATTTAAAGTACTGCTCCGCTTCTGTGATGCTCAGAAGGAAAACCCTGTCTCTTGTATCATTTCCAGGATCAGCATTATAGTTCGGATTTTTGTCCGCCGTGACTGTCGCTGTCAGAACATACTTCTGCTCTTCCGTACTGAAGGCTCTGTTCCGGAATGTACCGTTGAGCCACGACCTCAGCGAGCAGGTCTCCCAGGTCACGGAGCCATATGAACTGTTATACTTCAGGCAATCCAGCGTGTATTTGCTGACCAGCAGCAGCTTCGTCCCGTCCTTGTCCAGCACCTGCCACTCGATTGCTTCCTGTCCGTTTTTGTCCTTATTATCCTGTTCATAGGAGCCAAAAAGAACGGTATCTCCGGCCTTTGCCTGTTTCAGCAATTCAGTCTCAAGCAAAAAGATTTGAGATTCGCTGTCCTTATAGCCGCGCACGGAAGAAAAGGCTTCTATCGCATCTCTAATCTTTCCCTCACTCTTTAAGTTAACTGCTGACTTGTATGCAGAAATGCGGGTAATGACCGGCTGCCCAAATTTAAGTCCGGCAATAATTCCCGCGATAAGCAAGACAAGCCCCCAAAAGACTCTTTTTATTTTCTTTTTCCGTGCGCGGATGCCCTCTTCACATGCTGCAAGAAGCTCTTCTGAATCCTTATAACTGCCAAGTCTTCTGAAAATCTCCGCCGCGTCTGCCAGATCTTGAATGTCATTTGACGCTGCGAGCTTTCTTGCCTTCTCATAATCTAGTTCTGTTTCAGCCTCTTTTTCTTCTATCTTTTTTTCGTATAAACGCTTGTTTTCTTCTGCCTGTGCCTGAAGTGCCGCTGCCCTTCTCAGTTCTTCCTGTGCGACCTTTTTCTCAAGGGCAGCCCGACTTATTCGTGCCTGGGAGCGGCACCAGGCCGCCTGTTCCCTGGCGTTTCCATATTCTCCCAGCCGGTCAAAACTTCCTGCCGCTTCCAGATATTCCTGTTCGGTTCTCGCGGCGTCCCTTTTATCTATTGCGATTTTATAGGCTGCGAGCTGCTGTTCATTCTTCCTGCGCTCGCTTATCGCCTGAAGATACCCCTGAAGCTCGGCCTTCAGTTCCTTATCGGCAAAGCGCATAGCGCGCTGGTAATTCTTGTTCGAGGCAAATGATACCTTCAGTTCGGCCAGCAGTTCCTTTTTCGGCACATGAAGCTCAGCCATAAGTTTGCCCACATAGGCCATGGCATTTTCCGGCTCCTGATCCAGGATGCGTTCGGTATATTCCTCTGCACTTTCCCACTCTCCGTCTTCAAGAAACAGCAGCATGCGGCGCACCAGAGGTGCTGTAGACACAGAATATGTCTGCTGCGTAGTCAGAGCTACGGTCTGTTTAGCGCTTTCCCTGACACGGTCAGTATTAATGATCTTCCTGATGCCTCTGATCAGGTCTTGCATGAAACCGAGCTTGCTCATATCAAGAGCCTGCAGGTAAGCGAACTCTTCCGGCAGCTCATATGGATCCATATCCCGGTACGCAGGGATCAGGGTCTTTTTCTTTCCGGCCTTGATTAGCGCGAGATACCGGCTCCATTCATTCTTCACCCAGACAGCGTTGAAGTATTCCGGCTTGGTGCCGAGCACCACCATAACCTTCGCGGAATTCAGAGCAGCAAAGATGTACGGCTCATACGCGCTTCCCAGCTTATCCTCCAGTGTAATACGTGAGAAAAAGACTTTATATCCTTCCTGCTTCAGCTGATAGTATAGTTCATTCGCCAGCACACTATCCCGCGTCCTGCGGCCGCGGTCATCCGTTTCCTTGTAACAGATGAAGATGTCAAACGGCTCTTCCTGCGAAGAGATCTTAAGGATTCCTTTCTGGATCTCGTCGATCGTCCTCGCTTCCGCTTCATAGACCGGTTTCTGCATCGGATCGGCATAGCGGATCGCAGACTTGTAGTTCTCATCGGCGTAGACAGAGGTCATCTGTGTGCGATTGACCGTGGGGATGCGCTTCCTGGTGTCCGGATCTTCAACATACTCTATGCCGTAGCGGCACAGCACAAGGGACCAGTAGGCTTCCGCGTCGGTACTGTCTTCGGCAAGGATCTGTTCATAGATCCCGGCAGCCTTGTCGAATTCATTGTTTCTGCGGAAGTGACTGGCCCTGTCGTAAAGGTTTGCCCGGCGGTCGTCATCCAGCTTTGGGATGGTCTGCTTAGTCCCGCAGTACTCGCAGATGGCAACTGTGGCATTCCCTTCGATATTCAGCGGCGCACCGCACATTTTGCATTTAAGGACGGACATCGTAAACTCCAAGATCATATAAATGCGATAATAAAAATGTGTTGCAGCAAAAAACCAAATACTTAGATACTATCAACGCTCAATCCGTAATTTTACAACTCCCATAAGAGTGTATGACGGATACTCGATAGAAGATGCGTGAATAATACCATCTTGAACGAATAAATTGACCCTAGAAAAGTCTGAATTTTTATACACCTCTGTATATCTGTCTTCACATTCAGCTTCTATGAAGATAATTTCTTCGTCACCGCAAAGGTTTTCCAGAATATCCACAAGAGCGATTGGCGTCCCATTTTGGGGAATTGAGATACTCACCGTGCCGTTTGCTCTATTCATGGTGTGCCAAGAATTATCATCTCCTTGTTCCAATAAAATCAATGTAATACTTTCCATTGATTTCTCTACAGAAGATGCTGTTCTTCTTGTCTCATCAATAACCTTTTCAGTTGCTAAAGATTCAGTTTCCGATGAATCTGTTGGTTCTTGATCTCTGGCCAGATCTATCCACAAAGCAGGCCGAACAGCGCTTAAGGCGTGGCTCACAAAGTAGCCATTCTCAGAGACAGAGCCGACGTCATTGACGATCGCCGCACTGCCGCTACCGTAGCCAGGTGACCTCAACCACCAACAACAGTTTCCTTTATCAGCCTTGGATGCCCCTTGTGCATAACAGTATCTCGTTCCTTGACATTTCCGTCCGTCGTTTGAGCCAAAATACTTATTGACCTCGTTAATGCTGAGGAGAAACACCTTATCCTTCGTATCATTTCCCGGATAAGAACCATGACTAGGATTCCTATCTGCCGTAACGCTTGTTCTCAGAATATATTTCTGCTCTTCTTTAATGAAAGCAGTCTTCAAAAACGTTCCGTTCAGCCAGGTCCTCAGCGAGCATGTCTCCCAAGTCACAGAATTGTATGAACTGTGGTATTGCTGGCAGTCCAGCGCGTATTTGCTGACCAGCAGCAGCTTTGTTCCGTCTTTGTCCAGTACCTGCCACTCGATCTGTTCTGTCCCATTATTTGTATTATTGTCCTGCTCGTAGTGTCCGAAAGAAATAATATCGCCCACGGAAACAGCATCGACATCCGGGAGTTCAAGGGAATCGCCGCCGGTTGCTTCGCTCTGTTTGCTATCAGTTTCTTCCGTTGTCACGGAAGATTTTGGATCCCCGGATGGCAGATTCGATGATTCCTGATTCCCGATTGGATCCACCCACAAAGCGGGCCGAACAGCGCGCTTGACGTAGCTCGCACTATAGCCTGGGTAGTAGACGGAGCCGACGGTATTGACGCACGCCGCATAATCCCCATAGTGGCCAGGCGACCGCAAACACCACCAGCACGCGCCGTTTGAATTTTGATATACGCCTTGCGAGAGCGCATACGCTGTCGGGCTGCAGACTCTCTGGGAATCCGATTTAAAGTACTGCTCCGCTTCTGTGATGCTCAGAAGGAAAACCTTGTCTCTCGTATCATTTCCTGGATCAACACCATAGTTCGGATTCTTGTCTGCCGCGACTGTCGATGTCAGGATATACTGCTGCTCTTCTGTACAGAAAGCATTGTTCAGGAAAGTCCCATTCAGCCACGTTCTTAGTGAGCAAGTCTCCCAGGTTACAGAGCTCCCTGCGTTGTAATATTTATTGTCCAGTGCATACTTACTGACCAGCAGCAGCTTCGTCCCGTCCTTGTCCAGCACCTGCCACTCGATTGCTTCCTGTCCGTTTTTGTCCTTATTATCCTGTTCATAGGAGCCGAACAGTACTGTATCTCCAATCTTTGCCTGTTTCAGCAATTCAGCCTCCATCAAATAGATTTGAGATTCGCTGTCCTTATAGCCGCGCACGGAAGAAAAGGCTTCTATCGCCTCTCTAATCTTTCCCTCACTCTTTAAGTTAACTGCCGACTTGTATGCCGAAATGCGGGTAATGACCAGCTGCCCAAATTGAAGACCGGCAATAATTCCCGCGATAAGCAAGACAAGCCCCCAAAAGACTCTTTTTCTTTTTCTTTTCTTTTTCCGTGCGCGGATGCCCTCTTCACATGCTGCAAGAAGCTCTTCTGAATCCTTATAACTGCCAAGTCTTCTGAAAATCTCCGCCGCGTCGGCCAGATCTTGAATGACATTTGACGCTGCGAGCTTTTTTGCCTTCTCGTAATCTAGTTCTGTTTCAGCCTCTTTTTCTTCTATCTTTTTTTCGTATAAACGCTTGTTTTCTTCTGCCTGTGCCTGAAGTGCCGCTGCCCTTCTCAGTTCTTCCTGTGCGACCTTTTTCTCAAGGGCAGCCCGATTTATTCGTGCCTGGGAGCGGCACCAGGCCGCCTGTTCCCTGGCGTTTCCATATTCTCCTAGCCGGTCAAAGCTGCCTGCCGCTTCCAGATAATCCTGTTCGGTTCTCGCGGCGTTCCTTTTATCTATTGCGATTTTATAGGCTGCAAGCTGCTGTTCATTCGTCCTGCGCTCGCTTATCGCCTGAAGATCCCCCTGAAGCTCGGCCTTTAATTCCTTATCGGCAAAGCGCACAGCGCGCTGGTAATTCTTGTTCGAGGCAAACGAATACTTCAGTTCGGCCAGTTGTTCCTTTTTCGGCACATGAAGTTCAGCCATGAGCTTGCCCACGTAAGCCATGGCATTTTTGGGGTCTTGATCCAGTATTCTCTCTGTATATTCTTCCGCTTTTTCCCAATCAGCGTCCTCCAAAAAGAGAAACATTCTTTCCACTAATGGAGCAATCTGAAGAAAAGCAGTTGGCGCTTCCATTGCATTTGTTTGCAGATTCTGATTGCCTATGTAATCCGCACCAATTATCTTCCGTATGCCCCGAATCAGGTCCTGCATGAAACCGAGCTTGCTCATGTCGAGGGCCTGCAGGTAAGCGAACTCTTCCGGCAGATCATACGGATCCATATCCCTGTAGGCCGGGATGAGCGTTTTCTTCTTTCCTGCCTTGATCAGTGCCAGGTACCGACTCCATTCATTCTTCACCCAAACTGCATTGAAGTATTCCGGTTTTGTGCCGAGCACCACCATAACCTTCGCGGAATTCAGAGCGGCAAAAATATAAGGCTCGTAAGCACTGCCGAGCTTGTCTTCCAGGGTGATTCGGGAGAAAAAAACCTTGTAGCCTTCCTGCTTTAACTGGTAGTAGAGCTCGTTTGCCAGCACGCTGTCACGTGTCCTGCGGCCACGGTCATCCGTTTCCTTGTAGCAGATGAAAATGTCAAACGGTTCTTCCTGTGACGATATCTTCAGGATCCCTTTTTGGATCTCGTCTATGGTTCTCGCTTCTTCCTCGTAGACCGGACGCTGCATCGGGTCGGCATAGCGAATAGCTGACTTGTAATTCTCATCAGCGTAAACGGAGGTCATCTGCGTACGGTTAACCGTGGGGATCCGCTTCCGGGTCTCTGGATCTTCAACATACTCAATGCCGTAGCGGCACAGCACAAGAGACCAGTAGGCTTCCGCGTCGGTACTGTCTTCGGCAAGGATCTGCTCATAGATCCCGGCAGCCTTGTCGAATTCATTATTCCGGCGGAAGTGACTGGCCCTGTCGTAAAGGTTTGCCCGGCGGTCGTCATCTAGCTTCGGGATAGTCTGCTTAGTCCCGCAGTACTCGCAGATGGCGACTGTGGCATTTCCTTCGATATTCAGCGGCGCACCGCACATTTTGCATTTCAATACGGACATGTCTCTTCATCTCTTAATCGTTAGTTTGAATTATTACTATTAGCAACGAGATCGATCCACAAAGCGGGGCGAACAGCGCTCCTACCGAAGCTCACGCTGCCGCCATTGCCGCTGACGGAGCCGCCGTAAAGGACGTAAGCCGCGTTATTACTATTGATGCCGGGCGACCGCAGCCACCACCAGCACGCGCCATCTGAATTCTTATTTACCCCTTGTGAAGCCGCATACCATGTCGGCTTACAGACTCTCTGAGAATTCAATAAGTACTGTTTCGCTTCCGTGATGCTCAGAAGGAAAACCTTGTCCTTCGTGTCTTTTCCCGGATCAGTATTATAGTTCGGATTCCTGTCTGCCGTGACAGTTGTTGTCAGAACATACTTCTGCTCTTCTGTGTTGAAAGCATTGTTCAGGAATGATCCGTTCAGCCACGTCCTCAACGAGCAAGTCTCCCAGGTCACAGAATCGTATGAACTGTTATACTGCTTGCAATCTAGTGCGTATTTACTGATTAGTAGCAGCTTTGTTCCGTCTTTGTTCAACACCTGCCACTCGATCTCTTCTGTTCCGTTATTCGTATTATTGTCCTGCTCGTAGCGTCCGAAAGTAATAATATCGCCCACGGAAACAGCATCGACATCCGGGAGTTCGAGGGAAGCACTGTCAGTTGCTTTGCCCCCTTTGCCTTCAATTTCTTCCGTTGTCACGGTAGAAGTTGCATCCTCGGATGGCAGATTGATGACCGGGAGCCCAAATTTAAGTCCGGCAATAATTCCCGCGATAAGCAGGACAAGCCCCCAAAAGACTCTTTTTCTTTTCTTTTTCCGCGCACGGATGCCCTCTTCACATGCTGCAAGAAGCTCTTCTGAATCCTTATAACTGCCAAGTCTTCTGAAAATCTCTGCCGCGTCTGCCAAGTCCGGAATGGCATTTGACGTCGCGATCTTCTTTGCACGCTCATAATCCTTCTCTGTTTCGGCTTCTTGCCCTTCTATCTTGTTTTCATTTAAACGCCGGTTCTCTTCCATCTGCACCTGAAATGCCGCCTTCGCCTCTTCGACGATTCCGAGGAGGCTTCCATTGTTTTCTTCTGCCTGCACCTGAAGTGCTTTTACCCGCCGTTGCGCTTCCTGTTGTTGCCTGCTTTGCTGTGCTGTCCGGCAGATCTTTGCCTGCTCTCTGCACCAGATAGCCTGCTCATTAGAATTGCTATAGTCTCCTAACTTGTCAAAGCTGGCAGCCGCATAGAGATATTCCTGTTCTGTCCGGGCTCTGTCTCTCTTACCGATCGCTATATCATAGGAAGCTAATAACTGCTGCTTTCGTTCTCGTTCATTGATCGCATTCAAATATCCCTGCAGTTCCGCACGAAGGTTTGCATCCGCAAAGCGCATAGCAAAGCCGTAGTTTCTGTTGTCTGAGAAAGGGACTTTAAGGTCCGCCAGTTTTTCTTTTTGGGGTACATGAAATTCCGCCATGAGTTTACCCACATATGCCATGGCGTTCCTGGGATCCTGATCGAGAATGCGTTCCGTATATTCTTCCGCCCTGCTCCAGTCCTCCACTTCAAGGAAAAGGAACATGCGGTCCACTAATGGTTCGATTGGCTGTCTGGTTTCGGGTACGGTTGCTGAAGCGGCTTTCATGCCTGCAGCTTTGTCTGCACTGATAATCTTCCTGATGCCCCGGATCAGATCCTGCATGAAGCCGAGCTTGCTCATGTCAAGCGCCTGCAGGTAGGCAAACTCCTCAGGGAGGTCGTAAGGGTCCATGTCCCTGTATGCAGGGATGAGCGTTTTCTTCTTTCCCGCCTTGATCAGCGCCAGATAACGGCTCCACTCGTTCTTCACCCAGACAGCATTGAAGTATTCGGGTTTCGTGCCAAGAACGACCATGACCTTGGCAGAGTTTAATGCAGCGAAAATGTAAGGCTCGTACGCGCTGCCGAGCTTGTCTTCCAGGGTGATTCGGGAAAAGAAGACCTTGTAGCCTTCCTGCTTTAACTGATAGTACAGTTCGTTAGCAAGAACGCTGTCGCGCGTTCTGCGGCCGCGGTCGTCAGTTTCCTTATAGCAGATGAAAATGTCGAACGGTTCTTCCTGAGATGATATCTTCAGGATCCCTTTCTGGATCTCGTCGATCGTCTTTGCTTCCGCTTCGTAGACCGGACGCTGCATCGGGTCAGCGTAAAGGATGGCCGACTTATAGTTCTCATCGGCGTAAACGGAGGTCATCTGCGTGCGGTTGACCGTGGGGATCCGCTTGCGGGTCTCCGGGTCTTCAACATACTCTATCCCATATCGGCACAGCACAAGGGACCAGTAGGCTTCCGCGTCGGTACTGTCTTCGGCAAGGATCTGCTCATAGATCCCGGCAGCCTTGTCGAATTCATTGTTTCTGCGGAAGTGACTAGCCCTGTCGTAAAGGTTTGCCCGGCGGTCGTCATCCAGCTTCGGGATAGTCTGCTTAGTCCCGCAGTACTCGCAGATAGCGACAGTGGCGTTCCCTTCAATATTCAGCGGTGCCCCGCACATTTTGCATTTAAGGATGGACATGGATATTCCTTCCCCTTGATTTCAGAACTGTTTTAATCACTTGGTTTCTTTTGCTATTTGGTTTCTCTCCCGGATCAGGCCTTCCAGTTTGGTACACAGATCTTGTATAGCTGTGCTCTCTGCCTTCTTCTGCAGAAGATCCTTCAAATCCGCAATTCTGACTGCTATTTGGGCTTCAAGCCCTGCCGTTTCAGAAGAACTGACCGGATCAGAATAGCGGAGCAACTCTTCGATTTTTTTTACTGCATTTTTTGCTTCCGGATCGGTTATCATCGTGCTCAGCGACACTGCTTCCGCGCGCAGTTTTTTCATGCTCTCCGTTGATGCGGCGACCTTCTCATCGATCTCGCTTACGATTTCCGCAGCTGCCGATGCCTTAGTTACGGCTATCGCTGTCACAGCCGCAATAAACAGGCAGACAACCGCCCCTGTCCAGTCGGGGACCTGCGGAATAAGCATGCAAGCCGACCCGAGCACAGTGATCAGAAAGAGGCTTCCATGAAGGATCTGCAGGATTGGGATATTATAGAAAAACTTCTGAAGACTATCCTGTGCAAAGACTTTTCTGGCACAGGCAATCTCGGCAAAGTACGCAAGCGCGACGCCAATAAAGCCAAAGAAAAACCCTTTTGATTCGATATCCAGAATAACAGAAGCCGCGATTGCTGCAATAACGAATATGGCAAGCATGATGCCCCATATCAGGATATAATGATTGAATTTTTTATTCATAGCTGATCTCCTTTACAGCTTACTTCCGCACTCAAGACAAAACTTAGAACCAGCAGGCACATCCGCACCACAGGAAGGACATTTTTTCCCGAGAGCTGTTCCGCACTCAAGACAGAACTTTGCCCTTGCGGGGAGCAATGCACCGCAGGAAGGGCAGACGATCCCATCCACTGCCGGTGCTTCCACTTTTGCCGGTGCAGGCTCAATGCTTTGCTGCGGCGGCACGCTCTCCGCCTGTCCCAGGGATTTCGAGCCTCCGTCCAAACCGCTGAACATTCCACCCATTTTGTCCATCATAGTGCCGGCGACCTTCATCTGCATCATCAGATTGACCATATCGGAAGCCATGCCACCGGATCCACCCGAGGATGCTGCTCCGTTGCCTCCGGAAGCACTGCCCATCTTGCCGATGCCTTCCGCATAAGCCTTTTGGACTTCTGCCGCAAGCACATCCTTCTCGGTATAGCCTTTCGCCTGCATGACGCTGGCTTCTGCCATACCCTGAGCCTTTGTGATTTCAGCCTGCGCCAGGCCTTCTGCTTTAGCAGCTTCTGCTTTGCCCTGCGCTTCCAAAATCTTCAGACGGGCTTTCGTCTCTTCCTCCACCATACGGCGTTGCTGCTCGGCACGGGCTGTTTCCGCTTTGGCAAGCTCTTCGGCCGCGAGTCTCTCCTGACGAGCCTTCGCGACATCGGCTTCCACCTCTTCCACCTTGCGACCGAGGTAAGAACGGGACCGGAGCTGTCTGAGCGTACGGAAGTTGGGATCGTCATCCGGCAGATCCACGTTGGTGACATAAAAATTAGGAACAGTCAGCCCATACTCTTCAAAAAAAGGATCAATACGTTCCTTAAGAGCTGAGGACAGCTCACCTAGATGCTCATCTATTTCTAAAATATTGATATTCTTGCTTTTGATAACTGATGCCAAGTAAGATTTAATCTGAGTGATGAGTGGTGCGCGAAAAACCTCCAAATACATTGTTTTCGAATCATCATTGACAGTTTTTTGGTTCCTCATGACGCCTGAAGGACCGACCAGCTTCACAAGAAGTTTTCGAGAATCATTTGCCTGCAGATTTATTTCACCGCAAGCGCCAATGTCGAGAGGAATACTCGTTTCTGGATCAATAAACCTAACTCGGGAATCCGTGCCCCATTTGATCGCCATATGGACATTTTTGTTGATGAAATACACTTCACAGTGAAAAGGCGTTTTGGTATCCTTGTCTCTTTTATCTTTCGACAATGCATTCAGCCTGGCACCAATCTTCGGTATGTTCTGTGTTTCCAGTGTATAGCGCCCCGGACCAAATAGATCCAGAGCTTCTCCGTTCATCATAAAAATGGCTTCCTGCCATTCGTGAACAATCAGCTGTGTTGCAGAATTAAAATCTTCGTCAGGATGTTTCCAGAGGAAGGTGTTATTGTCACCTTCGTATTTGATGATACTTGCTATTTCCATGCGTTCTCTCCTGTCACGATGTACGTGGTTATTAAAGGTATACTTTTATGATGCCGTCTATACCCTGTCTGTTAAGCATTATTATAAAGGTTTAACCAAGATTTTCAAGCTATTCAGAGCATTCCTGTAATCTACGTTTTACCGAATGTATCATCCTTTTGTTTTTCCATATTATTACTTTCTCACGAAATTGCTCTATTTCATTCTACAAATCACCGCAGCAATTCCTTTCACTCGTGTTATATAACGCTTCCCCAGGTAACTGAGTTAAAAAATCTGGATCGTCAGTTCTGTAAAAATGCTTCTCGTCAGTTTCATAAAGGTAAATACTAATTCTCAACCTTCAGAATCATTTGCCAAATACACGCAGGGAGTTTAAAATTTCCTTGCATTTGCGGCCTGCTTAAGATATAGTTTAATTGCTTGTAACTGTCCGGAAGCGTTTATTTGCGTGCGTCTTTCCGACAGATAGAACTATGATCAGGACAAGGACGAAAACATGGTAAAAGAAGTTAATCCGATGATCCACGTCAATGAGCGGGATTATCCTGTAGAAGGGCATCACTGTGACGACCCGGAGAAGGCAAAATTAGTCAAAAAGCTCGCACTCATGATCACCGACAACATCCCCAGGAAGCTTCCCGGCGGCATGAAGGAAAACCATATGGATTTCTGGATCCTGGACCGCCTGCTGACCAAGGATGAAGTGAAGTTCATGCTGAGCTTTGGGAAGCGCCGCTTCGGTCTGACCACGAAGGAACTGGCCGAACGCAACAATATGAGCGTTGATGAAGCCCAGAAGATCATTGATCATCTGATCTGGATCGGTATTCTGGAGCAGAACCGCGACAATGCGGACCAGCACATCCAGTACTGGATCCCGAAGTGGGTCGTCGGCTCGGGCGAATACATGGTGGAGCACAAGACGCTGTGCGAGACCAATCCCGAAGTCGCCACCATGTTCAACCTTGCGCCGCAGGAGCCGCTTGAGCTCGCGGCGAAGCTCGTGCCTCCGGGAGGCGCCGGCATCGGCATGCACGTCATTCCCGTGGAAAAGGCGATCGACGCCGCCTCCACGAGCGTGAGCGTGGAACATCTCTCCCATTGGCTCCAGAAGTATGACAAGTTCTGCACCATGGTCTGTGCCTGTCGCAAAGCCCAGCGGGTGCGCGGCGAGGGCGTCGGTGATATCGAAGGCCATATGTGCATCGGTCTCGGCGACATTGCCGAATTCCTGGTCGAGACCGGCAAGGATGCGAAATATGTGACCCGCGAGGAAGTTATCGAGATCCTGGAGCGTGCGGAACGCAAGGGCTACGTCCATCAGATCACGAACCTTGACGGCCCGAACCGCATCGTGGGCATCTGCAACTGCTCTCCCGGCAGCTGCTACGGCCTGCGCACGAGCCAGCTTTTCAATACACCGAACATGTCCCGCAGCGCCTACCGCGCCCATGTGGACACCGAAAAGTGTGTGGCCTGCGGCAAATGCGTGGAAGTCTGCCCGGCCGGCGCCGCCAGACTCGGCCAGAAGCTCTGCCGCGCGGACGGAAGCCGTGTCACCTATCCCTACCATGACCTTCCCGACGATCACGTCTGGGGCGAAAAGCGCTGGAACCGTAATTACCGCGATACGAATAAGCTGAACTGCTACGACACCGGCACCTCCCCGTGCAAGACGGCCTGCCCGGCTCACATTGCTGTCCAGGGCTACGTCAAGATGGCCTCCGAAGGCCGCTATGCCGACGCCGTTAAGCTCATCCGTCAGGACAATCCCTTCCCGGCCGTCTGCGGCGCCGTCTGCAACCGCCGCTGTGAGGACCGCTGCACAAGAGGCACCATCGACAAGCCCGTGGCCATCGACGAGATCAAGAAATTCCTGGCTCAGTGGGAGCTCGAAAATCCGCAGGATTATCTCGTGCCCTCCGAAAACGGCGAAGGAAAACAGTGGGATGATTACAAGATCGCCGTCATCGGCGCCGGTCCCGCAGGTCTTTCCGCTGCGTACTATCTGCGCACCGAAGGCTATCCGGTCACCGTATTTGAAAAGGAATCCCGTCCGGGCGGCATGCTCTTAAACGGTATCCCGAACTTCCGTCTGGAAAAGACCGTGCTCGAAAAAGAGATCGAGATCATTGAAAAGATGGGCGCCGAGATCCGCTGCGGTGTCGAAGTCGGCAAGGATATTTCCCTTGACGAGCTCAGAAAGCAGGGCTACAAGGCCTTCTACATCGCCATCGGCCTGCAGGGCGGCAGACTTGCCGGCGTGCCCGGCGAAGATGCCGACGGCGTCGAGAGCGGCGTTGCCTTCCTGAAACGTGTCAACCAGGCCGGCACCGGTCATTTCGACGGCGACGTGGTCGTTGTCGGCGGCGGCAATGTGGCTGCCGACGTCGCGAGAGCCGCGCTCCGCTGCACGAAGGGCAAGGTCACCATGCTCTGCCTTGAGCAGCGTCACGAGATGCCCGCCGCGAAGGATGAAGTCGCTGAATGCGAGGCCGAAGGCATCGAGATCATGAACGGCTGGGGCCCGAAGGAAGTTCTGACCGAAAACGGCAAGGTCAGCGGCATCGTCTTCAAGCGCTGCACGAGCGTCTTCGATGAAAACCACCGCTTCTCTCCCAAATACGATGAAAACGACACCGTCACGATCTCCTGCGGCAACGTCCTCATGGCGATCGGCCAGTCCGCCGAATGGGGCGGTCTGCTCGACGGCGCCAAGGTTGAGAGACGTCCGAACGGTTCCGTGATCGCGGACCCCGTCACGCTTCAGACGGCCGAGCCTGATATCTTCCTCGGCGGCGATATCTATCACGGCGCACGCTTTGCCATCGACGCGATCGCGGAAGGCAAGCAGGCGATGGTTTCCATCAACCGCTTCGTACATCCCGGCCAGTCTATGACCATCGGCCGCGATCTGCGGGAATTCATTGAATTTAACCGTGATGACATCACCCGCCCGGACGGCTTTGACAACGCGGAACGCCAACGTCCCGGCTTTAAGCCCGGCACCGCCCGCGAGACCTTTAGCGACCTTCGTCTCCCGCTCACCGAAGAGCAGGTGAAGATCGAAGCGAAGCGCTGCCTTGGCTGCGGCGCCACCACCGTGGACATCAACCAGTGCATCGGCTGCGGTCTCTGCACCACCCGCTGCCAGTTTGACGCCATCCACCTGACCCGCGACCTCCCGGCTGCCAGCGACATGCATACCGCGGAAGAAATGATGAAGCTCGTCGGTCCTTACGCCTTGAAGCGCATGGGCAAGATCATCAAGCGCGCAGTCACCGGCAAGTCCGATTATCCGACCCATTCGTAACGGATTTCAGAAAGGATCTCCTGATGAAAAAAATCCTTTTCGGCGTTTCCGCCGCAACCATGGCGCTCCTTTACGGTTTGCTTGTCCTTATCCTGCTGATCGTGTTTGAACTGACCGGCGTTCCGCTCGTCACCTCGCTGATCGTTTCCGCAGTGATCTTGTTGATCCAGTTCCTGATCTCTCCTTTCTTGACGGATCTGACCCAGCGCTGGTTCTACAAGACCCGCTTTGGCGCTGAGGTCCCGGTTTATCTTCAGGAATTCATTGAAGAGGTCTGCCGCGATCAGCACATGAAGTACCCGAAGATAGGCTTTATCGACGACGGTGCCCCGAACGCCTTCACATACGGGCACACGAAAAACAATGCCCGTATCGTGCTCACCCGCGGCATCTTTGAGCTGCTTACCGAAGACGAAGTGAAGGCTGTCGTCGCACACGAGCTTGGTCATGCCGTCCATTACGACATGCTGTTAATGACGGTGGCCGAACTGGTTCCGACCGTGCTTTATGGCATAGCCAGAGGACTCCTGGAAGGCGCCAAGAGTTCTACCGGCGGTGACAGCGACGACAACAAAGGGGCTGCTGCGCAGGTCGCCATAGCCGCGATCGCGTATATTCTCTACATCATTGCGCAATACATCGTGTTGTGGTTCTCGAGAACAAGAGAATACTTTGCGGATGCGTTTGCCGTGGATGCGACCGGAGATCCGGAATCTCTTTCCCGCGCTCTCATCCAGATCGGCTTCGGCCTCAGCACACATGCCGATATTAAAAGCAAGAAGACGGGCCAAAACGGCATGAGTGCCTCTTCCGTAAATGCTATGGGCATCTTTGATACAAAGGCATCCAAGTCTCTAGTGGTCAGCTGCTTTGTGAACGGCGAAATCGACAAAGCCCACATTAAGAATGCGATGAAATGGGAGCTCTGGAACACCTGGGCCAAATGGTATGAGCTCAATTCCACGCATCCGCTGATCTCAAAGCGGCTTCAGGCGATCGACAAGCTGGCACCGCAGTACGGCAAAGCGCCTTTTGTGGAGTTCGATCTGGTCAAGCCTGAATCCTACTTTGACGATTTCCTGCGTGAGATCGGCATCAGTATTGCTCCAGCTATCGGTTTTCTGCTTGCAGCAGGGACCGCCGCTCTCTTCTATCTGAATAATACGATGGGACTGATTCCCGTCTCCGCAGGGCTCCTTGTTCTTTCCGCGGTGCTGTCTCTTCTTAAATACCGCTTCACGCATCCGAGCAAAGCTTACCATGAAGCCACGGTTGCAGGCCTGATCGCCGAACCCAAAGTCTCCGGCATCCGCAGCATCCCCTGTGAACTGAAAGGTACGATCATCGGACGCGGCGACCCCGGCTGCATTTTCAACGAAGATTATGTGCTCCAGGATGAAACAGGCATTATTTTCCTGGATTACAATCAGCCGCTCTTCATCCTGAACAAGATCTTTGCGGTCTTTAAGTCCAAGCAGAACATTGACAGACAAGCCGTTGTCAAAGGCTGGTACCGCAGAAGTCCGGTCCCCTACGTGGAACTGTATACCATGGAAGTCGGCGGAAAGACCAAGAAGATCTTCACCTACGGCGTGGGCAAGGTAATTCGCTGGATCTGGCTGATTCTTACCCTCGCAGCTCTTGCTGCAGTAACTGTCCTGCTGTAATCAGTATAAGACACAAAGGAAAAGCACCGGCACGCAGCCGGTGCTTTTTCTTGCCGTAATGTCCGTCTTATTCCACGATTTCTCCAGCAAACATCATCGCCGTCGTATCGTTGCACGTCGTGTAAATATAGAAGGAGACCGGCCGGTCAGCGTTGAAGACCTTCGGTTCATTCGGTACGGCCAGGCCCTTCTCATCCATCCCGATAAAAGTCACGGCAGCCGCCTCAACACCTTCCTCGTCCTGTTTGATCCTTGTCTTCTGAATGATGTCGCTGACGAAGACCGGATGATCGATCATTGCGGAAAAACCCGCTTTTCTTTCGTCGAAGGCAAGGCTGACGCCGCATTCCTTCAGAAAATCAATAAGTTCACCGTTCGAAAAGTCAGTCTCCAGATCGATCTTCGGAATCGTGACCTTTACGTTGGCGTTTTCCGCTGTGAAGGAGCGGTATTCCGCCGCGTAATTCTTCTCAACGGATTCCTTATAGCCTTCCTTGAATTCCTCTTTGATCTGTTCCGCCTTCCAGACGGAATTGGCGACGCGGAGCGCGCGGAAGATCTCGGGTTCGGGAGTCCCGGCGGGGATCCAGCCCTGCTCTTTCTGATACCGGTATTCTTCTCTCTCCCGTTCCAGATCCGCGGCAAACGTCGCAACGAAGCCGTTGAAATCCAGACAGTGTTCGATCCATTCCTCCTCGGAGCTTACGCCGAGCGCCTGAAGAAGTTCTGCTTTTGTCTCTCCGTTTGCTCCGGCAAGAAGCAGGCCCAGCGCGTAGCGGAAAGACAGCGGCGAAACCATGTAATTGCCTTCCGCGTGTTCGGAAAGGTAGGCAAGGAAGCGCTCGTCAAAGCTGTCGGACAGCATCGTATAACTTACCGACTCCATTTTTCGAAGGTTCATCTTCTCCGCCCACTGTTCCGTCAAAGAAGCTGCGGGTTCCATACCTTCCTCCTTCCCCGTTGTCAGACTTGTTGCGGGGCACCTTGCGTTCAGCTTTTCATCCAGGCGTCAAAATAGATCCGGGCGGTTTCATCCATGTCGAGATCGGAGCCGCTGTTTTCGATCATATAGCCGATCATCTGGAGCGGGATCGTGGGATTCTTCAGTTTAAGTTCTTTCTTCTGCTCACAGGCCATTTCGGCGATCACCTTCCGGAGATCTGCTCCGCCGTAGGTCTTCCGGTAAAGCTCCGCATCCAGCTTCCGGCGCCGCAGGCAGCAACTGTTGTGCCCCCATCTGAGGAGCAGGGCAATGCCGAAGGCCGAAGGCAGGATCACCAGCATTGATACCCAGAGCGGCACACGGGTCGCGAAGCCGTAGAAATCATTCCAGCCGCCGCGTTCCTCCCCGATGATGACCACCATGACGATATAGACCGCCGTATACAGCAGCACGGGGACCATCGCCAGCACCGTCTCCCGCAAACGGACCAGATGGCTGTTGATGAAGCAGCAAAACGTGACGATGGACAGCACCGGGCAGACGCCGTGCAGGAAGAAACGCGAGCCACTGAAGATCAGATAAAAGCCCTTGACCGGCGCCAGAATGCAGAGCGAGACCAGGAAAGTCAAGGCGACCGCCGAGACGGTGACGTGCATCATGACCACCACCCAGTCCGGCAGATGATAATTGCCCGTACGGAGTCCGTCGACCGTATACGGAAGGCAGAGCATCATAGACAGTCCTGCGAGAATATTGGAATTGACCGTGAACATGCAGAAAGTGCGGATCCCCATGTGGTCAAAGTTTTCGTCATACAGCGTTGTCAGGTTCATGGTCACGCCGATGAAAACGCAGACAGCTACGATGGCTGCTCCGACAAACGCGCACAGGCACTGTATGCGGTTATTTCGTATGGCAGGGTCTTTCATTACGCTTACCTCCGCTGCAGTCAGGGCTTTCTGCCGGCCCATCTTTCATTTTTACGCATCCGGCCTGCGGTGAGCAGGTGCTTTCCCGTGCCTGCTTTAACCCGCGCAAACCGGATCATTCGGTTTTTTCAATGATCATTTCTGCCGAGCCTTCTTCCAGAGAATTATATTCATCATAGTGAATATGATCTCCCGGCATCCCCTCGGCAAGGGCCATAAGCTGTCCCGCCAGAGAAAGAAGGCCTTCTTTGTTTGCGGAAAGAGTCACCTCTTTTTTGTCGGCTTTTACCCTGATGACGGAGCCGTCTATCCATTCTGTTTTCATCTTTCAGTCTTCCCCCATTCCGGTCGGTGTGCAAAATAAACTGTTTTCCCGCTGTTCTTCGCTTGCTCACCTGATCTCGATCCAGATGCCGGTATCGTGGATGGATGCGTCTTCAACGCTGCGGTAAAAACGCTGCGCCTCAGGGTTTTCCGCCATCAGGGCGATCAGGATCCCCGCGCCGCGCTTTTTGCACGCTTCTCTCAGGCAGTTCAGCAGCGCCTGCGCGGTTTTGCCGTGCCTTTCGCTTTTCAGCACGCAGATCCAGTCGAGGTAAACGGCAAAGCAGGACGCGTCGCTCCGGCTGGTGACGAGAGACGCATCGATCCTGCCGATGACCTTTTCGTCCTTAACGGCAAGAAATGACAGCGCGGTATTGAATCGCGGGTCGTCAAAGCTTTTCTTCAGCTGCTGTGCGTAGGCTTCATCCGGCTCCCAGTAGTACGTATGCGGCTCCTGCCTTCTCAGCTCCCGCTCGAATTCAATAACGCGTTCAATATCCTCTTTCTGAAACTCTTTGATCTTAATCATATCAACTCCGCAAACAAAGTCATCCACACACGGATCAAAGTCCGGCGGCTTCGATCTGCTCCCGTATCCATTTCACGCTTTCCCTGACAAAAGCGATTTTATCAATATTTATCAGATGCGGCAAAAGCTCGTCCGCGATCCTCAGATGCACCATCCATGACGCCATGCCTGCCTCCTGTATTGGTTAACGGCTGTGCGTTCTCTCGTCCGTTACGATGTGCTCGATGCCGCGGTGTGCCGTCTGCAGATACTGCTTCATAAACGTGGGGAAGGCCCTGACCTGATCAAGTTTTTCGATGGGGATCCAGTGCATGGTCTCCCGGACGCCCAGCGTATAGCTGTCACTGTGCAGCTCCCTTGTTCCCCGCGGCTTCATCATAAAGTACAGGGCGATCTCATGGCATTCCAGACCGCGCAGCGCACCTTTGTTTTCGTTGAAGAAATTCTCGTGGATAACGGCCAGGCGGTCGATCTCGTACGGAACGCCTGTTTCCTCCAGCACCTCCCGCTTCACGGCGTCTTCCGCCGTTTCTCCCATGTGGACTGCGCCGCCGATCGAGTAGAGATAGTCCTCCCTCTCATTTCCGGCAAACAAAACGCAGCCGTCTTCGACAATGATCGCGGCGGCCCGGTATCTGAACCACTGCCTGTCCTTTGTAAATCCGCAATTGTATTCCATGATCTCCCCCGTGGTTTTCCGTTTTTTCAGTTTCAGTATCGCGGGCATTGTTTACTTCAGCGGCGGCAGTTCGTGAATGTCGTAGTTATCGTAATAGATCTCAAATGCGGTCTTCACGTCTCCTGACAGTTCGATCAGCGCGCCGGCCTGGAACATCGCGGAAAGCGTTCCCGAAGGGGCTTTCCATGCGGCGTTCGAGATCACTTCCAGCTTCTCGCCGCCCGCGGCGCTGGCTCTGAGGATAGCTTCTGCCTTGAAGAGCAGTTCTCCCGTTGCAATGTGATAGTCGCTCGACACGATGGCTAGCTTCGTCACGGACGGATACAGTGAAGTCAGGATGTCATAGGTAAACAGGGCGTTCTGCGCTGTCGTGATTGAGTTGTCTTCCACGATCACACGCTTTTCTTCCACGCCGTGAGCGAGCAGCCATTTGGCCATCTCGCCGGCTTCGGATGCCGTTTCGTTTTCCGATGCCGTTCCGCCGCCCGTGCAGACGATGTAGGCATTCGGGTACTTTTCGGCGCTTGCGAGCGCGGTCTCAAGCCGGTGGATCAGTTCGTCCTTCATCGAACCGTCAGGGTTCAGCTGGAAGCCGAGAACAACGATGCACAGTTCATCGGTATCCGGCAGGCCGTCCGGCAGAACGTCGTAGTGCAGCGGCTTCCCGAGGTCGGCGGAAGTCCAGATCTTCATAATCATGTTCCAGCGCGTCCCCAGGCCCGGATCGGCGGCCTCCAGTTCCTTCAGCAGCGAAGCCGTTTTCTGTTCGGCATCCGCTCCGTAGGCGCCGTAATCGACCACTATCTCTTCAATGATCTTCCGGATATTCTCAGGGTCCGACGAGCCTTCCTTTTTTCCGCAGCCTGTGAACACAGTGCTGAACACCAGACAAACAGCAAAACAAAGGATCGCTGTTCTTTTTTTCTGTATCATTTTAAACCTCCGCAGCTGTTCTTACAGGCCTGCCGGCCTTTCGGCCGAGGCAGCCCTCATTCACGCAGCATCTCCAGCGCTTCATCGATCGTAACGCTGTCGGCGATCTCTTCCCAGACGTCCTCGTTGTAGTAGCGGACGGTGGTCTCGCCGCTCATGTAATCGTTATCAAACGTGGAGTTAGTCCCTTCGGGAATGATCACGTCAAAGCCTCTCTCGAAGGCGGACTTCACCGTGGCATCGATGCAGTAATTCGTCTGCAGGCCGATGATCATCAGGCGTTTGTCCTCCTGCTGCCTGAGGTACGCTTTGAGTTCTTTGCTGCCGAAGCAGCTGTTGATGGTCTTGACACAGACTTTTTCACCCGGCTCCGGATGCAGCGCATCGATGATCTCAAAGGCCTCGTCTCCTGCGGACATCCCGCTGCCGGGGCCGGCGTCGTGCTGCACGAAAACGACTTCCGCGCCGTTCCTTCTCGCCGCATCGACGAGCCGCACCGTTCTGCTTAAAAAGTTTTCGTAATCATACAGATCCTCATCCACAAGGCCCTTCTGCATGTCAATTACCAATAAAATCATAACATGTCCTCCGGGGATCTCCTGTTCTTCATCGTCATCCGGCCGGATCACAGAAGTCCGGCCCAGCGCTGCCGCAGATCTTTCAGATAATCCGCAATATAAACCGGATCTGAGAATTCCTGCATGGTATAGTCTTCCGAACGGGTCATCGTTCCTTCTTCCGCACGCTTCTGAACGTCCTTCGCAAATCCGTCCAGCACTTCAAGGTATCCTGCGGCCTCTTCCTTTGAAAGCTTGCCGTTTTTACGCCACTCTTCCGCTTTCCCGGGTAGTCGGTCGGTACGGTTTCACTTAAAGCAGTTTTTCCGTCCACTCATTTTCCCGGAAACCGGTCAGGACGAAATCATCTCCGATCACGAGAGGCCGCTTGACCAGCATGCCATCGGAAGCCAGCAGGGCAAACTGCTCGTCTTCGCTCATCTCCGGCAGTTTTTTTGCGAGTCCCCGTTCACGGTAGGGAATGCCGCTGGTATTGAAAAAGCGCTTCAGCGGAAGGCCGCTCACGGCATGATACTTCCGCAAAGTCTCTTCGCCCGGATGATCTGCCTTGATATCGATAAGTTTGTAACTGATTCCTTTTTCATCCAGCCACTTCAATGCCTTCTGACAGGTCGTGCACCTGCTGTAGCAATATACGGTAAGCATGGTCTGTTCCTCCTTATGATCTTCTGACCACGTATTCTGTATACATTAAGCCTTATTCTTCAAAAATAATCAAGCCCGTTTTGCATAAACACCAATAATGATCCACCCGCTAAGCGTGTGGAGCATTATTGCCGTAATGTCCGTCTTATTCCACGATTTCTCCGGCAAACATCATCGCCGTCGTATCGTTGCAGGTCGCGTAGATGTAAAAGGAGAACGGCCGGTCTGCCGTAAAGATGACCGGTTCTTTCGGCAGCGGAAGCGCCTTATCCTCCATCACGATGGCTGTCACCGCTGCTGCTTCGACACCTTCCTCATCCAGCTTGATCCTGGTTTTCTGAATAATATCGCTGACATACACAAAGTGATCGATCATCGCGGAAAAATCCGCTTTATCTTCATCGAAGGCGAGACTGACGCCGTATTCTTTCAGAAAGTCAACCAGTTCTCCGGAAGAAAAGTCCGTCTCCAGATCCATTTTCGGGATCGTCACCTGAACCTTTTCAGGGACAGCCTTCGCGATCTTCGCTTCCAGATTCTCTGTGCTCCCAAGCACGAAGGCCATGTTGACGCTGCCCTGCATCGGCAGGATGACCAGTTCGGTTTCTTCATCGGCATAATAGGAAAAATCGTTTTCCTCTGTCATGAATTCTTTTCGGGTCTTCCGGCCGTCCTGCGCATGAAAATCGCCCTCTTTTGTCAGTAACTCCGGAAAGCTGAAACACCAGGAATCTTTGAAGTACAGTGCATTCATCAGAACGACTGCCATCATCTCCGTGGGATAATCTTCCGGCAGCAGCTGTTTGATCATGTGCTCCGTTTTGATTTCTGCCCACTCATTGATCTTTTTCACGGCATTTTCCGCTGTGAAGGAACGGTACTCTGCTGCATAGTTCTTTTCAACGGATTCCTTATAGGCTTCCGTGAATTCGTCGCCGATCCGTTCTGCCTTCCAGACCGAATTTGCCACGCGGAGAGCGCGGAACGGTTCCGCCGCATCCACAGGAATCCATCCCTGTTTTTGACCTTCCTGAAACTCTTTTCTTTCCCGCTCCAGATCAGAGGCGAAAAACTCGGCAAATCCATTGAAATTCAGACAGGATTCTATCCATTCCTCTTCGGATTCCACCCCAAGTGCATGCAGAAGTTCTGCTTTTGTCTCTCCGTTTGCACCGGCAAGCAGAAGTCCAAGGGCATAGCGGAAGGAAAGCGGAGAAGCCATATAATTGCCTTCCGCGTGTTCGGAAAGGTAGGCAAGGAAGCGCTCGTCAAAGCTGTCGGACAGCATCGTATAACTTACCGACTCCATTTTTCGAAGGTTCATCTTCTCCGCCCACTGTTCGGCCACGGCAGGTTCCGTACTGACGGGCGACTGGCTCTGTGATTCACTCCGGCTCTCCGAAGGGGTCTCCGATGCCGGGGCAGGCGCGGCACCGCACCCCATAAGACTGGTAAGCAGCATCAAAACGGCCAGAAAAACCGCTGCTGCACGAACGGATTTCGCTTTGATATTCATGGTAAGACCTCCTGGGCATTTCGCCCAATGAATGATCACTTTCTTTACTCTGAAAACAAATCAAAACAGCAAAGTGTCGCAGGAAAATCAGGATTCACCGGAGAAAGTCATCCTGAAAAATCTTCTAAAAAGATTCTCCTAAAAATCCCAGATATTCGTCAAACGCATTAAAGAGCATATCCCCGGAGCAGACCGGAAGGATAGCGTCCCGCTTGCCGATATCCGCAAATTAAATCTCCTGCCGCCGGCATCCTATACTTTATCTCATGCTTTTCGAATAATCAATCATATGCGGCGCTAATGTTTACTGATATTAACCTTTTTTCATGTTCTATACCAGGACAATTGATTTTTTATTTCTTTTGAGTAAACTATTATTGCCCTTTCTGCAAAGGTATCGTTCTTCGACCTTTAAAGAGAAAACCCCTCAGGAGGAAAATGAATGAAACGAATTTATGCTGTCGTGCTGGTGCTTGCGATGCTGTTTGCCTGTACGGCCTGCGGAGGCCGCACGCAGGGCGAAACCACGCAGGATGCCGGCATTCAGACGACAGCCGCCACTTCCGAAAGCACTACTGCGGCTGCTCCGGAGACCCAGAGCGAAACGACATCTGCTGAAGCATCATCAACTTCTGCAGAGACCCAGGAAGAAACCGCATCTTCCGAAGAAACCGAACCTGTCACGCCCCAGGCAAAAAACGGGGATGTCTACATCCTTTACACCAGTGATATCCACTGCGGCATCAACAAGGGCTTTGGCCTTGCCGGCCTGAAGCAGATCCGGGATACGCTGGAAGCTCAGGGATACACGACCCTTCTGGTCGACGACGGCGATGCCATTCAGGGCGAACCGATCGGAACCGTCAGCGAGGGACAGGCCATGATTGATCTCATGAATGAGATCGGCTACGATGTCGCCATTCCCGGGAACCATGAATTTGACTACGGCGCTGACCGCTTTCTGGAGCTGAGCAAGTCAGCGAATTATCCTTATATCAGCTGCAATATCACATATCAGGGCGAGCGGATTTTCGATCCCTATGTGATCAAGGAAGCCGCCGGCCTCAAAATCGCTTTTGTGGGCATCACCACTCCGAAAACAATCGGCAGCTCCTCTCCCTCTCATTTCCAGAATGAAACCGGTGAATATGTCTATGCCTTTATGCAGGACAAGACCGGCGAAGCCGTTTACTCCGCGGTTCAGAGTGCCGTAGACAGCGCCCGCGCCGAAGGGGCTGACCTTGTTTACGTCATGGCCCACTGCGGACTTGAGGATGATTGCCGTCCCTGGACTTACGTCGATATCATTGAGCATACACGCGGCATCGACGTCTTTTTCGACGGTCACAGCCATGATACCGAGCAGGTTGTGATGAAGAATATGGACGGTGAGAACGTCACCCGTTCCGCCTGCGGCACCAAACTACAGGCCATCGGTTACAGCCACATTTCCAAAGAAGGCAAGGTACTGGATACCGGTATCTGGAGCTGGACCAATAAGATCAGCGCGCCGGAACTGCTGGGCATTGAAAACCCTGTCGGCACCAAGGTAAATGAAGCCCTGGATGCCCTGAAAGCACAGCTGGGCGGCGTGATCGGTCATACACCTTACACGCTTACGATCAACGATCCCAAAGAAGTGGATGCTTCCGGCATGCCGATCCGTATGGTCCGCCGTGCGGAAACCAATCTGGGCGATCTCTGTGCCGACGCCTTCCGGATTCAGGGGCAGGCTGACATCGGCGTCACCAACGGCGGCGGCGTACGTGTGGATATTGAAAAGGGCGATATCACTTACGGTGATGTCCTTAGTGTCTCCCCCTTCGGCAATATGCTCTGCGTCATCGAAGTGACCGGACAGCAGGTCCTTGATGCCCTGGAATGGGGCATGCGCTCTGTGCCTCACGAAAACGGCAGCTTCCTGCAGGTTTCCGGCATCAGCTTTGAAGTCGACGCGTCGATTGAAAGCGGCTGCATTGCCGATGAATACGATATGTGTATCGGCATTGAGGGCGAGCGCCGGGTGAAAAATGTTCTTGTCGGCGGCGAACCGATAGATCCGGAAAAGACCTATACACTGGCCGGCCATGACTACATGCTGCTCCAAATCGCCGACGGATATACCATGTTTAAGGATGCGCCGCTGCTTCAGGATAAGGTCGAGATCGACAACCAGGTACTGATCGATTACATCCGCGACACGCTTGGCGGTGAGATCAGCAAGGAATACGCCGATCCTTACGGACAGGGCCGCATCGTGATCCTGAACGGCGATAATTAAACTGCACAAAAGCGGGCGGTTTTGTCCGAATTCCAGGGTTTCTACCTGCAACAAAAAGGCCTCCGGACCGTATCGGTTCGGAGGCCTTTTGATTGATTAAGGGCTGTGTTTTGATCAATACATGCCGCCCATGTCGGGGGCTGCGGGAGCGGCCGGAGCCGGTTCCTTGATCGTCGCGACAACGCTTTCGGTGGTCAGGAAGCTGGAGGCAACGCTGGTGGCATTTTCCAGAGCGGAACGGGTGACCTTGGCCGGATCCAGGATACCGGACTTGATCATATCGACGTACTCGTCGTTCAGGGCGTCATAGCCGATTCCCTTCTTCGCTTCTTTTACCTTGTTCACCACGACAGAACCTTCTTCGCCGGCGTTGCTGGCAATGTGGAACAGCGGTGCCTGCAGGGCTTTCAGGACGATCTCTGCACCGGTCTTCTCGTCGCCGGAGAGCGTCTTCACCAGTTCTTCAACCTTCTTTGCCGCCTCAATGTAAGCGGTGCCGCCGCCGGCCACGATGCCTTCTTCAACAGCAGCTCTCGTCGCGTTCAGGGCATCTTCCATGCGGTACTTGTATTCCTTCATCTCGGTCTCGGTTGCCGCACCGACACGGATGACGGCTACGCCGCCGGCGAGCTTCGCCAGACGTTCCTGCAGTTTTTCCTTGTCGTATTCCGACTTGGTCTCGCCGATCTGGCTGCGGATCTGCGCAATGCGGGCTTCCAGGGCTTTCTTGTCGCCCAGACCGTCGACGATGATGGTGTTTTCCTTGTTGACTTTGACGGATTTCGCATGGCCAAGCATGGAAAGGTCAGCATCCTTCAGTTCATAGCCAAGCTCAGAGCTGATCACGGTACCGCCGGTAAGGATAGCGATATCCTGCAGCATTTCCTTGCGGCGATCGCCGTAGCCGGGGGCCTTCACGCCGACAACGGTGAAGGTGCCGCGCAGCTTGTTCAGAATCAGGGTCGTCAGCGCTTCGCCTTCGATATCCTCAGCAATGATGAGGAGCTTGGCACCGGACTGGACCAGCTTTTCAAGGATCGGCAGGATCTCCTGAATGTTGGA
>DJYD01000066.1 GCA_002449955.1 Lachnospiraceae bacterium UBA6987
TGCATTTGCTGCAATGAGCTGCGGCAACAAGTGCTGCGAGAAAAAATGCTGCCAAGATTCATGCGCTAACGACACTGTAGAGGTTGTTGAGGCTGTTGAGGTAGCTGAGTAATTACTTGTTGCTCAATTAGGCAAGGCCTAACAAAGAAGCGACGCACATGCGCCGCTTTCTTTGTTATCCTTTGCAAAAAGTTAACATTCCGTTACCGTACTTTTCTCGTACCCGGTCAATTCTCAATTTTCAATCCTCTATTAAACATTTTCCCGTCATCTCTTTCGGTTGCTCGATGCCCATTATATGGCATAGCGACGGAGCTACGTCTGCGAGGATACCGTCCTCCACGTGCGCGTCCGTGTGATCCTTACTGATATACACGAACGGAACCGGATTCAGCGAGTGAGCCGTATTAGGCGTGCCGTCCGGATTGATGGCATAGTCGCAGTTGCCGTGGTCGGCAATGACGATGATCTCATATCCGTTCTCCAGAGCCGCCTCGATGACCTTGTGCGAGCACTCGTCGATGCATTTCACCGCTTTCACGATAGCGTCATACACACCCGTGTGACCGATCATGTCGCCGTTTGCGAAATTGAGGGTGATATAGTCGAATTTCTGCGTCTTGATAGCTGCCACCAGCGCTTCCGTCACCTCCGGAGCACTCATCTCCGGCTTCAGGTCGTACGTCGGCACTTTCGGACTCGGAATCAATATGCGCTCCTCGCCCGGGTATTCTGCCTCGCGACCGCCGTTGAAGAAGAAGGTCACATGTGCGTATTTTTCGCTTTCTGCCAGATGCAGCTGGGTCTTTCCCGCTTCGGAAAGGACCTGTGCCAGGCCCTTCTGCACCTTGGACGGCGCAAAGGCGATCGGCAGATAGGTGTATTTTTCATTGTACATCGTCAGGATCACGAAGTCCAGCGGATCGAGCTTTTCCCGGGCAAAACCCGCAAATGCGGGGTCGGTGAAGGCATCGGTCAGTTCAACCTCGCGCTCCCCTCTGCGGCAGCAGAAAATGACGCCGTCACCGGGCTTAACGGTACCGACGGGGCTACCGCCCTCCCACAGGTTGAGCGGCTCCAGATGATAATCCGTCTTTCCTGTCTCATAAACTTTTTCCACAGCCTTTGCCAGCGCTTCGCCGCCGGCCAGCTTATATTCCTGCATGTCTTTCTCCTTTTTCAGCCCTGGATCCTCGGCGCCGGGTCCTCGCCCTCTTCCGGGCAGAAGCGGCCGTCTCCGGGGAACAGCTTCAGCAAATGATCAAAATGATGAATGATGCAGTCCGGACGGTTTTCCTCCGTCAGCTTGAATTCGAGCCCGCCGGGGTATTCCGCACCGACGGTCCCGGCAAAGCAAGACTGCTTCGCGCCGATGATGTCGCGCTTCAGATTGTCTCCCACAAAGCAGCTCTCTTCGGGACGCACGCCGGCTTCGGCAAGCGCCAGGAAGTAGATCGCCGGGTGCGGCTTTCTGAGCATGGTCACGGAAGACTGTTGGACCGTGCAGAACAGATCGCGGATCCCGTCCTTATCGAGCCATTCGTCGATTTCAAGGGTGCCGATCAGATCACTGATGATGCCGACCAGGTATCCTCTCTTTCTGAGCTCTCGGACCGTTTCGACGCCCTTCGGCACCACAAGGCGCTCGCCCTTGGCGCGGCGGAAGCAGTAGGTCAGTTCCTTTGCATGAGCTTCGATCTTCTCGCGGTCCCATTCCGGAACGAGCCAGCGTGTCCAGAGCATTTCCTCCGGGGCTTCGCACATGTACTTCAAGGCCCAGTTCCTGTATCCGTCGTAGCGTTTGTTCAGAAAATCGTAAAAGCTGTCCGGATCCATGTCCGTACCGCAGATCTCCGCGATGCGGGTCCTTGCTTCAAGGATAAACGGGCGGTTTGATTCATCGACCTCGCGGAAGGTGCCGCCTAGATCCAGAAAAATTGCCTTGATTCCTTCCTTCATCCTCAGACCCTCCTTACCTTATCCCAGGCCACATGCGGCGCCTCGGGGAAGATCTCCTTCAGCTCATTGAAATCGAAGATGACCGCATCGGGGCGGTTCTCGTCGGTGATCGTTTCCTTCGCCAGCTTTTCCGGTGTGGTGTAGAGGATGAACATGCCGTAGCCCGCAAGTCTCGTTCCTTCCACGTCACGCTTCAGATTGTCGCCGATGTAGACGCAGCGCTCCGGCTTTACGCCGAGGAGCTCGCAGGCCTTGTTGGAGATGGCGGGATCCGGCTTGCGGATACCCTCCACGCAGGACAGCAGCACGGCGCCGAAATATTTCTCCAGCCCGTCTGCCTTCAGCCAGCGCGGGATCTCCTGCGAGGTGACAAGATTGCTGATGATGCCGAGCTTGTAGCCGTTCGCATAGAGGTCCTTTATCGACTGCGCGCCGTTCGGAGCGACCACTCTCCGGCCGTCCTTGTTGCGGTATTCAATGGTCAGCTCAACCGCGTTCTTTTTGATGAGCTCGCGGTCGTATTCCGGCGTCAGCCACTTCGTCCACAGCTCTTCCTCGGTGGCTTCCTTCATCGTTTCGAAGCACCATTTCCGGTAGCCGGCGTAGCGGTAGTCCAGGAATTTGCAGAATTCATCGGGATCGCCCTTCTCACCGCACATTTCGGCGATCCTGCGGCGGGCCTGTGCCTCAAAAGCCGCATCCCGTTCAACGAGACGCAGCGTTCCGCCGAGATCGTAAAAGATCGCATCAAATTCTTTTTCCATAGCGTTCCTCTTTCATTTCAGCGGCGGGAAGATATCCAGCAGCTGTGAGATCTTGGTAATGGTATAGTCAGGCTGCAGAATGATCTCCTGCGGCTCGTTCTTGATCGTATCGGGTTCGTCGATGCGGATCATCATGGCAAAGCCGGCATCTCTAGTCCCCTGCACATCACGGATAGGGTTGTCACCCACGTAAGCACAGTTTTCTTCCTTCTTACCGATCGCGCGGCAGGCCAGATGATAGATGGCGGGGTCGGGCTTGCGGATGCGCACCTTCGAGGACAGGATGACCGCCTTGAAATAGTGCGCCACGCCGTCGGTGACCATCCAGTCGGGGATCTCGGTCTCCGTGATCGTGTTGGCGATGATGCCGAGCGTATAGCCGCGGCGGTCCAGTTCGATGATGGTGTCCTTCACGTCCTCACGGGGCACTCTTCTGCCGTCATGATCGCGCCAAAGCCTTGTCAGGCGTCCCGCATGGCGGCACACCAGTTCCGGATCGTAATCCGGCAGCAGATGCTGGTTCCAGAGTTCCATCTCACCGGCGTCGATCCAGGTCTTTTTCGCTTCCTTGCGGTATTTCTTCCAGTTCGCTTCCAGCTTTTCAAAAAACACTTCCTTCGGTTCCGTCGCACCGACGAGCCGCATCAGCTCCGCTTCGGCAGCGTCGGAGAATTCCTTGTCGGGAACCACGATGCGCAGGGTATTTCCGACGTCAAAGAAGATCGTATCCGTCATGACCATATGCCTCCTCAATGGTATTCTGTGGTGTTTTTATCGTTTGTCCGGGGTCTTCCCGTTGATTTCCGAAAGGATAGACGGGAGCTCGTCCAGCTCCTTGATCACGTAGTCCGCCTTCGGTGCATCCGGGCCCTGAAAGGCGGCGTCCCGGTGGGCGATCAGCGGATTGTCGATGCGGATCACAAGTCCGAGTCCTGCATTCCGTGATCCGAGCACATCACGCGAGATCGTATCGCCCACGTAGCCGGTCTCCGCTGCGCAGGTCCCCATCTGCCGCATTGCTTCTTCAAAGATGCGTGCGTCCGGTTTGCGGATGCCCGTGGCGCTCGACATGACGACGCATTCCATAAGATCGTCGATGCCGTATTCCTTTAACACGCAGGGCACAAGCGTCGTGGAAATGATGTTCGAGATGATGCCCATCCGGATGCCCATATCGTGGAGCCTGGATAAAGTCTCCTTAAGATGCGGCCGCGGAATATTGACCACACGTTCTCTGTCGTACCAGAAACTCAGTTCTTCGGCAAAGGGCTCAAGCGCCTCCGGAGTAAGTCCGAATTCCTTCAAGTACCATCTGCTCCAGATCTCGCTCTGCGGAAGCTCCTTAAGGGTCTGTTCGCTGTAATGCTTATAGGCTTCGCCGTTTACCGCAAGCAGCCTGTCAAGCGTCTCCGGATTGGTATCCAGGACGATGCCGTGTTCTTTCAGCAGCTCCAGCAGATGAACGCAGAAATGACGGCGCGACTCCTGCGAGTGCTGCACCGTGTGAAGTGTTCCGCCCAGATCGAACAGCAATGCTTTGATCATTTCTCGTCCCGTCCTGCAGTGTATTTACGCAAACGTTTACGTCGCTTTTATTGTAATATGCCGTTTTCGGTTTGTCAATACGAAAAATTGCCGGAAAAAAGTTCTTTTTTTCTTTTTTTCAGCCCCCTCTGCATTGACATTCCCAGCCGTGTATCGTAAAATAACTTAAACGTTTACAGTGTTGTTATTTCAACGTTTTCGAACGAATCTTCACAGCCGGAGGACTTAAAGTATGGCGTCCGTCACCCTGAAAGATGTCGCGAAAGTCGCCGGTGTCTCCTATGCTACCGTCTCCCGTGCCGTTTCCGGCAGCCCTGAGATCAGCGAAGACACCAGACGCCGCATTCTCAAGCTTTGCAAGGAAATGGGCTATACCCCCAATTCCATTGCCAGATCCATGGTCAAACGATGCACGAACATCCTCGGTCTGATCGTGCCGAGCCTGAACAATCCGTTCATGAGCGAGCTGACGGCAGACCTTGAGATCTATGCCCGCAACCGCGGCTACAATTTGATGGTCTGCAACTCTTCCTATGACCACGATCTGGAACTGGAGGTTTTCTCCCTCCTTATCGGCCGCCAGGTGGACGGCGTGATCATGATCCCTGTCGGACATGAGCCGTATGAATCCCTGAGCGCACTGACGGGGCAGGTTCCTACCGTTTTTATCAGCGAGAACATGCAGAACTATCCGGAAAATTACGTGTCCGTGGACAATTACCGCGGCATGCAGATCGCCACGGAATATCTGTATTCCCTGGGGCACCGGGAGATCCTCTATTTCGGCGCGCGTTCCGACAGCAAGACGCATGAGCTCCGCCTGGACGGCTATCTTTCCTCCTGCAAAAAGCTGGGACTGGAGCCGCATGTGCTGCGGAGCAGCTACTCCCGCAGTTCCCGCGAGGTCGGCTACACACTCGCAAGCGATTATTTCTCCCGGCCGCACAGCGAGACTGCGATCCTCTGTGCCGCCGACATGCTGGCGATCGGCGTAAAACAGGCCGCCTATGAGGCCGGTATCCGTATTCCGAAAGACATTTCCCTAATGGGTTTCGACAATATCTCCTTCTCGGCGCTGCCCGAGATCGATCTGACCACGATCAACCAGCCCACGCAGCAGATGGCTACCTCGGCAGTGGATATGCTGCTTGACCATATCCGGAACCCTGAAGCCGCGCACGGCCAGCTGATCCTGCCCCCTGCACTTATCGAGCGGAGATCCTGCCGTCCGATAAAATCCTGACCGGAGGTGACGATACCTTGTACCGTTACGAACTTCACCTGCACACCATGGAGACCAGCCGCTGCGGCAAAGTCCGGGCGGCCGACCAGGTCCGCACCTATCACAGCCTCGGCTATCAGGGGCTCTGCGTGACCGACCACCTGCACCGCGAATATATCAGTCTCATGGACTGTCATGACGACTGGAAAGCCTGCATTGACCGCTATTTGTACGGCTGGCGTCTCGCGAGAGCCGAGGGAGAAAAGCTCGGCATGGACGTCATCTTCGGCGTGGAGCTCCGCTTCCCTGAAAACGACAGCGACTACCTAATCTACGGCATCGATGAAGACTGGCTTTACAAAAACCCCTTTATTACCGAAATGGATCATCAGTCCTTCTTCGACCGCTATAAGGATGAGGTCCTGATCATCCATGCACATCCCTACCGGAACTGCGACACGGTCTACTATGACTGTGTGCACGGCCTTGAAGTCGTCAACTGCAACCCCCGCCACGACAGCCGGAACCATCTGGCGCTGCAGCTGGCGAAGGAAAATCCCCATCTCTTCCGCACAGCCGGTTCGGATGCCCATCAAAAAGGGGACGAAGGCCGCGCGGCGCTGCTCTCCGACGAGCGCATCCGCGATTCCTATGAACTGAAAGACGTGATCACATCCGGCGCCTATTCTCTCTGGTGCCCGGAATTTGACGATATCCTCAAAGAATGCGAGGCAATTCCCCATGTTTGATCTTATGATCATCGGCCAAATGACGCTTGACCACAACATCGATTATGACGGCCGGGAAGAATTCCGTCCCGGCGGCGCCGTAACCTTCTCCGGCTATGCCGCAGCTGCCATAGGCCACCGGGTAGCCGTCGTCCCGAAGGGCGATCCGGCAAAGCTTGACCCCTACGAGGTCTTCGGCGGCAGCAAGGTGGAGGCGGTATACCCGGTCTCCTGCGCAAGCTCCACCGTGATGCAGAACACCTACTTTACCCCCGACCGCGAGCGCAGGCGCTGCCTGTGCACGCAGATGATCGAGCCGTACCGTCCGGAAGACCTGCCGGAGGCCCGCGCCCGCATCTATCATCTGGCAGGGCTCGTCGCCGGCGATATCGGTCCCGACATGATAAAAGCCTGCGCGGCGCTCGGCGATACTGCGCTCGACGTTCAGGCTGTGCTCCGGTGCCGCAATGAGGATCAGACACTCTCGCTGCGCGACTGGCCGGAAAAGAAGGAATACCTTCCGCTCATCCGCTACTTGAAGACCGATGCGGCCGAAGCCGAAGTCCTGACCGGCACCGACGACCGCGAAAAGGCTGCCTTCATGCTCTGCGAATGGGGCGCGAAGGAAGTCCTGATCACCCATAATACCGAAGCGATTGTCTGTGACGGCAAGAAGATATACCGCGCGCCGCTTAAAGCAAGGAACCTCTCCGGAAGGACCGGCCGCGGCGACACCACCTTCGCCGGATATCTTACCGAACGGCTGGACCACGATATCCCCGAGGCGCTGGAATTTGCCGCTGCTCTCGTCTCCCTGAAGATGGAAACGCCCGGTCCCTTTAAGGGCTGCCGGGCAGACGTGTACGACTATATCGAAAAATTCTACCGCTGACGCGGCAGCCGCAGCCTTGCGGCATCCGCCCCCGGCAGGCCGTGATATCCCCGTAAAGCAAGGGACCCGACATCTTCGTCAGGTCCCTTGTCTTATGCTCTCTGGTCCGCCTTTCGGTCTCTCAGCTTTCCACCTCGAAACTGATCGTTTCCACGTTGTTCATGGATTCCAGAAATCCCGAGATATCACTGATCGTCATATCCCTGCCCATGCGGAGCGTCAGCTCGTAAGTGGTGCTTCCGCTCTCCGTGAACTCCATCTTGACGTCCATGATCTGCATGCCTTTCGAATCGATGTATTCGTCAAGCTGCTGCCTGAACGCGTCCGGGCTCGACGTGGTGCAGTGAAGTCTTCCGACCTTCATGGCGTCCACGCCGATCATGTGCTTATGCATGATGATCTGGATGACCGCCACCACGAGCGTGGTAAAGACCCCGATGATGTACATGCCGCTGCCGATGGCCAGGCCGATCCCGGCTGTCGCCCAGATGCCGGCCGCTGTTGTCAGGCCCTTGATCGAGCCGCCGTTCCGGAAAATGATCCCGGCGCCCAGGAATGAAATGCCGGTAATGATCTGCGCGGCAAGACGGGCCGGATCGGTCGGATTGGTCCCGTACAGCCGTTCGCCGGCAGGCCCTACCAGATCGGCAAAGCCGTATTTGGACAGGATCATCACGAGCGCGGCGGCACAGCAGACGATGATATGGGTCCGGATGCCGGCTTCCTTGAAGCGTTTGCTACGTTCAAAACCGATGACGGCGCCGCAGATGCAGGCGACCAGTATCCGTCCGAAAAATTCCAGATATTGGATCAGAGAAAACTCCGCTGCCAATTTCCCGGCTAGTGTCATCTCTTTTTCCTCCTAAAAGTAAGCGGTGCAGGGACAGCCGCTTTTTCTGCCGTCCCTGCACAGGCCAGGTCATGCCCTGTCAGCCGATCTTTGCCGATCAGTTCCCAGGTTTCCAGCCGTCGGCCGTCACACCGGCCTTGACGACATCGTCCATCTTCGCGATGTCTTCCGCATCGTCATTGGGTTCATGTTCCCATTTGCTGACATCGGTGCCCTTCTTCATGGACAGCTTGTCGTACATCGCAAGGGTGCCCACTTCCCAGGTCGCTTCCTCGCCGTCTTCAAAGACGACATGGACTTCCATCTCAGCGCCGCTCTTGCGGATGATGTAGATATTCTTCTCGTAGCCTTCGCCGTCTTCGTCCTTATCCTTCCAGCCGGTTTCCACAACGCTGCTGCCCTTATCTTCGCCCTTGGCGTAAATATAGACTTCATTGATGGTCTTGCCGGTCTTGTTCTTGATGTTCAGCACGAGGTCCGCATACTCTCCGGTGTCAGCCGCTTCTTCCGTCGTGGCGGGTTCTTCCGTGGTTTCTGCAGGTTCCTCCGCTTCGGCAGCCGGAACAACGAGCTTCGCAAGCTCAGCCTTCGCTTCCGCTACCAGCGCTTCGTCAGCCTTCACGGCGCCGTCATAGACGGGGTACCACTGATCGACGACATGACCTTTTTCCAGGGATTCCGCAAGGTAATCGATGGGTTCCGGTACACCGTCGTCATACTGGACCTTGATGTCGTATTTGTCTTCCGCGTTCTTTAACGAGATCTCGTTCGGCAGATGGCCGTCGCCGTCGGGTTTGAACCAGTCTTCGATCGGATAGGTGATATCCGTACCGTCATCAAACTTCACATAGATGTTGTAATTATCAGCATGAGGACGGATGAAGCATTTGAACAGGTACTTGCCGCCTTCCTTTGCCTTGCCGGGCATCAGGGAATCCATCTTCTCGCCGGCATCGGTGTAGAGGTAGTCGATCAGGTTGTTGTAAGCGTCTTTGTCGCCGCCTTCTTCGAAGAAGCGGAAATCAACGATATTCTTGCCGGTCTTGTTCTTCAGCTCGACCGGCAGCAGTTCGTAGCCGGGATAGAAGTTATCGGCGGTCTTGCCGACAGCCACGGCCAGATCCATCGCAGCCTGATCCTCGGCCTTGTCTTCCAGCTCAACTTCCCAGCCAGCCGGATCAGTGCCGTCCTTCATGGAGATCTTGGTGTACATCTCCAGTTTGCCCAGATCCTTTTTTACTTCGCTGCCGTCTTCGAAGACGACCTTCAGTTCCATCTCGGCATCCGCTTCACGGACGATGTAGATGTTCTTCTCGTAATTCTCCTTGTCGGCATCTTTATCTTTCCAGCCGGCTTCAACCACGCTCTTTCCTTCTTCGCCGCCCTTTGCATAGATAAAGACTTCATTGATGACCGCACCGGTCTTGTTCTTGATGTTCAGGCCGAGAGAGGTATATTTCGTCTCGGGAACGGCAGGTTCCGTGGGCGCCTCTGTGGGTGCCTCTGTGGGTGCCTCTGTCGGAGCCTGCGTGGTTTCAGGCGCTTTTGTTGTGGGGGCTTCCGTTGCAGCCGGAGTGGTCTCCGGCGCCTTTGTCGACGGATCCTTCTGGGTACCGCATGAAGCCAGTCCGAGGATCATGACCAGAGACACTGCAATCGCAAGTAACTTTTTCATTTTTTCCTCCTCTTATTGTTATGATTCTCCTATTATTTCCTTACCTCACGGGTAAAGGATCATTCGCTTATTCGGTCCGGCAGCTCATGCTGCCGTCCTCTTCAATGATGACGCGGATCCCGTTGTGGGTTGCCGCCTTTAACGTCCTCATCCTGCGGTTTTCCGTGCAGATCACCTGCGGGACCTCTGTCTGAAGCAGCTCGAGGACTTCGCGGTTCGGACGGTCTTTCTTTTTCTTCGGCTGGTTCTGGCACGAGATCACGGCGATCTGCGGCGAGAGTGTTTTCAGCAGCTTTTCCGTCATCGCCTTCTCATCGCCGTGATGCGGAAGCTTCAAAATGTCGCAGGGCTCCGTCCATATCTCTTCCCAGTCGGCTGCGTAGCGGTCTCCTGCTATGAGAACGCGCCTTCCCGCATAACTAAAGCCGACCATCAGGCTGGAGAGATTTCTTTCCTTGGATACCCGGTACAGAAGATCCGGATCCACAGCCTTTCCGCGGTAGAGATCATCAAAGACTTCTTTCTGTCTTTCGGTAATCTCCTGACGGGGCAGATACACGTTCATGCTGAGCTTATCCGTAAGGCGGATCTTCTCTTCCGGGATCTCTTCCTGCCTGCAGCCCTTCTCTGCCGCCGTCTGCAGCGTTTCCCTAAAGAGGTTCAGCATCAGCCGGAGGCCGTTCCTGGGTTTGTCGGAGTTGAAGTAATCAGGCTCCACATATCCCGCATCCTCAGGCGGCAGATAAAGCGCGCTCAGGCTTGTCACCGGAATCAGGTTCAGGATCCGCTGTGCGCCGCCCACATGATCGATATGCAGGTGCGTCAGGATCATCCGATCGATCTTACGGACGCCCTGCATGACCAGGTGATCCGCCGTGTCCTTCCTGAGTGACGTCTTTGCCGGTTCCACGAAAGGCCTTCCGGCATCCACGAGGACCGTCATCCGCGTCTCTCCGTCCGAGATTTCCCTTATCAGGGCAGCATCACCGTCTCCCACATTGGCAAAAAAGAGTTCCAGCATGACCTTACCTGTACCACGAAGGGCGTTCCTTTGCCTTTTCGCTTTGTGCTTTCTCTTCTGCTGCCTTCTCCTTCATTTTTTTCCGGTGAAGGAGCAGGGCAGGGATCCCGCCGATAACGACGGAAGAAAGCAGGGGAAAGCCGATAAGGGCCATGAAAAGGCCGTATTCCGTCTTCGCATCCGACCAGTCGATCAGGACCAGGGCAAACAGCATGACGGCAATGAGCAGCACAGCCATCCACAGGTAAGCCGCAAGAGCAAGCTTTCCTCTTTCCTTCAGAAAGTACCGGATAAGCAGGCAAAGCGCGCTGCCCGCCGCTGCCGGAAGCGTGTATTCGGCGATGTTCCTCACCGTCACCGACAAGCCGGAAAAGAGCTTCTCGATCGGGCCCAGGAGCAGCATATACGACGCCAGATAGATCAGGATGAACAGGATCGCCAGCAAAAACGAGTACAGAAGGTCAGCGCTCTTCGGTTTCCCGTTCTCCTCGAAGAACAGTACCCGGAGAAAGCCGTCCAGTTTCTGTTGGAATTTTGACTGTTTCGCTGCCATCTTATTATCTTGTGCTGTTCCAGAGATTCCAGTAAGCCTTGACGTTCGGATAATTCTTGTAAATGTTCTCGTAATCCGGAGCCTTCAGATTGACTTCTTCGTAGGTGATCCCGGATTTTTTGTACACCACGTCATCACGGACGGACCAGTGGCCGAGCTTGTCGAACACGGTGTAGCAGCCGCTCTGGCCGTCATCGCCGCCCATCAGAAACTTGATGAACAGGCGGGCGCCGGCAGGGTTGTCGCAGCCGCTGACCACGTAGGAATACGCCGCGGCATCCTGGGCGGTATACGGCTTCAAGCCGGTGACCCAGGCGATGTCCATGCCCGTTTCGCCCATGGACAGCTTGGAGTTGTCAAGCTTGGAGGCGGAGCACAGGCCGAGGGTCGGTCCGTTGACCGAATCGTTGACCGCTTCCACGACCGCATCGCCGTCGGCAAGCGGGGTGATGGTCATCTGCGAGAAGCGCCAAAACAGTTCGACGCCCGCATTATTTTCCGGCAGTTCCATCACGCCGGGGGTATTCTGCAGATGGCTGTTGTAGGTGTACACCAGATCCTTGCCGTACTGCGCCTTGTACTGCGCGGCAAGCTCCTCGCTGTCCGAGATCAGCTGTGCCCACAGAGCGGCGTAGGACGGAGCCGAGATGTCCTTGGAGAAGATGGTCCAGTACTGGGTGCTCTTTCCGGAAGCATCCTTATAGGACTGCGTTTCTTCATTATAGCCCTGAACGATGTCCCACCAACTCTCGATCGGTACCTTGTCAAACATTCTGGTGTTGTAGAACCAGGGGTTGAAGGTGGAATAGGTCGGCAGACCGAAGCGAATCATATCATCGGTCATATGCGCGCAGACATCCGCGGGATAAAAGATCTTGACCAGGTCCCAGAGCACATATTCATTATAGACCTCGCCGGAAGCGTCCTTGACCATCAGCACGTCCGCCATGGGTGTTCCGCTCTGCGCTTCCATTTCGATCTTCGGCATGACCGTGTTGGTATCGCAGGAGATGTACTCGAACTTCAGGTCCGGATATTTGTCCCGGATATACTTGCGAGCCGTGTCCGCATCCGCTGTCGTGGCGTAGATGGTGATGGTCCCGCCTTCCTTTTTTGCCATTTCATAGAGCTCATCCATCGACATGTGGTTCCAGTCGATGCCGTCCTCACCGATCACATCGATCGCCTCGCGGCCGCTGATGATGCCGCCCGTGCTCTCCTCAGGGGCCTTGGCCGTTCCGCTTTCGCCGTCGCTTTCGCAAGCCGCCAGCGAGAGGACCAGGCACAGCGCCGTTAAAACAGCCATGATCTTTTTCATTTCACGCTCTCCTTCCGAAAATCGTTCACAGACCGCCGACTCAATCATCCACGCCGGCTTTATGTTTGGTCTTTGCAAACTTGATCAGTCTTCCTGTTTCTTTATTATACACGTTCATGCGGCCGGGATGCAATACCACATAGACCTTTTGGTTCATATCGTATTCCACAAGGCCGACCTGGATGGCCAGGAATTCCGTTCCGGCCACCGTGAGCGTGACCAGTGTTTCGCTGCCAGCAGGCTGATTGGCATAAACGCTGGCTTCGATCGTGTTCTTGTGATGAGGGTCCTCGGTATAGATGTCGACCATCTCGGGACGAAGTCCGAGGACGCAGTCGAATTCACGTCCCTCGGGGATCTCCTCATCCAGCTTCATCTTGTCCTTGCCGAACACATACTCGCCGAAGGCGCTGTTCACGCGCAGCGATTCACCGTCATAGAAGCCCTTCGAATCGATGAAGTTGATGCGGGGGTTGCCGATGAAATCGGCTGCCTGCAGGTCGATGGGGTTCGTGTACAGTTCAAGCGGCGTTGCAATCTGGGAGATCTCGCCTTCCTTGAACAGGGCGATCTTGGTCGACATCGTCAGGGCTTCCACCTGGTCGTGGGTGACGTAGATGATCGTGGTGCCGGTGTCGCGGTGCAGGCGCTTGAGCTCCGCGCGCATGTCGATGCGCAGGCGGGCGTCGAGGTTCGAAAGCGGTTCGTCAAGCAGCAGAAGCCTGGGGCTTGAAGCAATGGCTCTGGCAATGGCCACGCGCTGCTGCTGGCCGCCGGAAAGCTCGTTCGGATAACGGCCGCGGTACTCTTCGATCCGCATGGTCTTAAGGGCCTTCATGACTGTCTCTTCGATCTCTTCCTTTTTCATCTTTTTAATCTTCAGGCCGAAGGCTACGTTTTCGAAGACCGTCATGTGGGGCCACAGGGCGTAGCTCTGGAACACCAGGTTCAGGCCGCGCTTGCTGGGAGCTTCGAAAAAGGCCTTGTCCGCGTCGATGATCGTGCGGTCATCCATCGTCATGGTGCCGTGCTGGGCCTTTTCCAGACCGGAGATCACACGGAGCGTGGTGGTCTTGCCGCAGCCGGAGGGACCGAGCAGCGTCATGAAGTCGCCATCCTCGATGACCAAATTGATGTCGCGCAGGACGTGGTTTTCGCCGTAAAATTTATCAATATGCTCCAATACGATCTTACTCATGGCTGATTTCCTTTCTTATCTGCTTACATGCTCTCTTTATGATAATACGGATCGCTTCGTGCTTCGCACTCCCGCGATCCTGCCCTTCATTCGCAGTTCGCGGGGTCCCTTCCCCGCTGCCTGCTCATGCAGGGCGGGTCATAAAGCCTTTCCTCCGCTGTCAAGCAAGCTTGCCGCGGAGTCGGGCTTTTGACCCTTGTATTACATGCTCTTGCTGACGTTGCCGCCGAATTTATCCGCGATGCGGTTCGTGACCAGGATGAATACAATGATCACGATACAGATCGCATCTGCCACCTGAGGCATAGCTTCCTTGGAATAGTCGAAAGCCAGGAAGGACAGTGTATAGTTCTTCGGCGTCATCAGGATGGCGATCAGGTCCAGCTCCTTCGCAATGCTGATGAAGGAAAGCAGGAAGCCGGACAGGAAGCCGTTCTTGGCTAACGGGATCACGATGCTGCGGATGCGCCGCCAGAATCCGGCGCCGTTGATGGACGCCGCCTCTTCCAGTTCCACCGAGATCTGCATCATGTTCGAGGAACCGGAGCGGCTCGCGAACGGGAAGTGCTTCACGATGGAGACCAGCAGGATCAGGGTGAAGGTGCCGTACAGGGACGGGATCAGGCCGCCGAGACGCGGCTGGCTGAACATGGAGAAGTAAATGGCCGAGAAGGCAACGCCCGGCATCAGATACGGGATGAAGATCAGCTGTTCGACAGCGTTGCCGTACCACTTGCCGCGACCTCTCGTCGTGATGTAGCCGAAGAACTGGCCGAACACCGCGGTGATGAGGGAGGCGATCAGCGACAGCTTCACGGTGTTGCCGAGCGCCCTGCCAAACTCCGGATTATGGAACAGTCCATTCTGGGCAAAGCCGGGGTTCGGTGCGTTCGAAAGCTCTCCGATCCAGGCGTAAAGCGTCAGGTTGTCCGGTCCGTATCCCGCGCCCGGAATAATCTGGAAGGATTCCATAACCAGGAAGAATACCGGCATGACCATGGCGATGACCAAGAACACGGTAATGACGATCAGCATCGGGTACTTTGCGCCCCGCAGCGGGATCGGCGTACTGCGTGTTCCCTTGCCGCCGATGGTCGCGTAGGATTTCCTCGTGCCGATCAGCTTCTGGTTGATCACGATGGTCCCGGCCGCAAGAAGGATCATCAGCAGGCTCATGGCATAGCCGACGCCCTTCGGGCTGTTGTTGATGAAGTCCTTCATTCTGGTCGCCAGCACGTAGAAAGGCGTGCCGTCCGGGTTGTTGCCGCCGAGTCTTGCCGCGACGCCGTAGGTGCCGATCGACTTGCTGATGGTCATGATTGTGGCCGAAAGGATGGACGGCAGGATCAGCGGAAGCGTGATGCTCTTTAAAATCTGTGACTTGTTCGCGCCTTGGATCTCACCCATCTCCTCAAGCTCGGAGTTGATGGAACGCAGTGCGCCGGAAGCCATGATATAGGAAAATGCGTAGTAGTGCATCGTCATGACGATGATGATGGGAACGAAGCCCGAAGCAAGCGAATCCGGCACCGGTATGCCGAGGCTCGTAAGCACACCGTTGCCGCCCATCTTGGGATTCCGGAAAATGGTCATCCAGGAAAGGGCCTTGCACCAGGACGGAATCATGTAGGGGATCAGAATCAGAGCGGAAAGCAGCTTCTTGCCCGGGATGTCCGTACGCACCATAAGCCAGGCCATCAGGGCCCCGAGCGGCACGGAGATGACCGTAACAAATGCACCGATGATCAGCGAATTGCGCAGCGGCACCCACAGGATCGTCTTCGTCAGCGGGCTCGCCAGCAGATATTTCCAGTACCACAGCGTATAGTCGCCGATCTTCGCCCCCGGGATATTGCGGAGTTCCGATTTTGCAACAACAAAGGTGTTCTGGACCATTGCCAGAAGCGGGATCACAATCAGGGTGAACAGCAAAATCAGCGTGATGAAGACGATCACGTTGAAGGGATTGCCGATCAGTGCCTTAAACTGGTTCTTGAACCGTTCCTTGCTCATCGGAGGACGGCTCCATCCTTTCTTTGCCATACTTGAACCTCCATATCAAAGTCAGACCGCCGTAGCGGATATGATCATATAAGCTGTTCCCGCTCCTTTTTCAGCAGTGTATAGACATCGTAAATATCTGTGATCTCGTAATCCGGAGCTACATCAAATCTGCCGATATCTTTTTGCGCCGTCAGGAAGGAATTGATCTTGAAAATGCGGCCGAAGCCTGCTCTTCTTGGTCCAACCACATCACGGGAAAGGGTATCGCCGACGAAGGCACACTCAGCGGGATCAAGATTTGCCTGATTGCAGGCTATCCTGAAGATATTCGGATGCGGCTTTCTGTATCCGACGATCGAAGACAGTGTGATCTCGTCAAAATACTGGCGTACGCCGTATTCCTTCAATGTGGAGAATACCTGGAACAGACTGCCGGTATTGCTCACAACAGACACGTGAAGCCCGAGATCTTCCTTAAGGCCCTTCAGCATTTCCGCCACGTGTACGCGCAGTTTTCTGTCATAGAAGGTGGTCTCCCACATATGCGCGATCTCCTCGCTGATCTCCGCAAGCTTCTCCCGGTCAACAGGAATACCGCGAAATCCCCAGTCACACCAGATCTCCTCCGGCTTCAGTTCGATCTGCGTCTGTTCCGAATGCTTCTTGTATTCCTGGATCTGCGCGCCGACTGTCTTCCACAACTCTTCCGCTTCATAAGGAACCTCGATCCCATGTTTCCGAAGGATTGCATCAAGGGCATAAGCGGTCGCTTTATCGTTCTTTTCGTCGGAATATAAGTCTTCCAGTGTACCGCCCATATCAAACATGACTGCTTTAATCATCTGAGCACCTCTGAATAGGGAATAATATTAATTTCGTAAACGTTTGCGTTCTGCTGTCTTGATTCTATCACCATGTTTCCTTCTTGTCAATAAATTTTGCCTTTCAAAATAAAAAATATTCCGTTTTTCTATTTGAATCGTCATTTCCGGGCCGTTTATCCTGTTCCCATATCATTCTATTCCTTTCTGCGGCGTAAAGGTTTACGTAAAACACCAACAAAAAAAGACCGCATTTGCGGTCTTTTTTCGCACTTTGCTGCACGCTTTCCGTTCTTTAAATGGCAAACAGCAGCTGCGTATAGCTTGGATAGGGCCAGAAAGCTTCAGGCGTAATCCGTTCCAGCCGGTCGATGATCTTCCTGCAGGCAGCCATTTCACCGACCACCTCTTCACTGGCGATCTTCAGGCGCTCCTCCTGACATGCTGCGGCTTCCAGCCTTTCCAGCACATGCCCGAGTGCATCTGCTTCACATAAAAGCGCATCCCCCAATCTTCCGGCCTCTTCCATCAGAGTGCTTCCGAACGCCGTTTCCTTCGGCAGGGAGGTAAGATACGCACTGATGCCGCCCAAAATGCCTTTGCGGATCATTTCCAGCAGGGTCCTCGCCTCAATCGTGATCACACTGCAGTATTTCTCAACACGGACCTCATTGCGCGATTCCATCTCCTTTCGGCTGTAAATACCGTTTTCCGTCAGGAGGCGGATATTTTTCGTGCTGACATTTTCCGGGATCGTTTCTGCGGTATTCCGCAGATTCTTCAAACCGCGGGCTTCTGCCTCTTCCGTCCAGGAGCTGTCATAACCATTCCCGTCAAACAGAATCCGGCGGTGCTCCTTCAGCATATCACGGATCAGGCTTTTTACCGCATTCAGACGGTCCTCACTCTTCTCCAGTCTGTCAGCCACCTCTTTCAGTTCCTGGGCAAGGATCGTATTCAGATAGGTGACCGGTGTTGCGATGGACTGGCTCGCGCCAACCATACGGAACTCGAATTTATTGCCGGTAAAGGCGAGAGGCGACGTGCGGTTTCTGTCCGTATTGTCCTGCGAAAGCTGCAGAAGGATATCCTTGCCTACCGTCAGGAAATGGCTCTCCTGATTCACATAAGGTTCCTCCCGGATGATCGAGTCAATCACACTCTGCAGTTCTGTCCCCACGAAGACGGAAATGATTGCCGGCGGTGCTTCCTGTCCTCCCAGTCTGTGGTCATTCCCGGCATGGGCTGCCGAGCACCGCAGCAATTCAGGGTATTCATCCACACCTTTCAGAAAAGCCGACAGGAACAATAAGAACCGTGTATTATCCGCCGGTGTCGAACCAGGAGAAAAGAGATTCTCTCCCGTATCCGTCGATACGGACCAGTTGACATGTTTACCGGAACCATTGATCCCGGCGAAGGGCTTCTCATGGAGCAGGCAGACCAAATCATGACGGTCAGCCACACGCTTCATGATCTCCATCGTCAGCTGGTTCTGATCGTTGGCCGTATTGGCATCCGTGAAAAACGGCGCCATCTCATACTGTGCCGGGGCCACCTCATTATGCTCGGTCTTGGCGCAAATGCCTAACTTCCATAATTCTTCATTCAGATCCTGCATGAAAGCTGATATTTCCGGTTTGATCGCACCATAATAGTGGTCATCCAGTTCCTGTTTTTTGGGTGCATCGGCACCGAACAGCGTACGTCCGCAGAGACGCAGATCCAGGCGTTTCTGAAACAGCGGCTTCGGAATCAGGAAATATTCCTGCTCAGCCCCGACGTTGACGCGGACATTTTCCGTCCGCTCGTCTCCGAGAAGCCGGAGAATGCGGACCGCCTCTCGTTTCAGCAGCTCTATGGAGCGGAGAAGAGGCGTTTTCTTGTCCAGAACCTCTCCGGAAAAGGTACAGAAAACCGTAGGAATGCAGAGTACCCTGTCCTTGATAAAAGCATAGGATGTCGGATCCCAGGCACTGTAGCCGCGTGCTTCAAAGGTTGACCGCAGACCGCCTGAAGGGAAGGAAGAGGCATCCGGCTCGCCCTTGATCAGGTCCTTGCCGGAAAAGCCCATCAGCATCCGGCCCTCTTCATCCGGGGTAGAGACAAAGGCGTCATGTTTTTCGGCCGTAATGCCTGTCAGGGGCTGGAACCAGTGGGTA
>DJYD01000035.1 GCA_002449955.1 Lachnospiraceae bacterium UBA6987
GTCCAGGAAACTGGGTACATATCAAAACCGGGTCGTTTTCTTTGACAGCTGTTTTATTCTTTATGGATTGCCTGAATGGCTTCTCTGAGATCGGCGACGCCGATCAGACGCATGCCCTTTGCGGCAATATCCGGGCGCAGAGCGCTCTTTGGAAGAATCGCCGTCGAAAACCCAAGCCTTGCCGCTTCCTGCAGCCGTTCTTTCATCATTGGGACGCTGCGGATCTCGCCGGAGAGTCCGACTTCACCAAATACAACCGTATCACCGCCGATCGGGAGATCCCGGTAGCTGGAATACATGGCGAGAACAACCGCAAGATCAACGGATGGATCATTCAGCTTTAAACCGCCGGTGATGTTGACATAGGCATCGCAGTCACTTAAAGAAAGACCAAGTCTTTTTTCCATCACCGCAAGAAGAAGAGCCACCCGGTTGTAATCGATACCGGCTGCCGTTCTGCGGCCCATGCCGTAGTTAGTCCGGGAAAGCAATGCCTGCACTTCAAGCAGAAGAGGACGCGTTCCCTCCATGATACCGGTGATGACGGATCCGGAGGTGTTCTCCGGTCTTCCGCTCAGCATAAAAGCCGAAGGGTTGGGGACTTCCATTAGGCCTGCTGCCGTCATTTCGAAAACGCCGATTTCTCCGGTTGCACCGAAGCGGTTCTTCACGGCGCGAAGGATGCGGTAGCTGGCGTGCCTGTCCCCTTCGAAATAGAGCACAGTGTCAACCATATGCTCCAGAAGGCGCGGCCCGGCGACGGTACCGTCTTTGGTGACGTGACCGATAATGAAAATGCTGATATTCAGACTTTTAGCGAGAGTCAGCAGGAGACCTGTACATTCCCGGACCTGTGCGGGACTGCCGGGCGCCGAGGCAATATCGCTGCGAGCCATGGTCTGAATGGAATCGATGACAACGGCTTCCGGCTTTTCTTCGCGCAGAACTTCCTCAATTCGGTCAAGGTCGGTATCACACAGGAAGGAGATATCACCTTCAAACGTACCGATGCGGTCAGCTCTCAGCTTCAGCTGCCGCAGTGATTCTTCACCGGAAATGTAAAGCACCTTGTGGCCCTGCAGCGCCAGATTTCTGAAAACCTGCAGCAGAAGCGTGGACTTGCCGATGCCTGGATCCCCGCCGGTCAGGATGAGTGAGCCGGGGAGTATTCCGCCGCCAAGAACGCGGTCCAGTTCTTCCGAACCCGTTCCGATACGCGGAGCATTTTCCGTGGAGATTTCTTCAAGACGGCGTGGAATGGCTTTTCCGCCCATCCGCATTGTCCCGGCAGCAGAGCGTTTATTTTCCTTCGGTGCCTCGACCATGCTGTTGTATGCGTGGCAGGACGGACACATGCCGTACCATTTCGCCGATTCATAGCCGCATTCTTTGCAGAAAAATGCGGTGGTTTTATCTTTTGCCATACTTATTCCTTTGCGGAGCAGAGTGTGATCCGGCCATCTTTAACGGAGATGGTCACGGTATCGCTGTCCTGGACGCTTCCTCGGAGAATCTCTTCGGCAAGAAGGTCCTCAATTTCACTTTGCAGCAGCCGCTTCAGCGGACGCGCGCCGTATTTCGGCTGGTAGCCTTTGCTGATCAGGTAATTTCTTGCTTCTTCTGTCAGTCTGATGGACAAACGATGCGTTTCGGACAAACGCTTTTCAATATCTTTCAGCTGCAGATCAAGAATACGGCTGATATCGTCCCGGCTTAAAGAATGGAAGACGATGATCTCGTCAATACGGTTGATGAACTCGGGCCTGAACAGCCTGCGGACTTCCTCCATGACGTGATCCTTCATCCGTTTGTAATCGGCGGCTTCATTATTTTCCGCGGAAAAACCAAGGGCTTTCGGTTCTACGATCCGCTCTGCTCCGGCATTGGATGTCATGATAATGATGGTATTTTTAAAGTCAATGGTTTTTCCCTGCGCATCGGTCAGACGGCCTTCATCCAGAATCTGCAGCAGAATATGGAACACATCGGGGTGGGCCTTTTCGATCTCATCAAACAGGATGACACTGTAGGGATGCCGCCGCACTTTTTCGGAGAGCTGTCCGCCTTCTTCAAAGCCGACATAACCGGGCGGAGACCCGATGATCTTGGACACGCTGTGCTTTTCCATGTATTCAGACATGTCAATACGGATAAGCGAAGCCTCATCGCCGAATAAGGACGCGGTCAGCGCTTTGGTCAGCTCTGTCTTGCCGACACCGGTGGGACCAAGGAAAAGGAATGAACCGATAGGCCGGCGCGGGTCCTTAAGACCTACACGGCTGCGGCGTATCGCTTTGGCGAGCGCCGATATCGCCTCCTCCTGGCCGATAACGCGTTTGTGCAGATCGCCTTCCAGATCGAGAAGACGGACTTCCTCCTCTTTGGAGAGCTGCTCGAGCGGGATGCCTGTCCACAGAGAAACCGTCCCCGCAATATCTTCCTTTGTAACAGAAATCGTATCAGGATTCGCTGCAGCCAGTCTTGCGCCGGCGCAGGCTTCGTCGATCAGATCCAGCGCTTTCTCAGGCCAGGTGCGGTCCGTAATATAGCGTTTGGAGAGTGCGACAGCGCTCTGCAGCGCTTCTTCTTCGATCGTGACGCCGTGGTGACGCTCAAAAAGACCTTTGCGGCCATGCAGAATAGCGAGTGTTTCTTCTTCGTCCGGCGCTTCGACAAGCACGCTTTGGAAACGGCGTTTCAAAGCCGCATCCTTCTCAATGTGTTTCTTGTATTCATCGAGCGTGGTGGCCCCGATGATCTGAACCTCTCCGCGGGAAAGCGCCGGCTTGAGAATATTGGCGGCATCAAGACTGCCTTCTGCCCCGCCGGCTCCGATCAGCGTATGGAATTCATCAATAAACAGGAGGATCTCCGGATGGGCATACAGCTCATCAAGGATCGTCTTCATACGCTCCTCAAATTCACCGCGGTATTTCGTTCCGGCTACAACAGAAGCAAGATCAAGGGCAAGAAGTCTGCGGTCTTTCAGAAATGCAGGGACATTTCCGCTTGTGATGCGTTCTGCAAGCGCTTCGACAAGGGCGGTTTTGCCGACACCGGGTTCGCCGATCAGGCAGGGATTGTTCTTGGTCTTGCGGCAAAGGATCTGCATCACGCGCCGCAGCTCCTTATCTCTGCCGATTACCGGGTCAAGCTTGCCGGAAGAGGCAAGCAGTGTAAGATCTCGGGTGTATTTCGATACCGTTTCCGTGCCGCTTACGGGCTGAGAGAGCAGATCCATCAGAGCTAAACGGTCATCCCCCATGGAATCCAGCAGACTTTCTTCCAGTTCCATGGGATCCGCTCCAAGCGCATAGATCACTTTGGAGGCGATACCGTCCGTATCATGTAAAAGCGCAATGAAAAGATGCTCAGTGCCGACGGCCTGAGCGCCTATCTCATGACAAAGGTCTCTTGCGTCTTCAAGAATCAGATCCAGAAGCGGCGTGTGGGGAAGATGCGTTTTCTTTTTTACAGGCGTTTCAGCATCTGCGGAAAAATGTTCACCGAGCATTCTGCCAAGGATTTCACAGGCTTTTTCACGGGTGAGCGACTTAAGCTTTAATACTTCGCAGGGCAGGCAGGGCACGTCAAAAAAAGCCAAAAGCAAATGCTCCGTGCCCGTGGCACTCATCTGGTATTCTCTGGCGATGGCTTCTGCTTTGGCAAGAACCTTTTCCGCTGCGGGAGTAAAGGGAATACTGTAGGCAGGCATAATATCTCCTGATGATGATTGAATTAAGGCAGCTAACTGCCGCTTTCATTTTACAACAATTATTTTCCGATAGCAAGAAAGGCGGAGCAAAAACAATATGCAGACCGGTCTGCTTTTTCGCTAAGCGTTAAGAAATTATAAAAAACTTGACGCGCGCAGGGGAAAAAGGGTAAACTAACATGAACCGGAAATATTTCCGGCTGACTTATAATGGTATTGGGGGCTCCCGATGAAAAATAGATGGACTAAAATCGCTGTAATCATAGCTTCGATTCTGGCAGTGCTTCTTCTGACGGCATTTGTACTTGTTGTGGTGCGGGGCGGAGAACTTGCCGGTATTTTTGATCTTAATAAAATCTTCCACCGTGAAACAACACAGGCAGAGACCTCCCAGGAAGCGACAACCCTGGAACCGATGACGGAAACGCCGGAAACATCGGAAACACCTGAGAGCAGTGAAGAAGTGCCTTCCACGGAGGGAAGCACGGAACCTACGCCTGAACAGCTGCAAAAGACACTGAATATCGGTGTAGGAGAATTGCAGGGGCAGTATGTGCAGCTGTATGCCACTGCGGACGGAGATAAAGTTGTCAACAAACTGACGCAGGTGAATCTGCTGACGCTTGACCGCAGCGGCAACATCCTTTATCATAGCGGCAATCTGGAAAAAGCCGTTTACAACGGGACAGAATATGCCTACCACGGTATCGCCGATATCGATGTGGAGTATGATAAAGAATCAGACATCACCACGTATACGATCAAACTGAGAAAAGGCCTTGCCTTCAGTGACGGTACGCCGCTTACGGCAGATGACCTCGTCTTCAACTATTATGTGCGCCTGGAACCGGACTATGCCGGTGAAGGAAAGCTCAGACAGTACAATATCGTCGGCCTGCAGAATTATTACTATAATAATTCAATGGCAGAAGATCAGAACGTGACCGCGAAAGAAGTTGATGCGGAACTGGAGTCACCCGGTGAAGCCGTTTCGGCTTATATCCACAATTTGATCTTAGAAACACTGCAGGCGGAGGCCAAACAAAGTGAAGCCATCTGGAAAACATACCAGAGCTACGGCTACGGCAACAGTGCACAGGAATTCTTCTACAAAATATACGGGCTTGATCTGAATTACAATCTGCTTGACAAGGATATGGATACGGTATGCCGGGAAGTGGCAGAGTCCTATGGCCTGGATTACCGTAAGCTTGCGGAAAACTACGCTGTGGATGAAACCTATTTTGACGATCAGATCCGCGGCTATGTACGGGAAACGCTTTTGCTGCAGAAGATACAGGCGTCCGACGGGGAACCGGTTGATTATATCAGCGGGATCATTCGTCTCGGTGACAATATGCTGAAACTGAAGGTCTACGGCAACGATGAAAAGGCGGCTTATGACCTGCTTGACATCGATGTTCTGCCGCTGCATTATTACGGTGATCTGTCTCTGTACAATTATAATGCCCACCAGTTCGGCTTTGTCCCCGGTGAGTTTTCCATTCCGGAGGAAAAACTGGCTGCACCGTTCGGGGCTGGTCCTTATGTCTTTGCTTACGGCAGTGATGACAGCGTCACCTTTACCCGCAATGATCTTTATTATCAGGGTGAAGCCGGTGCGGAATACGTCAATGTGCGCTGCCACTATGGTGAGGGCCTTGGCTATGTGTCAGAAGGCGTTATCGATGTGGCGGAGATCCCCGGCAATAAAACCAATTATGACACGATTTGCAAGCAGAATGCCAATAAGGAAATCGTGGGAGATGCACTCGTTGCCCATGAAGTCAATGTCCTCGGCTATGCGTATATCGGCATTAATGCGAATAATGTGAATGTAGGCGGTGATCCGGATTCCGAAGCCTCCAGAAACCTGCGCAAAGGTCTGGCAACAGCCCTTTCTGCCTTCCGGGATGTGGCTTATAACGAATATTTCGGCAATTCGATCAGCCTGATCGATTATCCGGTTTCCGATTTCTACGGCATCGCGCCGGCCAAAAATGAACCGACCTACAAGACGGCTTACAGCACGACCGTAAAAGGGAAAGAGATCTACTCCAAAGATCTGGATATCACGGACCGTTTTTACAAAGTGGTTGACGCCGTCAGGGATTATTTCAAAAAAGCCGGGTACACCTTTGACAAGGGCGGAAAACTTAAGGCAGCTCCGGACGGCGGAGCGGTTTTGTTCGGCGTCTCGATCTGCAGCGATGAATATTCCTTCACCGTTTTTCCGTCCTATGAGGTGCTGACCTACGCCAAGAGCGTGCTGTTTGAGATCGGGATTTCACTGGATATTCGTTATATTCCGAATGAAGAAAGCATGCTTGTTGCGCTTTATACCGGAACCTGCGATCTGTGGTGCGCATCCTGGTTTACCGGAGTGGATCCGGAGTTTGCCGAGCACTATCAGGGAACAGGCCGAACCGAGGGGATGGTTCCCAATATCTACGGAATCTCTGACAAAAAGATCGATAAGCTTCTGCTTCAGATCCAGGAAGAAAGCGACCCCGCCGCCAAGCTGAAGCTGCAGCGCAGTCTGATGGAACTCGTCCGTGAATGGGCAGTGGAAATCCCCTGCTATCAGCTCAACAATTATTATGTCTATAATGCGAACACCCTGAAGGTTGACAGTATCCCGAAGGATCTGACAGTTTACCACAGCTGGCTGGATGAAATCATCAATCTGGAGGTGGGCGACCGTGAATAGCAGCTTTTTTGCTATGATAAGCCGCATGAAATATATTGACCGCTGGGCGCTCATGCGAAACACCCGCAGTGAAAACATCAGTGAACACTCTCAGGAAGTCGCGGTGCTCGCTCACGCCTTATGTGTGATCGGCAATAAGCGGTTGGGGAAATCATTGAATGCAGACCGGGCTGCGGTCATTGCGCTGTATCATGACGCAGCAGAGATCATTACCGGTGATATGCCGACGCCTGTGAAGTATTACGACACGGCGATCCGGGAAGCCTACCGCCGCATTGAAGATGATGCCGCCTGCAAACTGCTGCAGCTCCTTCCGGATGATCTGCGGGAGGAATTTGAACGGGTTTTGCTTCCTGAACAAACGGAGGATGGCTACCTTTTGCTGCTGATCAAGGCGGCAGATAAGCTTTCAGCGCTGATCAAATGCCTGGAAGAGGAAAAGGCAGGCAACCGGGAATTTGTTAAGGCTGAAAAGGCCGCGCGGGATAAGCTGGTACTCATGAAACTTCCGGAAGTGGATATTTTCCTCGAAGAGTTCATTCCCGCTTATGCATGTACGCTTGACGAATTGTGAGGCAGACATGAAAAAAGGAAAATCAGGCGGCATTCTTCGGTCGATGAGCTATATGACCGCCTCTCTAATACTGTTTATCGCGGCTGTTGTGATTACAGCCTATCTGATGATCAGAGCGGTCGTCAGCGGAGGAAGTCTTACGGCGCTCGAAGGGATTCTGGGGATCATTGCCCTGCTGTTTTCCGTATCCGGATTCGTTGTGCCTCTCTACGGTCATTTTATCGTACGGATAGACAGTAAAGCGGACTGGCGAATCGGTGCCGCCTTAAACGGCATTTTGATGCTGTTTCTTGTTTTTCTGTATTTTTTAGGGATACAATGAGAATGTCCGTTTCTCTTTAAACGGAACGATAAAAAGGCTTGATTTCATGGGAAATCTGTGTATAGTAGGTTTGGAACCGCTGTTTGCGGCAAAGAGGTGAAGAAATGGCTGAACGGGTACGCGTAGCGTTAGATGCCATGGGCGGCGATAATGCCCCGGGAGAACAGATCAAGGGCGCAGTTGAATCCCTCAAGCTGACCGACAACGTACAGGTCATCCTGGTCGGACAGGAAGAGGTGATTCGCCGTGAACTGGAAAAGTATGAATATGATAAAGATCGGATCCAGATCCGAAATGCGACGGAAGTGATCGAAACGGGTGAACCGCCCGTAAATGCTATCCGTAAGAAGAAGGATTCCTCCATCGTTGTAGCGGAAAAGATGATCCGGGCCGGCGAAGCAGACGCTTTTGTGTCTTCCGGGTCCACCGGCGCCGTTCTTGCAGGCGGACAGCTCCTTGTCGGACGCATCAAAGGCGTTGAACGCGCAGCGCTTGGCATTCTGATGCCGACGCTCTCCGGGATTTCCCTGATGATCGACTGCGGCGCCAATGTGGATGCAAGACCGGAACACATGGTGCAGTTCGCGAAGATGGGGACGATCTACTACAGAGAAATGATCGGCAAGCAGTCCCCGACCGTCGGGCTGATCAATATCGGCGTGGAAGAGGATAAAGGCAACGCACTCACAAAGGCAACCTATCCCTTGCTCAAGGAATGTGCGGGCATCAACTTCATCGGCAATGTAGAGCCGAGAGAGGTCCCTAACGGAGCCGCTGACATTTATGTCACCGAGGCATTTGCCGGCAATTCCATCCTCAAAACTTACGAGGGGACAGCCGGTGCGATGATGAAGCTTATCAAAGGAAGCTTCATGAAGAATCTGAAGTCAAAGCTCGGCGCTTTGCTGGTAAAGGATTCCCTGAAAGAAACTTTTAAGATCATGGATGCGACAGAATATGGCGGCGCACCGATGCTCGGTCTGAACGGCCTGGTTTGCAAAACACACGGCAACGCCAGCTACAAAGAAGTCAGTCATGCCATTCTCCAGAGTGTCAATTTCACAGAAAGACACCTGACCGATAAAATCCGGACAGCGATCCTGTCCGAAGAGGAGTAGGAGGTTAATTATGGAAAACGAAAAAATCAGAGACATTATTGCAGCGACACTGAACCTGGATCCGGAAGAGATCACTCCCGAAAAGTCGTTTGCAGAAGATCTGGCTGCAGATTCCCTGGATCTTGCAGATATCATCATGACCATCGAAGATGAATTCGGTGTCACGATTCCGGATGAAGTCCTGGAAAAAGTCGTAACCGTGCAGGATGCCTATGATCTGGTCAAGACGATCGGCTGAAAGAAAGATAATCTGATCGTTTTGTGCAAACCGCACTCCGAAAAGGTCTTTTGACTGACTTTTTTCGGAGCTGCGGTGTTTTCTGTATTTATCAGGACGTATTAAGGAGCCTTGTTATGCTGAATCAACTGGAAAAAGCCATCGGATATATGTTTCATAATAAAACATTGTTATCGACAGCTTTGGTCCATTCCTCCTTTTCCAATGAGCACCGCAAAGAGAATATTCCCGACAACGAACGTCTGGAATTCCTGGGTGACGCCGCTTTAGAACTGGCGTCAAGCCGCTATCTGTATGAACGCTTTCCGGATGAACCTGAGGGGGTATTGTCAAGACGCAGAGCCGCGCTTGTCTGTGAACCGTCGCTTGCCGAATGTGCAAGAAGCGTTAACTTAGGGGATTATCTGCAGCTTGGCAAGGGAGAAGAAAAAAACAACGGGAGGACAAGAGATTCGCTGCTGTCAGATGCCTTCGAGGCTGTGATCGGTGCCATGTTTCTGGATGGCGGTTTTGAACCGGCAGAAGCTTTTGTCCGAAAGCATGTGATGGATAAAATGATCGATCATCCGGTCTACAGTGACTCGAAAACAAAGCTGCAGGAGCTTATTCAGGGCAGCACGGCAGACAGTATCAGCTATGAGCTTGTCTCTGAGGATGGTCCGGAACATGACAAGACTTTTGTCGTTCAGGTAAGAATAAACGGCAAGGTGCTCGGCAGCGGAAGCGGCCGCAGCAAAAAATATGCGGAACAGATGGCCGCAGCGGGGGCGCTTGAACGCATGACTAACCAGACTGACAGCAGAAAATAAAGGATCCGAATTTCTATGTATTTAAAAAAGATCGAAGCCCAAGGCTTCAAATCATTTGCCAATAAAGCCGTGCTTGAATTTACGCCGGGCATCATGGGAATTGTCGGACCGAACGGAAGCGGGAAGAGCAATGTCGCAGATGCTGTCAGATGGGTGCTTGGCGAACAAAGCGCCAAACAGCTGCGCGGCGGAAGTATGCAGGACGTCATATTTTCCGGCACAGAAGCCCGCAAGCCCATGGGATATGCCTATGTATCCCTGACGCTTGACAACAGTGACCACGTCCTTCCGGTGGAATATGACGAGGTGACGGTCACAAGGCAGGTGTTCCGTTCAGGGGAAAGCGAATACAAAATCAACGGCAATACCTGCAGACTGCGCGACATCTATGAGATGTTCTACGATTCCGGCATCGGCAAGGAGGGATATTCCATCATCGGACAAGGTCAGATCGATCAGGTCCTGAGCAATAAACCCGAAGAACGGCGTCTCATGTTTGATGAGGCTGCCGGCATCACAAAATTCAAAAAACGTAGGGATATCACCACAAAAAAGCTGGACAGTGAAAGGCAGTCCTTAGCCCGCATTACCGATGTGCTGAATGAACTGGAGCACCGCGTAGGCCCTCTGGAAAAACAGTCCGTCAAGGCAAGAACTTATTTACGGCTGAAAGAAGAACTGAAAGCGTATGAGATCGGGGCCTTCTATCTGGAGTCTTCAGAGCTGGAAAAAAAGCTCCTGCAGACAGAAGAAAACCTGGAAACGGTCGAAGGTGACCTTGATCAGTCGCATCTAAACGAAGACAGCCTGAAGGAACACTATGACAGTCTGACAAAAGAAAATGAAGAACTTGATCAGGCGATTCAGGAGGCCAGGGGACAGCTTGCTGACCTTCGTGTCATGAAAGAAAATAAAGAAGGCCGGATCCTGCTGCTCGAGGAGCAGATCCGTACTTCGGCTGCGAGCAAAGGCCTGACTGCAGATCGTATCGCCGCCATGGACGCTCAGATCGCCTCTATTGAAGAAGAAAAAGAGGGCGTTTTTGCTCAAAAAAATGAGCTAGATATTCAGCTGGACCGTGCGGATGACGTCATCAGTGCAGCGGAAGAAGAGGCTGAAGAGGTTGAAGAATCGATCCGCGCCATCGAGTTTGACCTGGAGCAGAAAAACCGTTTCATCATTGAGACGATGAATGAAAAGGTCAATATCAGCGGTGAACTGCAGGGACTGAATTCCAAGGAAGAGCAGATGAAGCTCCGTCAGCAGGCCATTGCCGATGCGTTAAAAGCAGGGCTTAAGAGACGGAAAGAACGGGATGAGCAAAACAAGGCAATCGCAGCTTCCTTAACGGATATGCGCGCTGCCCTTGCCCGCTTAAAAGCGGAATATGAAAGCAGTGCGGCTGCCCTATCGGATGCGGAAAAGGCATCCTCTTCCGGACGGGACAATGTGAGCCGCTTAACCCGTGAATATTCTGTTTTGCAAAACCGCAGAGATACACTGGAAAACTTGGCGGAACGCTATGAAGGCTATAACGGAAGCGTTCGCAGGGTCATGGAGCAAAAGGACAAGATCCCGGGAATAAAGGGCGTTGCCGCAGACCTGATTTCTGCGGAAAAACGGTATGAAACTGCAATTGAAACGGCGCTTGGCGGCCGTATTCAGAACGTCATAACCGACACGGAAGAAACCGCAAAACGGCTCATTCGTTTTCTGAAAGAAAACCGCTATGGACGGGCAACCTTCCTGCCGGTGGATGCGATAAACGGAGACAGAAATTATCCTTATCCGGAAGCCCTGCGGGAAGACGGCATCATCGGCCGCGCTTCGGATCTTGTCAAAGCGGATGCTTCCTTAAAAGGCGTTGTTCTGTATCTTCTCGGCAACATTCTTGTGGCAAACGATATGGACAGGGCAACTGTCATTGCAAGGAAGTATCGTTACCGCCTGCACATTGTGACTTTAGACGGTGAAAATTTGTCGCCCGGCGGCGCCATCTCAGGCGGTGCTTTCAAATCGTCATCCAATCTTCTTGGCAGAGGCCGTGAACTGAAGGAAGTTGTGCAGACGCTTGACAAGACCAAAAAAGAACTGGAAGCGGCAAGAACCGCTCTGGAAAAAGCCGAACGCGACATGGCTTCAGCCAGGGAAGAGACGGAGAAACTGCGGTCTGAGATCACTTCTCTCGGTCTTAAAGAGGCTGCCCTTTCCTCTCAGGCAGAGAGCAGAAAAGCTGAGGACAGAGAGGCGCAGGAGCGTGACGCAGCTCTGGAGATGGAGCAGCAGAAGATCCGTGACGATCTGAAAGCGCTTGCAGAGCAGCGCCTGAACACGCAGCGGCGGTCGGCAGGGCTTGACAGGGACAACGAATCCCGTCAGAGCGAAGTGAGCAGAACGCTGGCAAGTCTTGACCGGGAAAAAGAAAAACTCACGGAAAAGACAAAGCAGTTAGAAGAACTGCGGCTTGAATTTGCCAATCTTAACCAGAAAAACGAATTTTTACTGGAGAATATCCGTCGTCTGAACAGCGAGATCAAACGGCTTGAAGAAGAAAAAGACAAGCTGTCAGGCAGTGTTATTGACGAAGACGAGGCTGAGCTCGAACGCCGGACAGAAATCGGTATGCTACGGCAGGAGATCGAAGATGCCGAAGCAAAACAGCTTTCGCTGGATGATTTCCTGAAGGAAAAATTGTCGCTGCAGGAACAGAAACGCAACGAACAGCAGGGCTTCTTTGAAGCCAGAGAAGATCTTACCCGCAGAATCTCAGAGCTGGATAAGGAAAACTTCCGGCTGCAGAGCATCCATCAGCGCCTTGAGGAGCAGATAGAAAAGCAGGCGGAATACCTTTGGACCGAATATGAAATGACGCCTTCTCAGGCGAAAGCTGCGCGCAACACGGAACTAGGAAGTCTGAGCGAGATCAAACGCTTTATCTCTCAGAAAAAGAGCGAGATCAAAGAGCTCGGTCCGGTCAACGTTGGAGCGATAGAGGAATACAAGGAAGTTGCCGAACGCTATGAATTCCTGAAGGGACAGCATGAAGACCTTCTGAAGGCAGAAGGCGAATTGGTCGGCATGATTGACGAACTGGAAAACGGCATGAGAAAACAGTTCAGGGAACGTTTTGCCGAAATTCAGAAGGAATTTGCCAGAGTGTTCAGCGAATTGTTTGCCGGCGGTCGCGGCTCCGTCGAGCTTGAGCCGGGTGAAGACGTGCTTTCTGCAGGCGTAATCATCAATGCACAGCCGCCGGGCAAAAAGTTAGTCAACATGATGCAGCTTTCCGGCGGAGAAAAGGCACTGACAGCGATCGCGCTCTTATTTGCCATTCAGAATCTGAAACCGTCACCGTTCTGCCTTCTGGATGAAATTGAAGCCGCCCTGGATGAGCCCAATGTCAACCGCTTTGCGGATTATCTGGCAAGACTCAAAGGAACGACCCAGTTCATCGTCATCACGCACAGACGCGGAACCATGGAAATGACGGACCGCCTCTACGGCATCACCATGCAGGAGAAGGGGGTCTCGGCCCTTGTCTCCGTCAGCCTGAAGGACACGGGGAAAACAAAAGAACTGTTAGGAGAATAACATGGCTAAAATCGGCTTTTTCGGTCGTTTGAAACATTTGTTTGTCGCATCGGATATCACCGATGACTTTTACGATGAGCTCGAAGAGACGCTTATTCTGTCTGATGTGGGCATGGAAGCTTCGGAGGAAATCATTGCCGAACTGAAAAGACGTGCCGGGATTCAGGGGCTGAAGTTTACGGATGAATGCAAGGAATGCCTGAAAGATCTCATGAAGGAACGTCTAGAGGAACTCTATTCGGACCGCTTCTGGGAAACGGAACCTGCGCTTTTGATGATTGTCGGGGTCAATGGCGTCGGCAAGACAACGACGATCGGCAAGTTAGCTTCCTCTCTTGTGGCCGGCGGCAGGAAAGTGCTGATGGTCGCCGCAGACACCTTCCGTGCGGGCGCGGCGGAGCAGCTTACCGTCTGGGCCGAAAGAAGCGGCGCAGATATCATCGCCCAGAAGGAAGGGGCGGATCCTTCCAGCGTCCTGTTCGACGGTATAGCGGCAGCCAAAGCAAGAGGCGCGAATGTGGTGCTTGTAGACACGGCAGGTCGTCTTCACAATAAAAAGAACCTGATGGATGAGTTGGCCAAGATGAACCGTGTCGCGGAACGCGAGGCAGGGAATTACCGCAAGGCGACACTGATCGTGCTGGATGCCACAACCGGCCAGAACGCTCTCAACCAGGCGCGCGTTTTTACTGAAGCCACAGATGTTGCCGGAATCATTCTGACAAAGGTGGACGGAACCGCCAAGGGCGGCGTGGTCCTGGCAATCCAGCAGGAGATCGGTGTGCCGATCGTTTATCTCGGCTGCGGCGAAGGCAAGGACGATCTTGAGATCTTCGACGCGGATGATTTTGTAGACGCAATGTTTGAAGAGTAAGAGTTTCAAAGCATAAGAGGGAGGGAGATATGGCATTTACCCATCTGCATGTCCATACAGAATACAGTCTTCTGGATGGTTCCGGCAAGATCAAGGAGATGGTTGCCCGGGCAAAAGAGCTTGGCATGGATTCGCTTGCCATCACCGATCACGGCGTGATGTACGGGGTGATCGATTTTTACCGTGCATGTAAAGAGGCAGGTATCCGCCCGATCCTCGGCTGCGAAGTTTATGTTGCTCCGAATTCACGCCTTGACCGCGAACCGGGAGCTTCGGATGACCGATATTATCACCTGGTTCTCCTGGCTGAAAATGACAAGGGTTATGCCAATCTGATGCGCCTGATCTCCCAGGGATTTATTGACGGATATTATTACCGGCCCCGTGTGGATAAGGCGCTGTTAAAGGAATATCATGAAGGAATCATTGCCTTAAGCGCATGCCTCGCCGGAGAAGTTCCGCGCTGGCTGCAGAAGGGCATGTATGAAGAGGCAAAATCAGCCGCCCTTGAGTATCTGGATATCTTTGGGGAAAACAACTATTTTCTCGAACTCCAGGATCACGGGATCCCGGAACAGAAGTCTGTTAATATGCAGCTGATCCGGATGTCTCAGGAGACAGGGATTCCCCTTGTCTGCACCAATGATATTCACTATACCCTGGCCGAGGATGCGGAAGCCCACGACCTGCTCCTGTGCATTCAGACAGGCAAAAAGGTTTCCGATGAAAACCGGATGCGGTATGAAGGCGGTCAGTATTATATCAAGTCCGAAGAAGAGATGCGGGCGCTGTTTCCCTATGCCCAGGAAGCCCTGGACCGGACGCATGAGATTGCCGAGCGCTGTGAAGTCAATATTGAATTCGGCAAGACCAAGCTGCCGCATTATGAGGTGCCGGAAGGCTTTACCTCAGAATCCTATCTGAGGCATCTCTGCGAGCAGGGGATTAAAGAACGGTATCAGACGGTAAGCGATACAGCGCGGGAACGCCTCGAATATGAACTGGGCGTCATCACCAAGATGGGCTATGTTGACTATTTCCTGATCGTATGGGATTTCATCAACTACGCCAGAACGCAGGGCATAGCGGTTGGACCGGGCAGAGGGTCCGCCGCCGGCTCGATCGTTGCCTATTCCCTCCATATCACCAATGTCGACCCGCTTAAGTATGACCTCTTATTTGAGCGCTTCCTGAATCCTGAGCGCGTTTCCATGCCGGATATCGATGTGGATTTCTGCTATGAACGAAGGGGCGAGGTCATTGATTACGTCACACGCAAATACGGGGCGGATTCTGTGGTTCAGATCGTCACCTTCGGTACACTGCAGGCACGCGGCGTTGTCAGAGATGTCGGACGCGTGCTGGATTATCCCTATGCTTTCTGCGACAGAATTGCCAAAATGATCCCCAAGGATCTGGATATTACGCTGGATAAAGCGCTCGAACGCAGCCGTGAGTTTAATGAAGCCTACCGGAGTGATCCGCAGATCAAGAAGCTGATCGACTATGCAAGACGCCTTGAAGGCCTCCCCCGGCATGCTTCGACCCATGCTGCCGGTGTTGTGATCTGCAGCAAACCTGCTTATGAATTTGTGCCGCTTTCCCGAAGCGCTGATGGTCAGCTGACCACACAGTTCACAATGACGACCATTGAAGAGCTTGGCCTTCTGAAAATGGACTTTCTCGGACTGCGCACCCTGACTGTAATTCAGGATGCCAAACGCTTTGTCAAGGCTCGTACGGGAAAGGATATCGACTTTGATACGCTCCCGCTCGATGATCCGAAGGTTTTCGATCTGATCGGATCCGGCCGGGACGAAGGGATTTTCCAGCTGGAATCCGGCGGCATGAAGAGTTTTATGAAGGAGTTAAAACCGCATAACATTGAAGATGTCATTGCGGGAATTGCTTTGTACAGACCCGGCCCTATGCGCTTTATTCCCACCTACGTGCGTGCGAAAAACAGCGGCATGACCGTGGAATATCTGACGCCCAAATTAAAGCCCATTCTGGAATCCACCTACGGCTGTATCGTGTACCAGGAGCAGGTCATGCAGATCGTTCGAGAGCTTGGCGGATACACGCTTGGCCGGAGCGACCTGGTGCGCAGAGCCATGAGTAAAAAGAAGGCTTCCGTCATGGAGAAGGAGCGGGCCAACTTTGTGTACGGCAACGCAGAAGAGAACATCCCCGGCTGCAAGGCAAACGGGATCTCTGAGGCGGTTGCCAATCAGATCTATGACAGCATGATGGACTTTGCCCAGTATGCCTTCAATAAGGCGCATGCTGCCTGTTATGCGGTCGTCGGCTACTGGACGGCTTATCTGAAGCTGTACTATCCGGCGGAGTTCATGGCATCGTTAATGACTTCCGTCATGGATGTTTCCACCAAGGTTGCGGAGTATATCGGTGTATCGCGGCAGATGGGCTTAAAAATACTCCCGCCCGATATCAACGAAAGCAGTTACGGCTTTACGCCCACTGATGAGGGGATCCGTTACGGTCTTTCCGCCATTAAAGGCGTCGGCAGGAGTGTAGTGGATCTGATTGCTGCAGAAAGGGAAAGAGGCGGCCGTTTTGTCAGCCTGAGTGATTTTCTGAGCCGTACGAGCGGCCGGGAAATTAATAAGCGCACGGTGGAAAACTTTATTTTTGCCGGGGCGTTCGACAGGCTTCCCGGAAGCCGCAGCCAGAAGATCGCCGTCTATGCGGATATCATGGACCATAAGCAGAAGAAAAAGAAGGATGCGGTTGACGGTCAGATGAGTCTGTTCGATTTTGCCTCACCCGAAGAGAAGCTGGCAGAGGAAGCGTTCCCGGATATTCCGGAGTATTCCAAAGCCGACCGTCTTGCTTATGAAAAGGAAGTCCTTGGCCTTTATGTCAGCGGACATCCGCTTGAAGATGACGAAGAGCGTCTTCGCCGCAATGTCACGGCGCGAATCTGTGATTTCAACGTGGATGAGGAAAGCGGAGAGGCAGGCGTTGTCGACGGATCAACACAGATCATCGGCGGCATCATTACCCGCAAGACAGTCAAGAACACCAAAAACGGCAAATCCATGATTATTCTTCAGGTGGAAGATCTGACCGATTCTCTGGAGGTGCTGCTGTTCCCGAAGGATGCCGAGACATATCGGAACAAGGTGGAGGAAGGCGAAAGAGTTTTCATCCGCGGCAGAGTATCCATCGGAGATGATCCGAAAGGAAAGATGATCTGCGAGCAGATCCTGCGATTTGATGAGATCGAAAAGGAACTATGGATCCTTTACGAGGACCAGGCTTCTTATCTGGAAGATGAACGGCGGCTGCTGAAGCTTCTCAGCGGCGTCCCGGCCACGATTGCCATCCGTGATACCAGACAGATCAAACGCCTCCCGGGAGTTGCCGGCAGGGAACTAAATGATGAAGTCGTACAGGCCTTAAAAGAGACCTACGGAAGCAGCAAAATCGCGCTGCGTGAAAAAAAAGTTGAAGATTGCTTCAAGAAGGCTTATAATTCTACGCATAAATTTTTCTGAATTCTTTAGCAGCAGGAGGGAAAGGAAATGACTAACGAGCAGATAACGATCGGTGTACTGACCAGCGGCGGAGACGCTCCCGGAATGAATGCTGCAGTAAGAGCAGTTGTCAGAGTTGGCACGAATAAAGGATACCGGGTAATCGGCATCTATCGTGGTTATCAGGGCCTGTTCAATGAGGAATTCAGAGAACTGACCGCTCTGGATGTCAGAGACACCGTTCAGCGGGGCGGCACGATCCTGTATACGGCCCGCTGCAAAAAAATGATGGAATCAGACGGTCCGGCACGTGCAGCAGAGATTCTGAAAAAGCACGGTATCGATGTACTCGTTGCAATCGGCGGCGACGGCACCTTCCGGGGAGCGCTTGCGATCGCGCAGAACGATATGAATGTGGTCGGTATCCCGGCAACCATTGACCTGGACATGGCCTGCACGGACTATACGATCGGCTTTGATACCGCTATTGATACCGCCGTAGAAGCCATTGATAAGATCAGAGATTCGGGCACGGCGCATGAACGGATCAGCATCATTGAGGTAATGGGGCGCAAATGCGGATCGATTGCGCTTTGGAGCGGTATTGCAAGCGGCGCCGAAGAAATTCTGATTCCTGAAACCTATGATTATAATGATAAGGCCCTCATTGAGCGCATCAAAGAACGCGAAGCGTTGGGCAAGAAACAGCATATTATTATCAACGCCGAAGGCGTAGGCGATTCTGAAGCCTTAGCCAGACGGATCGAAAATGCGACAGGGATCGAAGCCAGAGCAACGATCCTCGGCTATATGCAGCGCGGTGGTGCCCCTTCTGCCTTGGACAGGGTCAAGGCTTCCCTTATGGGCGAGCAGGCGATTGAATGCGTCATGGCCGGAAGAATGAACCGGGCTGTTGTGGAAAAGAACGGTAAAATCAAGGATATTGATCTTGCGGAGGCTGTAGAGGCGAAAAAAGAACAGTCCCGCGATCTGCTCGGAGTGGCGAAGAATCTCGTTCGAAAAGCGAACTGAATTCTATAAAAAACTGAGAAAGGAGGGACCTTATGCCGGAAGAGATCAGAAAAGCTTATTACAGCATCCCCAAAACCGAACTGCCGAAGGAGACGGAAGTTGCTGCGCGGGAAGGAAAAGCGTTAAAAGATGAAGACGAGATGACGATGCGCTCGGCCATGCAGAATCCGGATGATCTGTATAAACAACTGACAGAATGCATCCTGCGCTATCATCCCTCCGACGATCTGACCCTTGTCCGAAGTGCTTATGAACTGGCTAGAGAAGCCCATAAAGACCAGAAGCGTCATTCCGGAGAACCCTATATTATCCATCCGCTTCATGTTGCGATCATTCTTGCAGAGATGGAGATGGACAAGGAGACCATTGTTTCAGGCCTCCTGCATGATGTTGTCGAGGATACGGACGTCACACTGGATGAAATCCGGGAAAAGTTCGGTGACGAAATCGCGACGATCGTCGACGGTGTCACCAAACTGACAAGGCTGAATCTCGGAGACAAGGACAAGCTCCAGATTCAGGCTGAGAACCTGAGAAAAATGTTCCTGTCGATGTCAAAGGACATCCGAATCATTATCGTTAAGCTGGCTGACCGCCTCCATAATATGCGAACGCTTGAATATCAGCGGGCGGAAAAGCAGCGCGAAAAAGCAGCGGAGACCCTGGATATCTATGCCCCGCTTGCGGACAGACTCGGTATTTTCCGTGTAAAGATGGAACTGGACAACTTAAGTCTTGCTTATCTTGAGCCCGAAAAATATCTGAAACTGGTTCGTGAAATCGATGAAAAAGCACACGACAGAGAAGCGTTTATCCAGAGCACGGTGCAGAATATCATCGCACATCTTAAGCAGGCCGGGATTGCGGCACAGGTGTATGGACGCATCAAACATATTTTCAGCATCTATAAAAAAATGCTCGTTCAGAATAAAACGCTGGACGAAATCTATGATCTGTTTGCCGTGCGTGTTCTCGTGGATACGGTTCAGGACTGCTATGCTGTTTTAGGGCTGATCCATGAGATCTACACCCCCATGCCGGGCAGATTCAAGGATTATATTGCCATCCCCAAGGCCAATATGTACCAGTCTCTGCATACAACGGTTATGGGCAAAGAAGGAATTCCCTTCGAGATTCAGATCAGAACACATGAAATGCACCGCACTGCCGAATATGGTGTTGCCGCACACTGGAAATACAAGGAAGGTCTGACCGGGGATAATACCAAGGAAGAAGAGAAGCTGAACTGGCTGCGCCAGATCCTCGAATGGCAGCATGATCTTTCTGACAACACCGAATTCCTTGACACCATCAAGAGTGATCTGGATATTTTCACTGACACCGTATACTGCTTTACCCCGAAGGGGGATGTCAAAAACCTGCCCAAGGGTTCGACGCCGATCGACCTTGCCTACTGCATCCACAGCGCAGTCGGCAATAAAATGGTTGGTGCCAGAGTCAATGACAAGCTTGTTCCTATCGATTATGTGATCCATAACGGAGACAAGGTTGAGATCATCACCTCACAGAATTCACGGGGGCCGAGCCTTGACTGGCTGAATCTCGTCAAGTCCACACAGGCAAGAAATAAGATCCAGCAGTGGTTCAGGGGCCAGAACAAGGAAGAAAACATCGAAAAAGGCAAGGACATGATTGCCGCCTACTGTAAGAGCAAGGGGCTTGTTCTGTCTGAGTTGATGAAACCGGAATACCAGAAGAAAGTCATGCGCAAGTACGGCTTTCAGGACTGGAATTCGGTTATGGCCTCTGTCGGTCACGGCGGTCTGAAAGAAGGTCAGGTCGTCAATAAACTGACGGAGGAGAAGAAGAAGGACGATGCGCGGCATCTGACCGATGAGCAGGTCGTCGAAGCGGTACAGGAAAGCAAAAAAGGCGTATCGCGCAATAAAGGCGGTATCGTCGTTGAAGGTCTGCAGGATCTGGCTGTCCATTTCAGCAAATGCTGCAGCCCGATCCCGGGTGACGAAATCGTCGGCTTTATTACACGCGGACGCGGCATCTCGATCCATCGGACAGACTGCATCAATGTTCTGAATATGCCTGAATCAGAACGTTCCCGCCTGATCGAAGCAGAATGGGCTGTTCAGGATGAGGATGAACAGACCGAAAAATACGTTGCCGATCTGAAAATCTATGCCATCAACCGTATCGGTATGCTGGCAGATCTGTCAAAGGTACTTGCTGAGGCAGGCATTGATATCAGCGGTCTGAATACCCGTATGGGCAAAAACGAGCTGGCAACAATTGAGCTTCAGTTCCATACAAGAGGGGTGGAGGAGATCAAGACCGTGATCAATAAGATTCGTCAGATCGAAGGCATCCGGGATGTGACACGATCAGTGGGGTGATCTATGGGAAAATGTGAAATCCGTTCGCTGGTACTCGGTATCGTCGGGACCAATGTTTATCTGCTGACAAATAAAGAAACATCGGAAGCAATCATCGTCGATCCGGCCGATCAAGCGGATAAAATCATCAAACTTTGTGAAGCCGAAAATGCTGTGCCGACAGCCATTTTACTGACGCACGGCCATTTTGATCATATCATGGCAGCCGGTGAGCTTGCTCGCGATTTCAGCCTTCCGGTCTATGCCTACAGCGGGGAAAATGCCCTGATGCGAAGCCCTGAAGCTAACGGTTCGGCACCTCTTGCCGGTTTTGAAACGCGCTTTACGGCAGACCATGAGGTGACAGAAGGACAAATGCTGAAGCTTGCCGGCTTTCGCATCAAAGTCCTGCATACGCCGGGGCATACGGCAGGGAGCTGCTGCTATTATCTGCCGGATGAGGGAATCCTTCTCTCGGGCGATACACTTTTCCGCGGTTCCTACGGCCGTACCGATCTTGAGACCGGCAGCACGGCGGCAATCATCCGTTCGGTAAGACGCCTGCTGAAAATGCTCCCGGACGACACCGTGGTTCTGCCCGGTCATATGGGAAGAACAACCATCGGTTTTGAGAAAAAATATAATCCTTTGTCGGAAGCAACAGTATGGTAGGCTTTTATTTTCCTGACGGAAATGATGAATTTGAATACGATGTCAGAGGCTTGATCACCAGCTTTTTCCCCGGTGCGGAAGCCGTAAAGCTGCAGGAAAAACCGGATGCGGAAACCGCTCTTGCCTATGAGCAGATTCTTGCAATCCCTTCCTTTCAGGAAATCCGGGACAAAGGAGAGCGGAAAAACGCAACAAAGCGCTGCTTCTATGAGCAGCTCTCTGCCCTGACAGGGGGCATGACGCTTCCCTGGGGGACCCTGACCGGCATTCGTCCGACAAAACTGATCACAGCTTTCCTGGAAGCCGGTCATCCGGAGCAGGATACCGAGCAGGCAAAAGGCTATCGCCGTCTGATGAAGGAGCAGTATCTGATCTCGGACGAGAAGCTTGACCTTGCCGTCCGGATCGCAAAAGAAGAACAAAAAGTTCTTGAAAACATCCACTATCAGAACGGCTTCAGCCTCTATCTCGGCATTCCGTTCTGTCCGAGCCGCTGCTTGTACTGCAGCTTTACTTCCTATCCGATAGAACGATTTGCTGACAGGGTAGACGATTACCTCACCGCCATGTTCCGGGAAATGGATGCCGTTAAGGCGCTCTTTTCCGGCAGGATCCTGGATACGGTTTATATCGGCGGCGGGACTCCGACAGCCATCTCGGCTGACCAGCTAGACCGCCTGCTTGACCGCCTTGCGGGGACATTTGATACCAAACAGCTGCAGGAATTCACCGTGGAAGCCGGAAGACCTGACAGCATCACCAAAGAAAAGCTGGAAGTTCTGAAGACTTACGGTGTAAGCCGTATCTCTGTGAATCCGCAGAGCATGAATGAGAAGACACTGGCTCTGATCGGTAGACGTCACAGTGTGGAAGAGACGATAGAGGCTTTTTATCTGGCCAGAGAGCTTGGTTTTGACAATATCAATATGGACCTGATCCTTGGTCTGCCCGGGGAAGGCCCGAAAGAAGTCGAAGAAACCCTGCATCAGATCAAAAAGCTGCAGCCGGATTCCCTGACGGTTCACGCGCTTGCCGTGAAACGGGCTTCCCGCCTCAAGATGGAAGCTGCCGGAGCCGTCATTCCCGGCCCCGGACAGCAGGCATCCGAAACAATGATGCGCATTGCCGCTGACGGCGCCGCAGAGATGGGGCTCGTTCCTTACTACCTTTACCGGCAGAAAAACATGGCCGGCAATCTGGAAAATGTGGGATATGCAAAGCCCGGAAAAGCAGGGCTGTACAACATCCTCATCATGGAGGAAAAACAGAGCATTGCCGCACTGGGGGCCGGAACGGTCAGCAAAGCGGTTCATCCGGACGGCCGCATAGAGCGGGCGGATGACGTCAAGGATTTGAAAGAATATATTGAACGAATTGATGAAATGATTGGGAGGAAAAGAGCATTATGGCATTGAATAAGAATCCGGTTACCGGTATGAAAGATATCCTTCCCCGTGAGATGATCCTGCGGGACTATCTGATCGGCCTGATCAAAACCACTTATGAGAGTTTTGGCTATACACCGATCGAAACGCCCGTTGTTGAATCACTCGGCAATCTCTTGAGCAAGCAGGGGGGCGACAACGAAAAGCTGATCTTCAAGGTGCTGAAGCGCGGCGAAAAGCTGAAGCTGGAAAGTGCTAAAACAGAAGATGACCTGGCAGACAGCGGTCTTCGTTATGATCTGACGGTACCGCTTGTGCGTTACTTTGCCGCACACGCAGCAGAACTGCCAAAACCGTTCAAGGCCCTTCAGGTCGGTCCGGTTTTTCGTGCTGACCGTCCGCAGAGAGGTCGCTTCCGTGAGTTTTATCAGTGCGATATCGATATTCTCGGCGAAGGAACAAATGCTGCGGAAACGGATCTGCTCCTTGCCACTTCGACGCTGCTTGGCAAGGTAGGCTTTTCCGGTTTTATCCTGCACATCAACGACCGCCGCATTCTGAAGGCGATGGCCGCGGCTTGCTGCGTAGAGGAAAAAGACTACGATAAGGCCTTTATTATTCTGGACAAAATGGATAAGATCGGCCTTGACGGAGTACTCAGGGAAATGCAGGAGAGCGGCTTCTCTGTGCTTACGGCGGAAGCCTTTAGAAGCCTGTTTTCTTCCCTGAACGAAGCAGAAGACAAGCTGGCTTCTCTTGAAGCAATTCTGCGTGAGAAGGCTAAGGAAAATCCTCTTGCAAAAGCGGCAGATGAAATTGCCAATCTGCGCAGAATCATGGACAGTGTCCGGGCGGCTGCAACGGTCGATTTTGAGATTCGTTTTGATCCGACCCTTGTGCGCGGCATGAATTATTATACGGGACCGATTTTTGAGATCGAACTGGCCGGGCTCGGCAGCGCTGCCGGCGGAGGCGGCCGTTACGATGAAATGGTCGGAAAATTTACCGGACAGAACGTTCCTGCCTGCGGTATTTCGATCGGATTTGAACGGATGATCACGATTCTCCTGGAGAATGGGTATGAGCTTCCTGAGGCCCGTAAAAAGAGGGCATTCCTTGTGGAAAAAGGTGTGACTGAGGAAGAAATGACGATGATCCGCAAGGAAGCTGCTGCCGCGAGAATGGCCGGAGAAGATGTATTGGTCACGGCCATGAATAAGAACAAAAAATTCCAGAAGGAACAGCTTTCCAAGGAAGGCTGGACGGAATTCAAGGAATTCTTTGCCAAATAGGGAAAAGCAATGTCGGATAAGTTACCAAAAGATTCGGACAAAAAGAAAGCAGGACGTAAAGCGGGGAAAAAAGTGGCCGGTGCTGCTGTTGCTTTTACGGCCGCAGTCGGTGTGTTTTTTTCCTCTTTGTTCGGATCACCGAATGATCTGCTTGTCGATCCTGCTGCAGAGCCTCCAGCTGTTGTCATGGAGATAAACACGGAAGAAGGCAGTGCCGAGGAGCAGGAGATGGAAGAGGATAAGAAATCCAAACCCGGATTTTTTGCCCGTATCCGTATGATGATCCTGAAGCTCCCGCTTTACATCCGGGTTGCGACAGGCATTCCCTTATGGGCTCTTGGGTGGCTGCTTACGCAGGCTTTTTCTTCACTTTGGAAGCTTCTGCTGGCACCGGTCTTCGAACAGATTCTGACTTTCCTGATCATGGCACTTGTTCTGTTAGCTGTTATGACAGTGCTGATCAAAACGGTGTTCCCTGATCTGCCGTTAAAGGAAATTCTGTCGCGTCCGAATATTATGATTGTCCTTCTTACCTGTGCGGTTTTCTGCGTTTTCAACATTGTGATGCGAGAGTTCAATCCGGACTTTGCCCGTTTGGAGGGCGTGATCCGTTTTGGCGAAGGCCTTGTAATCCTGCTGATCATACTGCTGCGTATGTCGGCATACAAACGGCGGCATGCCGCCGCAAAATAGTTTTAAAATGTATAGTAACAAGACTCCGGCGATCTGATCCACCGGAGTCTTGCCATTTTCTGACGCAAAGCTATAAGGCTCAATGCTTGTGATAAAGTTTTTTAGTCTGATGCTTCGGTTCACAGGTAAGATGAATCCCCAGCTTTTTGAAAATATTCACGTCAACCTCGGAGAGAATGACGGTCGAATGAGCTTCACTTCCGTAAAGATTGGAAAGCTGCTCCATAGCCTGTTCCGCCACGGGGTCTGTGCTGGCACAGATGGAAAGCGCAATTAAAACCTCATCCGTATGGAGTCTGGGATTATGACCGCCAAGGTGGGCCGTTTTCAAATGGCAGATGGGTTCTATAATGTCCGGCGCCATCAGAAGCGTCTCGTCGGGGATGCCGCCGAGTGCCTTTAACGCATTCAGCAGGCAGGCAGAAGCAGCGCCGAGAAGCGGCGAGGTTTTTCCGGTAATGATCCGTCCGTCATTCAGTTCAAGCGCCATGGCCGGCCCTTCCGTCTGTTCCGCTTTGTTCAGGGCTGCCTGAACGACGATACGGTCTTCAACGGAAATACCTGCCTGCTGCATGACCAGACGAATCTTCCCGATGATGTCATCGGAGCCGTATCCGATGCGTTTGTCACAAAGAGCCGCATAATAGCGTCTGATGATTTCCTGGTTGGCCGCATCCCGTACAATGGCATCGTTGACAATGCAGTAGCCGGCCATGTTGACCCCCATATCGGTAGGAGACTGGTAAGGACTCTTGCCGTAGATCTGCCGGAAAATAGCCTGCAGAACCGGGAAGATTTCAACATCGCGGTTGTAATTGACGGTGGTTACGCCATAGGCATCCAGATGGAAGGGATCGATCATATTCACATCGTTGAGGTCGGCTGTGGCCGCCTCATAGGCAAGATTGACCGGATGCTTCAGGGGCAGATTCCAGATGGGGAAGGTTTCAAATTTAGCGTAGCCGGCTTTCACGCCGTGTTTGTTTTCATGATAGAGCTGGCTCAGACAGGTTGCCATCTTGCCGCTGCCGGGGCCGGGCGCCGTAACCACGACAAGCTCACGGCTGGTTTCGATGTATTCGTTTTTGCCGAAGCCGTTATCGCTGACAATATTTTCCACATCCAGCGGATAGCCTTCGATCGGATAATGATGATAGCATTTGACCCCGAGATTAACTAAACGGGTATAAAAAGCGTCGGCTGCAGGCTGACCGGTATACCTGGTCAGAACAACGCTGCCGACGGTGAGACCGTTGCCGCGAAAGGCGTCGATCAAACGGAGAACATCAAGATCATAAGTAATGCCCAGGTCGCCCCGGACTTTATTCTTTTCGATGTCGTTGGCATTAATGACGATGACAATTTCAACTTTATCCGCCAGCTGTGTCAGCATCTTGATCTTGCTGTCCGGATGAAAACCGGGCAGTACGCGCGAGGCATGATAATCATCAAAAAGCTTTCCGCCGAATTCAAGGTAAAGCTTTCCGCCGAACTGATCGATCCTCCTGCGGATCATCTCAGACTGCTTCTGCAGATACAGATCATTGTCAAAGCCTATAGCAAACATGCTTGCTCCTCCCTAAATGCATACCTTCGGTTTAATCTTACGCATGAGGCGAAAAAAGTCAAGTCAAAAATCCACTGAAATGATAGGCTCGTTTTGATACTAAATGACGTGGAGTCCGTTTTGCGGGTCATACGCAAGTAAATCGTCCGACAGCACCATCATGGTATGGCAAAGCGACCGGTTCACCCTGCGCAAATGAAATCGGAGCTCGGAAGGATTGATCGTTTTGTCTTTGGGGAGCAGCAGGAGCTCATGAACACTGGACGGCAGAAGATAGTATTCGCCGTAGCTGCGGTAAAGCTCTTCCGGAAGTCCCGGATATAATAAAGCATTTGCACCATATTCACCGTTTCGAGTCGTCAGAACGTGATACTTGTTATGGAGAAGCAGAGAAGCCGAGCCGGAAAGACGGTAACGCATAGCCTGATCGGATCCGGAAAGAGTTTCCAGATAATCGTGAAGCGGCAGGATCACCGCAGGAGAACTGTACTGCAGATTGCGCAAGGCGGCAGAGAAGGCAGAGCCGCTGCTTAAGCCGAAATGCCGCAGCAATTCAAAGGAGACCGGTGCATCACCAAGCATTTCGCAGCCATTTGGAACATGAACCGTAAAAAAGAAAGCGATTTTATAACAGTTGTAATGCGGAAGCGTCTGCAGGTACCGGGTACTGTGCTGCATCGATACCGGCTTTAGACTCAGACCGTCAAGGAAGGCCTTTTTACCCGGAAAATCTTCTGCGGCGCAAAGCGGATAAATGGTCTCCATTGCGTAAATTTTCAATATTCGTGATCCGATTTCGTACAAGGAAGCACCTTCACGGAAAGCAGAAAAGAGCGGATCCAAGGGTATCAAAGGAGAAAATACGTCAGCTGGCGTATGCAGGAAAATATAACGGCTTCCGGACTTTGTTTCAATTAATTGAATTTCTGTGTATGCGGGAAGTTCAGATCGCAGCTCTTCCTGCAGCAGTCTGAAGAAAGCGAAAAACTTCATTCTTATCTCCTTATAGACAGCAAAAAAGCCTCATGGCCTTATCGCTCACAAGGAAAAAGAGAGAAAAGAAAATACACCAGATAGGAATCGAACCTACGTCTGTGGCTCCGGAGGCCGCCGCTCTATCCACTGAGCTACTGGTGCGTGCGGCAGTATCATACAACAGTTTAAAATAATTCGCAAGAGTTTCACGAAAAGTTTTGACATTTATTCTGCTCTTCGCTATAATGAAAAAGGTTTTTTGCAGACCATTATTTTTTGATTTGTACAGATAGCAGAGGAGTTATTATGGCAGACAAAAACAACAAAGAATTCAAGTGGAATTTCAATCTCGATGATGCTGATTCTGATTTCACCGATATCGATTTCACAAATAGTGAGTACGAAAAGTCCGATAAAGATATTCAGCCGATCATTTTTGTGCGCGACGAGACCGCAAAGAAGAAAACCTCGACCGAAAAGAAGCCTGCTGAAGAAGCTGTGCAGAGACCTGCGGCCAGACGGACTTCTGCTGCAGCGAAGAAGCCTGCGGCAAAAAGGCCTACAGCCAAGAAGAAAAAGAGAGGCGGCTTTGAGCTGAACTGGAAGTTGATTGCCCTGATTGCCGCTGCCGTTCTTGTCGTGGCGCTTATCGTGGTCCTTCTGACAAAATGCGGAAAGAAAGAAGAAAAGGCCTGGACTCCCGTAGAGCCTGAGAGCAAAGTTAAAGTTTTAATGGATAAGTATTTTGCGGCGAAGACAGAAGGCGTTGCCGATGACATGCGCAAGGTCCTGGTCACGGATGCCGTTGTCAACGCTTCGATCATGGCTGTTGAATCCAATATCTACAGCGGCTATACCAATATTAGTCTTCAGCAGTACCCGGGCATCAACAAGGATGAATATGCTATCTGCGCCACCTATGACACCGGTCTGAAGCTGCTTGAGGGGACGTCTGTTCCGACCATCAGCTGGTTCTATGCACTGCCTGATGCATCTAATGAACTGCGTCTGATGACGACCACTGAGATGAAGTTAGACGCCTATAAAGATACGATCAAAAAATATGTAGAGGCTGCCGCCGCTCTCCTGGAAAAAACGACAGTTGCTGAAGTACAGACCCGTTACAACAATGCCGTCAATTCCAACAGCCTGTTAGCGCAGTATCTGCAGAATATCAAGGACGGCAATTACTATACGAGACCTACCGAATCGGCTTCCGGTGAAGCCCCGGCTTCTACTTCTGCTTCGACTGAGGATGTCCCGGCTCCTTCGACGGAAGATACCCCTGCCACGACGGCCGATCCGACGCCGAGCGCAAATGTCACCTACATCAATGCCTCGTCTCTGCGTATGAGAACAGGTTCATCCACTGAATCCGAAGTCATCACCAATCTTCCCCGCGGCTATTGCGTCACTGTCATCGGCGAGGAAGGCGACTGGCTGAAGATCAGAGATGATGTGCAGAAGAATCCGGCAACCGGCACCTCACAGAGCTGTTCCTTCAAGGAAGGCTTTGTCAGCAAGTCTTATACGGTTAACGAATACTCCAAGATCAGCTGGAACTGATCAACATTCCATACTGCAGTATGAACGACGCACGACCCGGGAAGATTTTCTCGGGTCGTTGCATGATAATAAGGATATCCTATGAACCTTTCAGAATTTGATTATGAACTGCCAAAGGAACTGATCGCCCAGGACCCGTTAACGGATCGAGCCTCTTCAAGACTGCTTGTTCTGGATAAAGAAAGCGGCGCCTTAGAACACCACATTTTTCATGAGCTGCCTGCGCTGTTAAACGCGGGGGACTGTCTGGTGATCAACAACACGAAAGTGATCCCGGCTCGGCTGATCGGCAGACGGGAGGGAACCGGTGCTCTGGTTGAGGTACTTCTTCTTAAGCGTATCGAGAATGCAGAAAACTGCTGGGAAACTTTGGTAAAGCCTGGGAAAAAGGCTAAGCCCGGTACAAAGATCATCTTTGGGGACGGGCTTCTTTCCTGTGAAGTGATCGATGTTGTCGAGGAGGGAAACCGAATTGTCCGTTTCTCCTTTGACGGTATCTTTGAAGAAATCCTCGATCAGCTCGGCCAGATGCCGCTGCCGCCCTATATCACACATGAATTGAAGGACAAAAACCGTTATCAGACAGTCTATGCACGCTATGACGGAAGCGCAGCTGCCCCTACCGCCGGTCTGCATTTTACAAAAGAACTCCTGGAAGAGATCAGAAATAAAGGCGTCGGCATAGCGGAGATTACCCTGCATGTCGGTCTTGGCACCTTCAGGCCGGTAAAGGTCGAAACGGTGGAAGAACACCATATGCATTCCGAATTTTACCAGGTCAGTGAAGAGGCGGCCCGCCTCATTAATGAGACGCGGGCAAACGGAGGACGCATCATCGCTGTTGGCACGACAAGCTGCCGGACACTTGAGAGTGCCGCGGATGAAGACGGAACCATACAGGCATCGAGCGGCTGGACGGATATTTTTATTTATCCCGGGTACCGGTTTAAACTGGTTGATGCGTTGATTACGAATTTCCACCTCCCGAAATCCACCCTGGTCATGCTTGTTTCGGCGCTTGCCGGACGCGAACACATCCTGGCAGCCTATGAGGAAGCCATAAGGGAAAGATACCGCTTCTTCAGTTTCGGGGATGCGATGTTTATCCGATAAGCATTTGTCTGTTGTAAACCTGATGTCTTATATCATCTGCAGAAAAGGGGGAAGCCATGGAACCCATCCGCATCAACAAATACTTAAGCGAAGCCGGCGTGTGCTCGCGCAGAGAAGCTGACCGCCTGATTGCCGAAGGCCGCGTGACCGTGGAAGGTGTGAAGGCGGAAACCGGCATGAAGGTAACGCCGGAAAGCCGGATTCTTGTGGACGGAAAACCCATTAAGAAGCCGTCTGTGCCTGTGCTCATTGCGGTCTATAAGCCGCCTGGCGTTGTCACCACCACGGCGGAAGACGAACCGAACAATATCGTAACCTATGTTGGCTGGCCGGAGAGGATCTACCCGATCGGACGTCTGGACAAGGATTCGGAAGGCCTCATTCTGATGACAAATCAGGGCGATCTTGCTGAATCCATCGCACATGCGAGAGGCCGCCACGAAAAAGAATATCTTGTGACCGTTGACAAGGGAGTCGACCGTGAATTCGTAGAGAAGATGGCCTCGGGCGTCCGTATCCTGAACACGACGACCAGACCCTGCAAGGTGGAAAAGGTAAGCCGATACCGCTTCCGCATCGTGCTGACGCAAGGGCTGAACCGTCAGATCAGACGCATGTGCGAAGCGCTTGGTTATAAGGTCACGGAACTGATCCGCGTCCGCGTGATGAATATCAGCTTAAACGGCCTGGAGATCGGTCACTGGCGCCGCATCGAAGGAGAAGAATACCGCGAACTGCTGCGTGAACTGGGGAAATAAGATGGCTGACCTGGAAAGAATGAAAGAACTCGTAAAGCTCCTGAGAGAGGCATCACGCCGCTACTATCAGGAAAGCGACGAGATCATGAGCAATCTTGAATATGACCGTCTCTATGACGAGCTGGTCTCCCTGGAAAAAGAGACCGGCATCGTCCTTTCGGGCAGCCCGACCCAGAATGTGGGCTATGAGATCTTGAGCGAGCTGCCGAAGAAAGCGCACGCAAAGCCCATGCTCAGCCTGAACAAGACAAAGTCCGTAGAGGAGCTCGCAGCCTTCCTCGGCGATCAGCCGGGGCTTTTGTCGTGGAAGATGGACGGCCTGACCATCGTGCTCACCTATGAAAACGGAAGACTTACGGAGGCGCTTACACGCGGCAACGGCGAGATCGGCGAGATCATTACGCAGAATGCAAAGAATTTCGTCAACGTGCCGTTAACGGTCCCGTTCAGCGGGAGGCTTGTGCTGCGCGGCGAGGCGGTGATCAGATATTCTGATTTTGAGGAGATCAATGCCGCCCTGCCCGAGGGCGCGGAAAAATACAAGAATCCGCGGAACCTCTGCAGCGGCTCGGTGCGTCAGCTCGACAGTTCCGTGACAGCAGGCAGAAGAGTACGCTTTGAAGCCTTCGCCCTTGTTGAAGCGGAAGGGAAGAGTTTTTCATGGCACCATGAAGCCTTTGAATGGCTGAAGAGTCTTGGCTTTGACGTTGTCTTTTACCGCAAGGTCACGGCTGAGACGCTTCCGGATGCTGTTGCCGCCTTCTCACAGGAAGTTGCGGATAACCCCATCCCGTCCGACGGCCTTGTTCTGCTGATGGATGATGTTGCCTACGGCGAATCACTCGGCCGCACGGCCAAGTTTCCGCGGAACGGAATCGCTTTCAAATGGGCAGACGAACAGCAGACAACGCACCTTCTTGAGGTGGAATGGAGCGCCAGCCGCACGGGACTCATCAATCCCGTGGCGATCTTCGAACCGGTGGAGCTCGAGGGCACCGTGGTCAGCCGCGCAAGCGTGCACAACGTATCCATTATGGAGGAACTGCAGCTCGGCTTCGGCGATGAACTGTCGGTCTACAAGGCCAATATGATCATTCCTCAGATCGCGGAAAACCGCACCCGCAGCGCGACCGCAAAGCCGCCCCGCTTTTGCCCGGTATGCGGCACGCCTACGGTCATCCGTGAGGAAAACGGCGTAAAAACGCTTCACTGTCCCGAGCCCTCCTGCCCGGCCAAGCAGATCAAATCCTTCGACCTGTTCGTAAGCAGAGACGCCATCAATATCGAAGGGCTTTCCGAATCCACACTGGAAAAGCTGGTCGATCTCGGCATCGTACGCAGCTTCCATGATCTTTTCTATCTGCAGGATCACCGGAGCGCCATCATGAGCATGGAAGGCTTTGGCGCAAAAAGCTTTCAGAATCTTGTAGATGCCGCGGAAAAAGCCAGACATACGACACCGGTGCGCTTCCTTACGGCGCTCGGGATCGAAGGGATCGGCCCGGCCACGGCAAAGCTGATCTGCCGCCACTTCCGCAACGATCTTGACGCGATAAAGAAGGCTGAGACGGAAGATTTTACCGAGATCGACGGGATCGGCAGCGTGATGGCGGAGAACCTCGTCCGTTATTTCCGCGATCCGGAAACGCTTGCCCAGTTCGACGATCTTGTCAGTGTGCTGGACATCCGGGCGGAAGAAAACGCACGCGTGCCGCAGACACTTGAAGGAATGACGGTCGTGATTACCGGAAGCCTTGCACATTTTGCCAACCGAGAGGCGATGCAGGCACAGATCGAAGCCCATGGCGGAAAGGCGTCCGGTTCCGTGTCCTCGAAGACTTCCTGCCTCGTGAACAATGACAGCCTGTCCGCTTCGACGAAGAACAAAACGGCGCAAAAGCTTGGCGTTCCCATCCTGACGGAAGATGAATTTCTTGAAAAATACATGCCGGAGGTGTTTGCATGAGATATGAAGGCTCTCTGTACAGGCCACCCAGTGAAGCCTACAGTTATATTCTGCAGGCAACGATCGGTTGCAGCCATAATGCCTGTACGTTCTGCAACATGTACATGGAGAAGCATTTTCACATACGGCCTCTGGATGATATCCTTGAGGATCTCGTGATGGCACGCCGGGCTTACCGGAAGATTCCGCGTATATTTATTGCAGACGGCGACGCGCTGATCATGAAAACTGCCGATCTCAGGGCGATACTGGGCACCATTAAAAACCTTTTCCCCGAGTGCGAAAGAGTGACCAGCTATGCGAGTGCCCGGGACCTTCTCCTGAAAACGCCTGAGGAACTGGAAGAGCTCCATGCACTCGGCCTGGACATGATCTATCTCGGACTCGAATCCGGATCGGAAAAGGTCCTGCGTGATATCAATAAGGGCGTTACCGTCCGCGAAACCATTGAAGGAGCGCTGAAAGCCAAGGCGGCAGGGATCAAGCTTTCCGTGACCGAAATCACCGGCCTTGCCGGTCAGGACGGCATGGAAGAGCACGCTGTTCTGTCTGCGAAAGCACTTTCCGAGATGAATCCGGAATACATCGGCCTTATGACGCTGACACTGCGCCGGGGAACCAAGATGACCGAAGACTTTGAAGCCGGCCGCTTCAAACGCCTGACGCCCAGACAGTATCTGGAAGAGCAGCGGATACTGATCGCGCATCTTGACAGTGAAGGCAGTGTGCTGCGCAGCAATCATATCTCCAATTATGTACAGCTGCGCGGAACCATGAACCGCGATAAGGAAAAAATGCTTCACCAGCTGGATGAGGCGCTGAAGAACCCGGAGCTAGACAACCCGTATATTGAATATCTGGAAAATCTTTGACATAGGTTTGTCAATTCTTTGGAAAAGGCTTGAAATCCTCTTGCTTTTCCTGTATCATAGTATCGTTGCATATTGAGAACCGTGTTTCTAAGGAGGAAATCGTTCTATGAAAGTTTATGAGACCAAAGACATCCGCAACGTCGCTGTACTGGGGCACGGCAGTGCCGGCAAGACGACTATCGTCGAAGCGGCCGCGTTTGTTACCGGTGTGATCTCCCGTATGGGCAAGGTCACTGACGGTTCTACGATCAGTGACTTCGATAAAGAAGAAGTCAAGCGCGGATTTTCGCTCAGCACCGCTGTCGTGCCTATTGAATGGGAAGGCAAGAAGATCAATCTGCTGGACACGCCCGGTTATTTCGATTTCGTCGGCGAAGCCGAAGAAGCTGTCAGCGCTGCTGACGCAGCCGTGATCGTGGTCAACGGCAAGGCCGGCGTGCAGGTCGGCGTGCAGAAAGCCTGGGATCTGTGCGAAGCCAGAAAACTGCCCCGTCTGTTCTTTGTGACCAATATGGATGACCCCAACGCCAACTATGCGCGTGTCTGCGAAGAACTGAAGGAGACCTTCGGCAATCGTGTGGTTCCTTTCCAGGTTCCGATCCGTGATAATGAGACCTTCTCTGGCTTTGTCAACGTTCCGAAGATGAGCGCCCGCCGTTTCACCGGCAATAAGGGTGAATTCGAGGAATGCCCCATCCCGGACAGTGTCAAGGATACGCTGGATGAGACGCACAACGCTCTGATGGAAGCTGTCGCCGAAACTGACGAAGAACTCATGGAACGCTTCTTCGAAGGCGATGAATTCACACCGGACGAAATCACAAACGCGCTGAACAGTGCCGTATCAAACGGTGACGTTATCCCGGTCCTTATGGGTTCCGGTCTGAATGGCTATGGCGTTCGCGTCCTGCTTCACGATATTGAAAAATATTTCCCCAGCCCTGCTGACTGCAAGATCAGCGGCAAGAACGTCAATACCGACGAGGAATTCGCTGCCGATTATGATGAAAGCAAGCCGGTTACCGTGAAAGTCTTCAAGACTCTGATTGACCCCTTCATCGGTAAATACAGCTTCATCAAGGTTTGCTCCGGCGTGTTAAAGGGCGGTGATACGGTTCTCTTTGATGTTCAGAAGGAGACAGAAGAAAAGATTGCACGCGTATACCTGCTGCGCGGCAAGGATGCGATCGAAGTGCCTGAACTTCACGCGGGCGATATCGGCGCCTTAGCCAAGGCCATGAGCGTCGGCACCGGCGATAGCCTTGCCTCCAAGGCTGCCCCCATCGCCTACCCGCTGCCTGAGATTTCCAAGCCTTACACCTGCATGGCTTACCGTGCCGTGAAGAAGGGTGATGACGACAAGATCGCGACCTCCCTGACCAAGTTAATGGAAGAGGATCTGACCTTAAAGACTGTCAATGACAAGGAAAACCGTCAGCTGTTAATTTACGGCATCGGCGATCAGCAGCTCGAAATCGTGATGAGCAAGCTCCTGAACCGCTACAAGGTGGAAGCCGAGCTTTACAAGCCGAAGGTGGCTTACCGCGAGACGATCCTTGGTACCGTGCATGTACAGGGCAAACACAAAAAGCAGTCCGGCGGTCATGGTCAGTACGGCGACGTTGTAATGGATTTCGAACCGAGCGGCGATCTCGATACCCCTTATGTATTCGAGGAAAAGATCGTTGGCGGTGTTGTGCCGAAGAACTACTTCCCTGCTGTTGAAAAAGGTCTGCAGGAAATGGTTGTCAAGGGACCGCTTGCCGGTTATCCGATCGTTGGCCTGAAGGCAACACTGGTATACGGCTCTTATCATCCGGTTGACTCCTCTGAAATGGCCTTCAAACTTGCCACACACCTGGCGGTCAAGAACTGCTTCAAGGAAAAGGCCTCAAAACCCGTTCTGCTTGAACCGATCGCGAGCGTCAAGGTCAAAGTTCCGGACAAGTTCACCGGTGATGTCATGGGTGATATGAACAAGCGCCGCGGCCGTGTGCTCGGCATGGAACCTGACCATAAGGGCAACCAGATCATTATCGCCGATTGCCCGATGGCAGAGCTGTTTGGCTACAATACCGACCTGCGTTCCATGACCGGAGGTATCGGCAGCTTCACTTATGAATTTGCCCGCTACGAACAGGCTCCTTCCGATATCCAGGAGAAGGAGATCGCTGCCCGTGCGGCCGAAAACGAAGACGAGGAATAAGCCTGTTCCTCTTAAGAAAGCGGAGGGCCTTATGGTTCTCCGCTTTCATCAGCTAAGGCCATATCTGCAAGGAGTTCAGATGCTGAAGAAACGGTTTGTTTTATTTCTGCTCATGGCGCTGACGGTCTTATCCTTCAGCATTATTTGTCATGCGGATTCCAATAAACCGAAAAACTTCCGGATCCTGTACGTCTCAGAAGATGGCAGGGAATTGGAACATATTGATTATAAAGTCTACCAGGTGCAGCAGATATTTCTGGATAAGCTTGCCTTGAAAAGCTATATCGACCCGGAAGGCTATGAATACAACCCGACAGGATACCGGGTAAAAACCTGGTCGGAAAGAGATTTTAAGGGCAGCGAGTCTGAGGATGTCCCGATGGGCTACTACGGCGTCGTAGATGAGCTGAACAAGATTTATTCGAATCAGGAACCACCCTGGTCCATCCAGGCAAGCATCGTGCTGCATGCAAACGGAGGAAAATATCCTACAAGCAATCTTGTCCGCGTCCTCTGGCTTAATCAGGACAGCGAACTGATCCGGGAAGAGCAGTATACGATCGGCCGGGAGGAAAGCTATACCGATGAAGTGCCGTCCGGATATGAAATCATCAGTGTCAAAGCTTTCATGATGGATATCTGGAAGATCAATAATGAAACGACGATCGATCCGGCTCACCCGACGGTTACGTATGATAAATTCGCTGAAGAATATTCCATTGTTTACCGGATGAATCTGACACCCGAGCAGGAAGCCGAAATCAAGGGGCAGGAGGAAACGACGGAAGCGGAAAGCGCCTCCGGACAGCCGGAAAGTTCAGAAAGCACAGAAAGTACATCCGCTTCTGAACCGCAGAGCTCGGAATCTCCCGCGGAAAGCTCTTCTGTCAGGGATGAAACCACGAAGGCCTATCCTGTTACGGAAGCAGATAAAGAAAGTGAGATCATGCCTTCCACAAAGGCGGATGAAAGCTATTCCGGCAGCAATAACCGGGTGACACTGATCCTTGGCTGCGTTATCGCCGTGGTTGTCATCTACCTGGTGATTATCAGTATCGGGATCAACAGTAAAAAACGCAAAAAAAACAAGAAAAAAGATTATAGGCTCTGAGATGACATAACAAATATGTATGAAAGCTGCCTTGACATATTATTGCGATTTGTTTATGATATCATTAACAAATGTAAATGGCACAGGGCGGTTTCGTATAAACTAAATATCACAGAAAACCGTCTGTGAACAGGAGGAACTCATGAAGTGTTTGATCATTGACAAAGTGGATGCCTGCATTGCTGAAGAGCTGGGCAAGGTTATGGACGTTACCGTGTCCGAAAAGATGCCGCTCTCGAAAGCTGAACTGAAGGATGTGATTGCTCCCTACGACGTGCTGATTATGCGTGTAGATCCGCAGATCGATGCCGAACTTCTGGATGCCGCAGAGAACCTGAAGTTTATCGGTGTGTGCTCAGTCGGACTGAACCATATCGATATGGATGCGGCAAAAGCCAAAAATATCAAGGTGCAGAACGCACCCGGCCTCAACGGCAACGCTGTTGCGGAACTGACTCTTTGCAAGATGCTGGAATTAGCCCGCGGTACGATTGCCGCCAACAACGATGTCAAATATAAACATGAATGGGACAAGTACAAATACATGGGCCAGGAACTGAAGGGAAAAACCGTTGGTATCCTGGGCTTTGGCCGCATCGGCCAGCGCGTCGGTTTCCTTTGCCGTGCATTTGGCATGAAGGTTCTTGCCTATGACCCTTATCTTCCGATGGAAATCTTTGCCAAGGAAGAAGCGGAAGGCACCCAGACCGATCCCTTCTTTGTCCTGCATAATGCCGATTTCATTACCATTCACGTTCCGCTTAACGATGAGACCCGCAACCTTGTCTGCAAGGAACAGATCGAACAGATGCGTCCCGGTGCTTTCGTTCTGAATATGAGCCGCGGCGGCATCGTCAATGAAGAAGATGCGTATGAAGCCTTAAAGAACGGCAAGCTCGGCGGATATGCCACGGACGTTATGGCAGATGAGCTCGCAGAAGGCTCTGATTTCAACAGCCCGCTGTTTGAATGCGACAACTTCATTGTTACACCGCACCTTGGCGCACAGTCTGTTGACGCCGCCAAAGCTATCGGCCAGTTTATCGTGGAAAAATGCAAAGAGGCCTTTAATCTGTAAAGCATAGCAGATAAGATTCAGGCTCTGATATGAGCTGAGAGCAGCCTCCGGACCTTTTGTTAACCGCAAAGGTCCGGAGGCTTTCCTGTGTTCCAGACTTGACAAAAACAGAAAAAAACGTACAATAATATTTTGACAATTTGTAAGAAAGAAATGGGTATTGTCCTATGATCACAGCTTATGAACCGCAGAAGATCGAGCCGAAGTGGCAGAAGATCTGGAATGACGAAAAAGCTTTTGCCGCCACCAATGATTATTCCAAGCCGAAGTACTATGCTTTGGTTGAATTTCCTTATCCCTCGGGCCAGGGGCTGCACGTCGGTCATCCCCGTCCTTATACCGCTCTCGATATCGTAGCACGCAAGCGCCGCATGGAAGGCTATAATGTCCTGTATCCCATGGGCTGGGACGCCTTTGGTCTGCCTACGGAAAACTACGCCATCAAGAATCATATTCATCCGCGCATCGTTACCGAACGCAATGTGGCCCATTTCAAGAATCAGCTGCAGAGTCTCGGCTATTCCTTTGACTGGGATCGTGAGATCAATACCACCGATCCGAATTACTACCACTGGACCCAGTGGATCTTTCTGAAGCTCTTCAAGACCGGACTTGCCTATAAGACGGAGATGCCGATCAACTGGTGCACCTCCTGCAAGGTCGGTCTTGCCAATGAAGAAGTGGTGAACGGCAAATGTGAGCGCTGCGGATCAGACGTCATCAGACGCATGCAGACGCAGTGGATGCTGAAGATCACCGCTTATGCTGACAAGCTGATCGACGGTCTTGACAGCGTGGATTATATCGAACGGGTCAAGGTTTCGCAGAAAAACTGGATCGGCCGTTCCACCGGTGCAGAAGTGGATTTCTCCCTTGAGGACTCTGAAGACAAGCTTCGCATTTACACGACCAGACCCGATACGATTTTCGGTGCCACGTATATGGTCGTTTCTCCGGAACATCCGTTTATCGAAAAATATGCTGACCGCATCGAAAACATGGATGAGGTCAGAGCTTATCGTGAAGCTGCAGCGAAAAAATCCGATTTTGAGCGTTCGGAGCTTGCCAAAGAAAAGACCGGCGTCGAACTAAAAGGCCTTCATGCAATCAATCCGGCAACAGGGAAGCCGATTCCCATCTGGACCTCGGATTATGTTCTGATGAGCTACGGAACCGGTGCCATCATGGCGGTTCCGGCGCATGACGAGCGCGACTGGGAGTTTGCGAAGAAATTTGCTCTGCCGATTATCGAAGTGGTCGCGGGCGGCAACGTGCAGGAAGCAGCCTTTACGGATGTTGCAAGCGGCAAGATGGTAAACAGCGGTTTCCTGAACGGTCTTGAAGTGGCTGATGCTAAAAAGACCATCATTGACTGGCTTACGGAAAAGGGTCTTGGCCAGGCCAAGGTCAATTTCAAACTGCGCGACTGGGTCTTCAGCCGTCAGCGCTACTGGGGTGAACCGATCCCGATCGTTAAATGTGAGAAATGCGGTTATGTCCCGCTGCCGGAAGAGGAGCTTCCGCTGCTTCTTCCCGATGTGGAGAGCTATATGCCGACCGACAACGGAGAATCCCCGCTTGCCGCAATGACAGATTGGGTGAACACCACCTGTCCCTGCTGCGGAGGCCCTGCGAAGAGAGAGACCGATACCATGCCGCAGTGGGCCGGTTCCTCCTGGTATTTCCTTCGCTATACAGATCCGCTAAATGATAAAGCCCTTGCTTCGCCGGAAGCCCTTAAGTATTGGATGCCGGTTGACTGGTACAACGGCGGCATGGAACACACGACGCTTCATCTGCTTTATTCACGCTTCTGGCATAAATTCCTTTACGATATCGGCGTAGTGCCTTGTCCCGAACCGTACCAGAAGAGAACCAGCCACGGCATGATTCTCGGTGAAAACGGCGAGAAGATGTCAAAATCCCGCGGCAACGTTGTGAATCCCGATGATATCGTACGGGAATTCGGCGCGGATACCCTCCGCACCTATGAAATGTTCATCGGCGCCTTTGAGCTTGCTGCTGCCTGGTCCACGGAAGGCGTTAAGGGCTGCCGGAAGTTCCTTGAACGTGTCTGGAAACTGCAGGACATGCTGACAGACGAAGACTCCTATTCCGCGGCCATGGAGACCCGTATGCATCAGACGATCAAGAAGGTGTCCGGCGATTTTGAATCCTTGAAATTCAATACAGCGATCGCCGCCATGATGAGTCTGGTGAACGACTTCTACCGTGCCGGCAAAGTGACCCGCGCCGAGTTTTCCACCTTGCTGATCCTGCTCAATCCTGTTGCTCCACATATGACAGAAGAGCTCTGGGCGCTGTATTTCGGCCCCTCACGCATCTATCAGCAGAGCTGGCCGCAGTACGATGAGGCAAAGACCGTAGAACAGACGGTTGAGATCGCTCTGCAGATGAATGGCAAGATGCGCGGCACGCTTGTCATCGAAAAGGACGCGCCGAAGGATGAAGTGCTGGCAAAGGCCAAAGAAGCACTTGCGGCAAGACTTGACGGCGTCACCATTCTCAAAGAAATCTATATTCCCGGAAGGATCGTCAACCTTGTCGTGCGCTAAAGCACATGAGCAGGTCCTTTCATTGCTGAAACAGGAGGTATATATGACTAAAGTAACCATAATTTCCGGTTTCCTTGGCGCCGGAAAAACCACATTTATCCGTAAGCTGATCGAAGAAGTCTATAAAGGCGAGAAGATCGTTCTGATTGAGAACGAATACGGTGAGATCGGCATTGACAGCGGCTTTCTGAAAAATGCCGGTGTCCAGATCACCGAGATGAATTCCGGCTGCATCTGCTGCACGCTTGTCGGTGATTTTACGGAATCACTGAAGCAGGTAATTGATCAGTTCCATCCCGAACGCATCATCATTGAACCCTCCGGCGTCGGTAAGCTTTCCGATATTGTGAAAGCGGTGGAACGGGTCAAGTCTACCGTGCCCGATCTTGCTGTATCGGAAAAAATCACGGTGGTTGACGTCAAAAAAGCGAAGGTCTATCTGAAAAACTTCGGCGAATTTTTCAAAAATCAGGTGGAAAGCGCTTCCACACTTGTCCTCAGCCGCACGCAATTGGTCGATGATGCCAAGCTGGCTGAAGCAACAGCGCTTCTTCGTGAGCTGAATGCCGAGGCACCGATGATCACAACGCCCTGGACGGAGCTGCAGCCGGAGGCTGTCCTGCATGCGCTCGAGCGCAGTGATGTGACGACCAACCTTCTTGACCTTGACGATGATGACGACGAGGATGAAGAGGAACACGAACACGAACACCATCACCATGATGATCACGATGAAGAAGAATGCTGCCACCATGAGCACGAAGAACACGAAGAGCATGATCACGAGCATGAACATGATCATGATCACGATCACCATCATGACGCTCATGAACATCATCACCACCATCATCACCACGGTGAGCATGATGCGGATGAAGTCTTCACAAGCTGGGGCCGCGAAACCTCCCGCAAATACTCTGAGGAAGAACTGACTGAGATCCTGGCCGCTTTAAAAGAAGGCACGGAATACGGGACGATTCTCAGAGCCAAGGGCATTATCGCCATGAGCGACGGCAGCTGGAAAGAATTTGACCTTGTTCCCGAGGAATCCGAGATGCGTGTCTGCGCACCCGATTACACGAGCCGCCTCTGCGTGATCGGCTGCGAGCTGAATGAAGAGAAGCTGGCTGAGCTGTTTCGCCTGTAGGAGTACGCCATGGCAATCAAACAAATTCCTGTCTATATCGTGACAGGACAGTTAGACAGCGGCAAAACCAGTTTTGTCAAGGATACACTGATGGAACAGGACTGGCTGGAACCCGGAACGACCTTGTTTTTGCAGTGCGAGGAAGGAGAGTTTGAGCTTCCGGAAGAGTATTGCAAATCCCGCCGCATCCTGACGGAAAGCGTTGACGATCCTTCGGTTTTTACGACAGCCTTTTGTGAAGGGCTCCTGAAAAAGTACTCTCCCGGACAGATTATCATTGAATTTAACGGAATGTGGGATCTCCAGGATTTTCTGAAAAAGGATTTTCCGAAAAGCTGGGGTCTCGCCGGGATCTACTCGACGGTTGACGGAACAAGCCTTGAGCTTCTGATGACCAATATGCGGAACATCTTCATGAACCAGCTGATCGAATCGGATCTTGTTGTGGTCAACCGCTGCCCGCAGACGCTTGACCGTGTGCCGTTCCGCAAGGCATTAAAGCTGCAGAACCCCGGAGCACAGGTGATTTTCGAGGGAATGGACGGCAAACTGATCGAGTTCGGTGAAGAAGATCTGCCCTATGATCTGAATGCAGACGTGATTGAATTGGAAGACACCGATTACGGCACCTGGTATGCCGACGCCTTTGAATCACCCGAGCGCTATAAGGGCAAAAAGATCCGCTTCCTGGCCCAGTTCTTCCGGCCGGTCGGCATGGCAAAGAATATGTTTGTTCCCGGACGCCTGGTTATGGCCTGCTGCCCCGCGGACATCAAATTCTACGGTTTCCCCTGCAAGACGGACACCCCCTTGCGCTTCTCCAATAAAAGCTGGCATCTGATCACAGCGGAGTTCACCATGGAGAAAAGAAAAGACCCGAGAACGGGTCAGATGGATTATGTGCCTGTCATGCGATATATTTCTGCCCAGGATGCGGAAGCGCCGGCAGATGAAGTCGTTACGCTCTGATCAGGAAAGGAGTCATTATGATCGAGATCCCTCTTGGAATGAAGAACACCTACGATGTTGATGTAACCGTGGAAAACACCGCAAGCCGCGTACGCAGCGGCGGTGTCCCCACCTTTTCCACCCCTTCCATGATTGCCGGCATGGAATGCTGCTGCTCGAACAGCATGCTGCCGTATCTGGAAGAAGGCCAGGGATCGGTCGGCATCCGCATAGAAGTAAAGCATATGGCCTCGACGCCTATCGGTATGCATGTTCATTTTGAAAGTGAGCTGGTTCTTCAGGACAGACGCAGACTGGTGTTTAATGTCAAGGCTTTTGATGAGATTGAACAGGTCGGCGAAGGTGTGCACGAGCGCTTTATCATCGATACGGACAAGTTCCTCGCAAAATCCGTGGCCAAGAAAGAGCGCTTTGACAGAGGAGAGTACTAAAAACCGGAAGTACCGCCCCTGCTTTTCTGACGCCTAACGAAATCGTTAGGTGGGTGTCCGCACTCAGGTTTTTGCCTTCCACTCACTGGAGGCCTGACAGCCGCCTGAAAATATAGGATTCCCGTATGTCAAGATGTAGGTTCAAAAAATACAGAAACGGCATTCCGGTGTCCATAGTATAGCACAGTTGTTTCATAAAGGCAAGTAAAATTGAACCAGCTTTTACGAGGAGATTTAACGATGAATACAGTGATTACAATAGGCCGTGAATTCGGCAGCGGCGGACATGAAATCGGTCTCAAACTTGCCGATGCGCTTCATATCCCCTTTTATGACAAGCTTCTGGTTTCCATGGTTGCGGAAGAAGGAGAGTTTGCGCAGGAATTCCTGGATGAAATGGATGAGAAGGTCGATATCCACATCGCCCCTTTTCTGGCAACACGTTCCAGCTATTCGGTTTATCAGCAGCCGATGAGTGACAGGATCTTTTTCCGCCAGGCAGAAATCATCCGCGGACTCGCAGACGAAGGCCCGTGTGTGATTGTCGGCCGCTGTGCCGACTATGTGCTCGCCGAGAGAAAGAATGTTCTCAGAGTCTTCCTTTACGGAGAGCTCGAGGACCGTATCCTCCGCAAGAGCAAAATGAATGAACTGGCTGACATGGAGAAGGATTCTCTGAGAAAGCATGTCCAGAACACGGACAAAAAACGTGCACGCTATTATCGCCATTACACCGGTCTCAAATGGGGCGACAAAGAGAACTACGATCTCTGCATCAACACCAGTAAAACCGGCGTGGACGGCGCAGTGGAAACCATTAAAGGCTTTATCAATGCCCGCGAGGCATATCTTGCTCCTGCGAGTGAGTCATAAGCTCACATTCATAGAGCAGAAGACGAAGCACATTGCGTTTTCCCCGTTCATCCAGAGATGAATAGCGTTCATAGAGAAAGTCGGCGTCAATTCGCTGGCTTTCTTCATATTGAATAAGCCGCTGCAATGCATTTTCACGAAGCCATTCCCGGCGCAGTGCCGAAGGATCGATACCATAATGCTGAATCAGCCGTTTCAGCTTTTGCGGCGGAATACGCAGAATCAGGCCTTCTTCATACCGGCTTAAGGTAGAAGGAGACAAATGGAAAATCTCTGCCGCTTTTCGCAGTGATAGATTCAGTTTTTTACGCGCCTGCTTCAGATGATAACTGTAGGCCAAGAGGCAGCCTCCTGTAAAGTATTAAAGCATTGGGGGTTACGCTGTTTTCATTATATCGAATTTTCAGTCAAATGCAATCCCTCCGAACTTGCTATTTCAAACAGAACATGGTAAAATAACGCATTGAAATGAATTTTCATTAATATATTCTTTCAGGAGGATATTATGAGATCAATCAGCTTAAGAAGTCTCGGCATTATCAATACTGCCGGCGTTTACCGCAATATGACTCCGGCCGAACTGACCGAAGAAGCGCTGCGCCGCGGTGAAGGTATGCTGAGCAAAACAGGTGCTCTTGTGGTTACGACAGGAAAATACACCGGACGTTCACCTGACGACAAATTCATTGTTGATGTTCCGAAGATTCATAACAGCATTGCATGGGGCAAGGTCAACCGCCCTATTTCCGAAGCGAAATACAACGCGATCCGTGCCAAAATGTGCGCCTATCTGCAGGGCTGCGACCTTTATGTCTTTGACGGCTTTGCCGGTGCAGATCCCGTCTGCACCAAAAAGTTCCGGATCGTCAACGAATATGCATCGCAGAACCTGTTCATTCATCAGCTGCTGATTCGTCCGACGGAAGAAGAGCTTGATAACTTCGGCAAACCCGATTTTACCATCATTGTAGCCCCCGGCTTCCACTGCGATCCGAAGGCCGACGGGGTACACAGTGAAGCAGCGATCCTTGTCAATTATACCAAGAAGGAAGTCCTGATTGCCGGCTCCGCCTATGCCGGTGAGATCAAGAAGAGTGTCTTCTCTGTCATGAACTTCCTGATGCCGCAGGAGGATGTCCTCCCGATGCACTGCTCGGCTAATATGGATCCGGTTACGCATGAGACAGCCGTATTCTTCGGCCTTTCCGGCACCGGCAAAACCACGCTGTCTGCCGACCCTAACCGCAAGCTGATCGGCGATGACGAACACGGCTGGTCGGAACGCGGCATTTTCAACTTTGAAGGCGGCTGCTACGCCAAGTGCATCAATCTGAAGGAAGAGAATGAACCGGAGATTTTCCACGCCATTCGCTTTGGCAGCCTGGTGGAAAACGTGATCATCGATCCGATTTCCCGTGAGCTGGATTTCGATGATGCGACCCTGACCGAAAACACCCGCGTCGGCTACCCGATCGAGTATATTGACAATGCGGCCATCCCCGGTGTCGGCGGCATTCCCAAGGTGGTTATTTTCCTGACTGCCGATGCTTTCGGCGTACTGCCTCCGATCTCCAGACTGAACAAGAATGCGGCAATGTACCATTTCGTTACCGGATTTACATCCAAACTTGCCGGAACAGAACGCGGTGTCAAAGAACCGCAGCCGACCTTCTCCACCCTGTTCGGCGAACCTTTTATGCCGATGGATCCTCAGGTCTATGCACAGATGCTCGGCGAGAAGCTGGATAAGTACGGCACCAAAGTCTATCTTGTCAATACCGGCTGGTCGGGCGGCTCCTACGGAACCGGTTCCCGCATGAAGCTTTCCTACACCCGTGCCATGGTTACCGCGGCACTGAACGGTGAGCTGGAAAAAGCCGAGTACAAGCATGATGAACGCTTCAACCTCGATGTTCCGCAGTCCTGCCCGGGCGTTCCTTCGGAAATCATGAATCCCCGCGACACCTGGAAGAACAAGAAGGAATACGATGCGACGGCCAAGAAACTTGCCGGCATGTTCGCTGAAAACTTTGCCAAGAAGTATCCCAACATGGCAAAGGAAATCGTGGAAGCCGGTCCGAAGGCTGACTGAATCGCTGCCGAAAGGCTCTCTGACAATTGAATATGATCTGCTAGGGGTGCCCGTTCGGGCTGAGAATATACCCTTGAACTTGATCCGGTTAGTACCGGCGTAAGGAAGCAAGATTTTATCTTGCTCCCCTAATCCATTTTTAGGAGGAGATTATGTTTGAAAAACTGTTTTATGCTGCAGTAAACGACTGGGGTGAAAATGTCTTTTACCCGACCACACTGGGCTATGTCTGCCTGATTGTTTTCTTTATTCTTCTGATCGTCCTGGCTTTGATCCTGGGCGGCAAAAGCTTTAAGAACGGCAACATGACCAGACAGCTCGTTTTTTCGGCCATGGCCATGGCCTTAGCTACCGTGCTCAGTGAGATGAGACTCTGGAAAATGCCTTTGGGCGGTTCCGTTACACCGATGAGTATGCTGTTCATCTGTCTGATCGGCTACTGGTACGGTCCGGCAGCCGGCGTCCTGACCGGTATGGCCCACGGCATGCTGCAGCTGATCCTGAATCCTATGATCTACAGCATTCCGCAGCTGCTTATCGATTATCCGCTGGCCTTTGGCGCGCTTGGGTTATCCGGCTTCTTCTGGAAGGCGAAAAACGGGCTGCTCAAGGGCTATATCCTCGGCGTCGTCGGTCGATTCGTCTTTGCCTTCTTAAGCGGCGTACTGTTCTTTGCCGACTATGCACCGGAAGGAATGAATCCTGTCGTCTACTCGATTCTGTACAATGGGGGATACATTTTTGCAGAAGCGGCACTCACGATCGTGATCATCCTGCTTCCGCCGGTCGTCAAAGCTCTTGCCACCGTCAAACGCATGGCTCTCGGCAGTCGTTGATCCGGATTCACAGATCGCTATATCCTGAAGAGGAGTTTGTACCATGGAAAATGAATTAGCAAAATCGATGCATAAAGTCGACGAAATTGAAGGCGTTGCTGCAGTCTTCGTGACGGACAATGTTTTTAATACGATCATCGGTCTTGCCGTCAGCGAAGTGAACGGCGTTCATTCTCTTGCGGATTATACGACGCAGGAAGCGCTGACCAAACAGTCCCAGCGCACCTTTAACCGCTGCACAAAGCTCGCTTTCGCCGAGACAGAGGTCAATGTTTCGATCTGTCTCAATATTGCTTTCGGCTGCAATATCCCCGAAGTGACCGCTAATGTGCAGACCAAAGTGTCCGCGGTTATTTCCGATATGATCGGCTACACCGTAGGACAGATCAATATCACCATCGCCGACGTTATCATGGCATAAATCTAAGAGGACCGGAGCTGTTTCTTTCGGAATAGCTCCCGGTTCTTTTTATTACGGAGCAAATATGAAACACAGTAAAAGAGAGATTCAGACCCAGAAGAGAGAGTGCGTTTTTCAGCAGTTATTTTTAAGCGGCTTTTATCCCAGCGATGATCAGTCCCCTCATCTGGCGTTGTTTTTGGATGACACCGATCTGCTTGGCGAGCTTGAGCTTGGCCTGATCGAAGAGATGCCCCCGGAAGAAAGAGAAGAGCTTAAGACGCGCTGTGAAGCGATTTTTGCGCTTCTCCCGGACCTTGATAATCAGATCAATGCCGTTTCGGAAGGCTGGAAGACAAACCGCATGAGCCGCGTGGACCTGTCCATTATCAGGCTGGCACTTTATGAAATGGCTTATGATGAGGCGATCCCGCTTAAAGTGGCGATCAATGAAGCTGTCGAGCTTGCCAAAAAATACGGCGGTAATGATTCGCCTGCGTTCGTCAATGCGATTTTAGGAAAGCTTGCGGCAAAAATACCGCAGCAGGAGACTGCCCCGGCAAAGGATCCCGCTCCTGCAAAATCCACTGAGGAGGCTGACAATGCCGATTAATCCTCCCTGCTATAGTGTCGGGCAGATCAGCAGCTATATTAAAAGCCTTTTTGATGAGGATTTTCTGCTGAAGTCCGTGCAGGTAGAGGGAGAAATCAGCAATCTGAAATACCACAGTTCAGGGCATATTTATTTCACGCTGAAGGACGAGAAGGCTGCAATAGGCGGAATCATGTTCGCAAACTTTGCGAAAGGCCTTCGTTTTCGCCTGAAAGATGGGATGAAGGTTCGGGTTACCGGCAGCATCTCCAGCTATGAAAAAGGCAGTTCTTACCAGATTTATGCCAAAAACATCGCCGAATCCGGTCTTGGGCAGCTCTATTTGCGCTTTATGGAAACCCGGACCAGGCTCGAAGAAATGGGTCTGTTTGACGCCGCCTATCATAAACCGATACCGCGTTACGCCTTAAAGATCGGCATTGTTACAGCGCCAACCGGAGCCGCAATCCAGGATATCATCAATATTGCAAGACGCCGGAATCCCTATGTTCAGCTTGTCCTGTACCCTTCACTTGTCCAGGGAGAAGGTGCGGTTTCCGACATCATTCATGGCATCGAGACCCTGGACGCCATGGGACTGGATGTGATCATTGTCGGCCGCGGCGGAGGTTCCCTTGAGGATCTGTGGGCCTTTAACGAAGAAGCCGTAGCCAGGACGATCTTTGATGCCAACACCCCGATCATCTCGGCAGTCGGACACGAAACCGATGTCACAATCAGTGACTATGTCGCCGATCTGCGCGCACCGACACCTTCCGCTGCCGCAGAGCTTGCCGTATTTGACGTCCGCGCGTTTTTTGATGCGATTTCCGTTCTTGAAAAACGTCTGAATGCCGCCGCGGCAAAGATACTCGAGAAGAATCATTTGCTGCTTTCTCAGAAAAAAGCGCGGCTTGAAAAACATGATCCGGCGCGAAAGCTTGATGAAATGCGGCTCCGGCTTGTCTATACCGGCGATGAACTGGAGAGCCGTATCAGATTTGCACTGGACTCGAAGACAAAACGTCTCGAAGAAGATTATAAACAGCTGCAAAGCCGCATAGCAGATACAGTGGATGCCGCAAGGGAAAAACTGGATACGGCCTGTCTGGAACTGAAAAGTGACATGGAATCCGCCCACTTAAATGCGGTTCACCGCCTTGATCTTGGCAGTACAAGACTTGACGGGCTTTCTCCCTTAAAGCGTCTTGGCAGCGGCTACAGCTTCGCTGAATTTCACGGCAAAGCACTGACCAGGGCAGATCAGGTAAAGCCCGGAGACGAGGTCAGGCTTTATCTGCGGCAGGGCCGTTTACGGACAAAGATCACAAGCACAGAGGAGAACTGAGATGACTGATGATAAAGTAATGACAATCGAAGAAGCCTTCGGAGCCCTTGAAGACATTCTGAATGATCTGGACAGTGATCAGAACGGTCTGGAAGAGACTTTTGCCAAATACCAGAAGGGGCTTGAATATGTCAAGCTGCTAAAAAGCAGGATCGACGGCATCGAGAAGAAGCTCGCCATACTGGAAAAAGAAAACGGTGATGACAATGTCTGATAATATGCAGACCATGGAGCAGAAACTGTATGAATGGCTTCCGAAAGAAGATACACCTGCCGCAAAGCTGAAAGAGGCGATGCGCTACAGTTTTACAGCCGGCGGCAAAAGACTCAGACCGCTTCTCATGCGTCTGACCTATGAGGCCTTCGGCGGCAAAGGACCTGAAATATGGCCCTTTATGGCGGCGATCGAGATGATCCACACCTATTCCCTGGTTCATGATGACCTGCCCTGTATGGACAACGATACCCTGCGCCGCGGAAAACCGACGACCTGGAGCGTTTATGGGGAAGATTTCGGTGTTCTGGCCGGAGATGCGCTTTTAACCTATGCATTTGAGACAGCCTCGAAAGCCTTCCTCCTTGCACAGGATAAGGCAAGAGCCGGACTGGCCATCGGCATTCTGGCCAGAAAAGCCGGACTCTACGGCATGTGCGGCGGCCAGGCAAAGGATGTCGAATTAACCGGAAAGCAGCCCTCCTCGGACGAGCTGGATTATATATTCCGTTATAAAACAGGTGCGTTAATTGAAGCGTCCATGATGATCGGCGCGGTGCTTGCCGGTGCCGGCGAGGAAGCCCTGAAGCGCACGGAAGATGCCGCCTCTGCAATCGGTTATGCCTTTCAGATCGAGGATGACATCCTGGATGTCACCGCATCCGAAGAAGAGCTCGGCAAGAACATCGGCAGTGATGAAAAGAACGGCAAAGTTACCTATGTCACACTGTACGGCATGGAAGCAGCCAGGCAGAAGATCCTCGCTCTTACCGAAGAAGCACTGACATTAATCGACACTTTCCCGTATTCTACTGAAGAATTAAAGCAGCTGATCAGAAGCCTGACCAGCCGCAGAAAATAGGTTTACTATGTTTTTGGAACAAATCAATGAAACCGGAGATATCCGGAAAATTGCGCCGAAGGATTATCCAGCACTGGCCGATGAGATCCGCACATTTATCGTGGAAAAAGTCAGCAAAAACGGCGGACACCTGGCTTCAAACCTCGGTGCCGTGGAACTGACCATGGCGCTTCATCTCGCATTTGATCCGGACAAAGACAAGCTGATCTTTGACGTCGGCCATCAGTGCTATACGCATAAGATCCTGACCGGAAGAAAGGAAGGCTTCGACACGCTGCGAAAGCTTGGCGGCATGAGCGGCTTTCCCAAACAGGCAGAAAGTGATGCGGATATCTTTGATACCGGCCACAGTTCCACCTCTGTTTCCATGGGGATGGGGCTTGCCAGGGCAAGAGATGCAAGAGGAGAGGACTATGCTGTTGTTTCCGTGATCGGAGACGGTTCCATGACCGGCGGCATGGCCTTTGAAGCGCTGAACAATGCTTCGCGGATGAAAAGCAATTTCATCATTGTGCTGAACGACAACAATATGTCCATCGGACACAATATCGGCGGCATGAACCGTGCCTTTCAGAACCTGCGCACACAGCCGAGCTACACGCGCTTAAAGGAAAACATCAAACAATCCCTGGATAAGATCCCCGATTTCGGCAGCCGCATGGTCTCCGGGATTTCCCGCGTCAAGAACAGTTTGAAGCAGTTGATCATGCCGAACATGCTGTTTGAAGACATGGATCTGACGTATCTGGGCCCTGTGGACGGACACGATATCAAGAAGATGGTTGCGGCATTTGAAGACGCAAGGCGTATGGATAAGGCCGTCATCGTTCATGTGATCACACAGAAAGGAAAAGGCTATTCCTTTGCGGAAGAGGATCCGGAACGCTTTCACGGAATCGGTCCATTCGATATCGAAAACGGCGCCTGCCTTTCCTCCCCCTGCACGACCTACACGGATCATGTCTCGAACAAACTGATTCAGCTTGCTGACCGCGACCGGAATGTTGTGACGGTCACCGCAGCCATGGCATACGGCACAGGTCTGCTTCGCTTCAACGACAAATATCCCTACCGCTGCTTTGATGTCGGAATCGCCGAGCAGCATGCGGTCGGCTTTGCGGCAGGACTTGCGAAAGGCGGTCTTAAGCCGTACGTCTGCATTTATTCCACCTTCCTGCAGCGGGCCTATGATCAGATAGTTCATGATGTCTGTCTGCAGAAACTTCCCGTAAAACTCCTGATCGACCGTGCAGGACTTGTGGGTGAAGACGGCGAGACGCATCAGGGAATGCTGGATATCGGTTATCTGCGTACCTGCCCGGGCCTTACGATCATGTCGCCGAGAGACGGCCGTGAGCTGGAGGAAATGCTTGATTTCTCGCTTGATTTTGACCGTCCTTTAGCGATCCGTTATCCTCGCGGCGCAGCGCGTGAGTCTCTGCCCTATGACAGAACAGCGATCTCGTACGGCAAGGCGGAAATCCTAAAGCGCGGTACAGGGATCATACTGTTTGCGGCAGGTAATATGGTTGAAACGGCTCTTGAGGCTGCCGACAAGCTCAAAGAGCGCTTCGGACAGCCTACCGTTGTCAATGCCCGCTTTATCAAACCGGTCGATGATGTGCTTCTGAAAGAACTTTCGGCAGACCATACTCTTATCGTTGTCATTAATGAGGCCTGCCGCAGCGGCGGTCTCGGTGAAGCAGTGGAAGATGCTGTCGCCGGGCTGCAGCTTCCTCTCAATATTCTGAATCTGGAACCGGAAGATGCCTTTGTTCCTCAGGGAAAGCCGGAAGAGCTTCGTCATATGCTTCATCTGGATTCTGACAGTATCGTGAAAGCAATCAGTGACCGCAGGTCGGAAAACCGCAAAACAAAGAGCGGGAGCTTTTGGGAAAGGTTTGGCAAAAAGGCATGAGAAAACGACTGGATATCCTGGTTGCGGAACGCGGCCTCGCGCCTTCCCGCGAAAAAGCCAAAGCCCTGATCATGGCCGGCAGTATTTATGTGAACGGTCAAAAGGAAGATAAAGTCGGCTCGATGTTCGAGGAAAACTGTGACATTGTTTTCCAGGGAAAAAAGCTGCCTTATGTGAGCCGCGGCGGTCTAAAGCTCGAAAAGGCACTGCAGGTTTTTCCGATAAACTTAAGCGGCACCGTCTGTGTGGATATCGGCGCCTCAACCGGCGGCTTTACCGACTGCATGCTGCAAAACGGCGCAGAGAAGGTCTATGCGATCGACTGCGGCTACGGGCAGCTTGCCTATACGCTCAGACAGGATGAACGCGTCATCAACATGGAACGCACCAATATCCGGAATGTGGTCCCCGAGAATCTTTCGGAAAAAGCTGATTTTGCCTCGGTAGATGTATCCTTTATCTCTCTGAAACATGTTTTTCCCGTCATGTATACCCTGTTAAAGGAAGGCGGTTATGCTGTCTGCCTGATCAAACCTCAGTTTGAAGCGGGGCGTGACAAGGTCGGAAAAAAAGGGGTTGTCAAAGACAAGGCGACACATGTCCAGGTGATCGAATCCGTCATTCATATGGCAGAAGAGAATGGTTTTCGCGTTCTCGGCCTTGACTATTCCCCTGTGAAGGGACCGGAAGGCAATATCGAATATCTGCTTTATCTGGAGACGGCAAAGCAGAAGGATAATACAGAACAGGCCGGCTTTTATCCGGAAGGCGGCATAAGCGGGCTGGTGGAGCAATCCCACCTTGCTCTCGACACATAAAGGCATTGACGGGGAGAATGTGATGAAACATTTTTATCTGCACAGCAACCAATCAAGAGATGCAGGATACCTTCTGCGGACTCAGGTGGAACGCTGCCTGACCGAAAAGGGCGGCATCTGTTACTGTTCGGACGTCTATGACAGGCCCCCCGCAGACACGGAGTGCGTAGTCGTACTGGGCGGCGACGGAACCATGCTGCGGACGGTCCGGCGGTTCACGGACCTGAATGTTAAATTCATCGGCATCAACACCGGCCACATCGGTTATCTTGCCGCCGGCGGGATCGGCAGCATCCCTCAGATCGCAGAAAGCCTTCTGAACGATAATTACGTGACGGAAAAGCGCATGGAAATCTATGCCCGCGTGCTTCGTGCCGACCGCTCCGTTGCCCGTCACCGTTCCCTGAACGAGATTGTGATCGGACGCAGTTATTCGGGGAAAATTGTCGCACTGAACGTCTTTCTCAACGGACAGATGCTGACCAGCTACCGCTGCGACGGCCTGATCATTTCCACCCCTACCGGCTCGACCGCATACAGCTTTTCAGCCGGAGGCCCCATCGTTGAACCGACAGCAAGATTATTTGTGGTAACTCCAATTGCTTCTCATTCCCTCAACAACCGCAGCCTTATTCTGTCCCCCGAGGATAAGCTTACGGTAGAGATTGTCGGCAAGCCCGGCAGCTCGCACAATGATTATCAGGTCTCCTTTGACGGAGACAAAAAGGTCCCGCTGCAGCCCGGCGACCGCGTAGAAGTCGCCGAAGCCAACTGCAGCATCACACTGATCAAATTAAAGGAACGCAGTTTCGTAGAAACGCTGCGGAGTAAGATCACGATTTAGTAAAGGATTCTTATGTTAAGGCAATTACATGTTAAGAACTTTGCCCTGATCGATGATGCCGCCGCAGAGTTTGAGCCCGGTCTTAATGTACTTACCGGTGAGACCGGTGCCGGCAAATCGATCCTGATTGATGCCCTGGGCGCAGCGCTTGGGCAGCGTGCCGGTGCGGAAGTGATCCGCAAGGGCGCCGAGAGTGCTTACGTCGAGCTGGTTTTTACCACCGAGGATGCCTCACAGGAACGTCTTCAGGCACTGGAAGTTGAAGCGGAAGATAACACCCTGATCATTTCACGGCGCTTATTTCCCGGGCGGAATGTTTACCGGATCAACGATGAAACGGTGACCGCCGCAAGAGTCAGAGCCGTGACCGAGTGTCTTCTGGATATCCATGGGCAGCACGAGCATCAATCTCTCCTGAAAAGCAGCAAGCAGCTGGAGATACTGGACAGTTTCGCCGGAAATGATGCCCTGCTGCTTAAAGCCCGCTGTGCAGACGCGTATCACCGATACATAAAGGCAGAAGAAGTCCTTGCCGCATTCACATTAAGTGAAGAGGAACGGCTGCGCCGGGCCGATTTTTTGGATTATGAAATCGGGGAAATCCGTGATGCAGCGGTAAAACCCGGGGAAAAGGATCAACTCACAGAAGAATTTAAACGCTTAAGCCACGGGGAGAAGATCGAACGGGCCGTGGGAGCGGCACTGACCGAGCTTGCCGAACCGGTTTCCGATGCCCTGATCCGTGCAGCCAGACAGCTTTCCGCGGTACTTGAATATGATCCTTCACTGCAGAGCCTTGCGGATCAGCTGGCCACCATCGAAGATCTGACCGACAGCTTAAAGCGCGATGCCGATGCCTATCTTCAGGATAATGCCTATGATGCGGCACGCCTGAATGAAATCGCAAACCGCCTGGATCTGATTCACCGACTGGAAAGCAAGTACGGGGATCTTTCCGGGAAAGGAGAGGAAATCCTCGCTAAACGCCTTGAAGAGCGCCAGAAGCTCACAGACTACTATGATTCCCGCACCAAAGCGGTAAAAGCCCGGGAAACGGCATTTAACGCGCTCTCAGAGGCATGTGCGGCACTGACTTCACTCCGAAAAAAAGCCATTCCTTCTCTCGAGAAGGAGATCGTAAACGGTCTGCACGAGCTAAACTTCCTGAGCATCGATTTCCGGATTGATCTGATGGATACGCATGAACCCGGTGCCGGCGGCCGCGACAGAGCTGAATTTCTGATTTCATTAAATCCCGGTTCCGATCCCGCTGCACTTGCCAAGGTGGCAAGCGGCGGCGAGTTAAGCCGCATCATGCTTGCGATCAAAACGATCCTCGCCGACAAAGACGAGATTCCTTCTGTCATTTTTGATGAAATCGACACAGGGATCAGCGGCCGAACCGCACAAATGGTCGGCAGAAAACTGAAGGAAATCAGCCGCTACCGCCAGGTGCTTCTGATCACGCATTTGCCGCAGATTGCCGCCCTGGCGGATACCCATTTCGGGATCGAGAAATGGACGGACGGGCAGAAGACCTATACCGGGATCCGCAGGCTGGATGAGCCAGGATCGATAGCTGAAATCGCAAGACTTCTCGGCGGCGACAATATCACGGACAGCGTTATCGACGCAGCCAAAGAAATGAAAAAAGCGCCTTTGCGCTGAGTTATCCACATATTTCATACAAAAAGAGCATGTTCACTGCGTCAAATGCAGCAAAAACATGCTCTTTTTCGAATGTGGATAAGTCCCCGGCCGGGATGCATCCGGTTTGTAAGGTATTAACGGAAGGTGCGGATCAGTGCGATGACCTTGCCTAAGATACGGCAGTCGGAGACAATAATCGGTTCCATGGCGTCGTTCTCCGGCTGAAGGCGGATATGGCCGTTTTCTTTATAAAAGCGCTTGACCGTGGCAGAGTCGTCGATAAGCGCGACAATAATCTCACCGTTGGAAGCGTCAGACTGTTCCTGCACAAGGATGCGGTCACCGCTTAAGATGCCGGCATTGATCATACTGTCGCCGTGCACTTCCAGCATGAAAATATTCTGCGCACCGGAAGGCAGTTCCGCTGCAGGATAGGGAAAATAGCTTTCGATATTCTCCTGAGCGAGGATAGGTTCACCCGCTGCAACACGGCCGACCAAAGGAACGGAGAACATTTCCTGTCTGCCGACACCGTAGAAATCGTCATCGGCAATTTCAATTGTACGCGGCTTCGTGGGATCGCGGCGAATGTAGCCCATCTTTTCCAGGGTTTCAAGATGTGCATGAACAGAAGAGGTCGACTTAAGTCCCACCGCAGAGCAGATCTCGCGGACGGCGGGCGGATACCCCTTGGAAAGAATTTCCTGTTTAATATAGGAAAGAATTTCCTGCTGCTTGGCTGATAATCCTTCTCTCTTCATGATCTGTCCCCCTTTGTCTTGTGAGCGCTGTCTGTCTTCTTGCTCCAAAGACAGATATATGTTATCACAGATTTTGCGGAAAGTCAAACGTATGTTCACGAAAATTTGTTCGATTTTTTGTCAAAAAGCTGTTGACAAACATTTGTTCGAGTGATATATTAGTCTCACAGTCGAACAGACGTTCACACACTGCTGGACATAAAAGACAGCAGAAGAGAAGGAAGGAGAGATCATGAAACGGAAAAGCCAAGCGATGATGAGAAGACAACAGATGATGAAGATGTTTATTGTGACAGCAATCCTGATCGTGATCGCCGTCATATTGCTGTCCCGCAGCCGTGTCGTTGCCGACGCACCGGCACAGACGCCGTATTACAGTACGATCACCGTTGAACGTGGCGATAATCTCTGGAGCATCGCACAGAAATATGCACCGGATAACAGCAATCGTTCTGTTTCGGCTTATGTGGATAATATCCGCAGCATGAATAAGCTCCGCCGTGACGCCCCGCTTCAGGTGGGCCAGTCCCTGCTGGTCGTTTACTATACGGACGAAGCAAGATAAAAGCCTGAATCAGGGAATGCTTACCCCCACATATCCCTGCTTCACCCGCCTGGATGGGATGTTTTTCCACTACGGCGGTATACTAAAGGGCCCGGCAACGGGCCCTGTTTTCGTTTATTGCTTAATTATCGGAGTTTGTTTCCTGATCCTTTTCTTCCGGAAGTTTTTCTCTGAGTTTAACCGCATTTCGTTGCGCACGAAGCATATAGTCATTGGTTGCCGCATAATGCTTTTTTGTGGTATTCACATCCGAGTGGCCAAGTACACTCGCGACAAGATAGATATCATTGGTTTCCTGATACAGGCTTGTGCCATAGGTGCTGCGCAGTTTATGCGGTGTGATTTTCTTCAGCGTTGTCACGGTCAGCGCATATTTTTTTACAAGGTTCTCTACCGAACGGACATTGATGCGGCGCATCTGGAGAGATAAAAAGAACGCCTCTTCATGTCCAGGACGAGCATTCAGGGCTTTTCGTTCCTCGTAATAGATCTCCAGCGCATCAGCCACCTCATCGCTGAAATACACAATGGCCTCTTTACCGCCTTTCCGGTGTACATGAACACCCATATTGGTAAAGTCGACGTCTTTCATATCCAGACCGACGCATTCTGACACGCGGATGCCGGTGCCAAGCAGAAGAGAAAGAAGAGCAAGATCCCTGTTTTTCGTCTTTTCATGAAATGCCTGCTGCTTTTCACTTAGCTTTTCTCCGCTTTCCACCTGATCCAGAAGATCCGCCACCTCATCGATATCCAGGCGGATGATCTCTTTTTGCGGGATTTTCGGAAGCGGGATCCGTGCGGCGGGATTGGATTCAACCATTTCTTTCTGATAAAAATAATTATACATGGTCTTGATGGCACTGATCTTGCGCATCAGGCCGCGCGCATGGTTGATATGCTCCTCACCGTCTTCGGAGGTGTAATATTTGAGATAGTCCATATAAGCTTCCAGGTCGATCGGTTTAACATTTTCCAGCATGGAGACATCCAGGCTCTTTATATCCTTGCCCCTAAAAAAGGGGTGGTTTTCCACTAAATAGTCAAAAAAGACCCGGAGATCGTAAGCATAGGCAATTCTGGTCCGACTCGAAGTATTCGGCTCAATACCACGAAAGAAATAGAATAAAAAGGGCGGAAGAGTTGCCTCAAGTTCTCGTAATTTCATTGTATTCCTAATGTCTACCTGTTCATGATACGGTCTGTTTGCAGCCATAAAAACTTGCCTTTCGTTAAATTCAGCTTTTGTAAATGCATTTTCAGCTTATATTTGAAGAATAATATCAATGTTATGAATGCAACTATTCGCGAAATCCTGGGGCATGCTGAATTTTCTGACAATTTTGTTTTTCCGGCCATCCGGGAATGTTGCCCCTTAAGATTGCCGCATGCATACGGTCACGGGCCCCCGGATTTTCCCTGCAGATATCCGCGATCAGCTGTTTGACATATTCACGGCGGGTATTGCCGTCCGCAGGACAAGGGTTCCGGAACACCGGAAGCTGACTTGCTTTAGCAAAGCCCTTGATATCGGATTCATCCACATACATCAAAGGGCGAATCACCGTAAGGTCCATTCGGTCAAGATAAACAACAGGGGAAAAACAGTAAATCCGGCTTTCATAGATCAGACTCAGAAACAGGGTTTCAACCATATCATTTTTATGATGCCCATAGGCCACCTTATTGCAGCCGAGTTCCTTTGCCGCCGTATTAAAGGCCCCTTTACGCAGCTTTGCGCAAAGAGAGCAAGGATTCTTTTCCTTACGGTCTTCAAAGACGATTTCAGCGATTTGAGACGGTACGACTGTATAGGGAACCGATAAGCTGTCACAAAGTTGTTTGATAGGCAGAAGGCCTTCAGCAGCTTCGGGAAATCCCATATCAACAGTGATCGCCTGTAAAGAAAATGCATGCGGATAAAACCGCCTAAGACCGGCTAACGCCATCAAAAGCGTCAGAGAATCCTTGCCTCCGGATATGCCGACAGCAATGGAATCGCCGTCCTGAATCATCCCGTAATCATCAATTGCCTTGCGGCTTAAGCTCATTAATCGCTGAATATCCATAAAAACCCTTCCTTTTTCGGCTCAACTTTTCGTTAAAGTTGACTTTTGCGAATAGTTGCATATCAAAACAATACTCCTCTCATCCGGATTTGTCAACCGCTTTTTGACAAGATTCCTTGCTTTTGCTATAGTGTTTTTGAAGCAAATGATTACTTTTTCCTTCCGGAGAACTATTTCCGTTTATGAAAGGCATACCGTGAATAAAAACAACAAACGTTCATCCATCATAATCACAGTGGCCATCCTTGTCACCATCTGCATTGCCGCCTTCCTTTCCGGTATATTGCCGTCCATTTTACAAAAGGGACAATCGCCGAATGAAAGCATATACTCTTCCGAGAAAGAAAGCTTTTCCCGCCGGGAATCAGAGCCCGACACAAAAGCCACCGCAGAGCCCTTAACCTCTGCGGAAACAAAGGATACAGAACCGGCCACGGAATCCCGGGAGTCCCTCCCGGACGAAACGGACGATGCTCTTCTCCGCGAGCCTGTTTTTAAGCCCGGCTACGCCTTTATCTACGATTTTCCGGCAAAAAGCGAGTCAGATGACGGAAGCTCGGATACCTATCCTTCGTCGCCTGAGCAGCCTTCCTCCCAGGAATCCACTGACGACAGCGAAATTCCGGAATATTCTGACAATTCTGCCTTTATCGGCCGGTGGATACTGGAATACGATCTTACAAAAGCGCAGGAAGAAGCCGTTCTTGCCCGTTTCGGTGTCTCCTTAAAACCTTCCGAGCCGATTCTTCTTCGTATCAGCGCGGAATTGTATGAAAATGAGACCTTGCGCCTCTTTTATGCCGAAGCCGATCAAATTCGCTTCCGTAACGCTTTAAACGCCTGGTACAGCGATGCAGCCGCTTTATACGGTAAATCAGGCGCCGGTGCCCTTCAAAGGGCAGCATTCGCCTCCTGGGCGGCTTATCGAAAGGGTTTATACGCTCTTCTCTCGCCGGGAACACTCAATAATCTGTCTTTCTTCTGGAATGTTCTTGACGACAGCTTTCGCATCGCCGATACATATGGCACCATACAGGCAGAACTTGGCTATCAGTTTGAGGATGATACACATCTTACGGTTACCACGATTCACCTGACCGATCCCTCCTATCAAAGCACCGCTGACGCGCTGCAGGCCCAGCTTGGTTTTGCACCGCCTTATTATTTAATCAAAGAATAGGCTATCGTGCATCATCCTGATGCGCAAAAAAAGCCGGGAAATGACCGTTCTTACGGCCTTATCCCGGCTTTCCTATCATATTTGTTTGTGAACGATCAGATACTCATCACCGAATCGGTAGAACGGGCAGCTTTTCGTTCTCCCGCTGATAAAATTACCGTAATCGTCCTCATCAAGATCCATGACACAGCTGTACTCGTCGTATTCCTCATCATACTCATAGTTCAGGCAGGTCTCGCAGCACGACTGCGCAGTTTTAGCTTCACTCATTACTTCAGCTGCGTATTCTTTTCTTTCGGAATAACGTCATGAGCGCCGCCTTCCACGATACTGACCGAGCTGACCAGCGTTAACGTCGCTTTCTGCTGCAGCTCTTCGATCGTCAGTGCACCGCAGTTGCACATGGTGGAACGAACTTTGGACAGAGTCATCAGAACATTGTCTTTCAGACGGCCTGCGTAGGGAACATAGGAATCGACACCCTCTTCAAAGGACAGTTTTTTATCTCCGCCCAGGTCATAACGCTGCCAGTTGCGCGCTCTGGCAGAGCCCTCGCCCCAGTATTCCTTATAATAGGTACCGCCGATACTGACCTTATTGGAAGGGCTTTCATCAAAGCGGGCAAAATAACGGCCAAGCATGATGAAGTCGGCGCCCATGGCTAATGCCAGGGTGATGTGATGATCGTACACGATGCCGCCGTCAGAACATACCGGAACGTAAATACCGGTCTCCTTGTAATATTCATCTCTTGCCGCACAGACATCGATCAGCGCCGTTGCCTGACCGCGGCCGATTCCCTTTGTCTCACGGGTAATGCAGATGGAGCCGCCGCCGATACC
>DJYD01000032.1 GCA_002449955.1 Lachnospiraceae bacterium UBA6987
CTGATCCCGTTCTACAACGTCATGAGCAGCCTGGGCCTCGTCAATACCATCTGGGCTGTTATCCTGCCTTCGATCCTGTCCGTGTGGAACCTGTTCATGTCGAGGACTTTCTTCGAATCGAGCATTCCGGACGGCCTTGTGGAAGCTGCGAAGATCGACGGCGCAGGCGAGTTCAGGATTTTTACTCTGCTTGTGATCCCGCTTTCCAAAGCGATCCTCGCAGTCATGGCTCTTTATTATGCCATCGGCCAGTGGAACAGCTACTTCAACGCCATGATCTTCCTGCAGAACGAGAACCTTTATCCTCTGCAGCTCGTGCTGAAAGAGATCCTGATCGCGTCGGAGAGCACAATGGGTGGCAGCGGCGAGACCATTCTGGAACAGTACCGTCTGGCCAACCAGATCAAGTACGTATCCGTCATCGTGTCCAGCCTGCCTGTCATGCTGCTGTATCCCTTCGTTCAGAAGTACTTTGCCCAGGGCGTCATGATCGGCTCCCTCAAGGGTTAATGATCACTACAAACACTAATGAAGCAAAAGGAGAACATATGATGAAAAGGATAATATCCGTCTTAACAATTCTTGCGATGTTCCTCTCTCTGACTGCCTGTGGTGGCGGCGGAAATACGAAGCCTGATGACCGCAAGAACTCGGAAGTGGACACCCTGGTTTCCGAATACGGCTACCAGTGGAAAGATACCAAGGCCCCAATCGTCAATGAGAAGGGGGCCAAGGAGATCTCGTTCAACGTCTATTCTTCCAAGAACGCGTCGGCTCTCGACTACAACGACATGAAGATCATGCAGGATCTGTACAACAGCACCAACGTATTCGTCAGCTGGGAGAACGTATCCGAATCCGTCTACAGCCAGCAGAAGAACCTGATCTTCGGCAATGCCAACGACCGTCCCGATGCCATCTACCATGCGGGCATGAGCGCCGGCGAGATCATCAAGTATGCGCAGCGCAAGGTGCTTCTTCCCATCAGCGACTATCTTGAGTACATGCCCAACTTCTCCAAGATCCTTGAAGAACGCCCTGACATCAAGAGCCAGCTCACCAGCGAAGACGGCAAGATCTATTCTCTGCCCCGTGTGGAAGAAATGGGTCTGCTGCAGAGCCCCAATATCCTTTTCCTGAACAAGAACTGGACGGCTGAAGCCATCAAGGCCGGCGCCGTCTCCGGCATTGCCGAAGCAGACCTGAAAGACGGCCTGACGCTGAAAGCCGATCAGATGGAAGCCATCCTGGCCTATTTCCGCGACCACGACATGAACGGAAACGGCAAGCCCGACGACGAACGTCCTCTCAGTTTTGTTTACAACAACTGGCAAGGCAACCAGTGCGACCTTTACGGCATGTTCGGTCTGAACGACAACCTTGAGCACCGCGTGGTCGTGAACGACAAGATCACCTATACCGTGCTTGACGAGCGCTTCAAAGAAGCGACCAATTTCATTGCCGACTGGGTCAGCAAGGGTATTATCGACAAGGTCTCCTTCGAACTGAGCCAGGATAACTTCCTTGCCAACGGCAAGGGCTTGGAGACTTACGGCGCCTTCTATTGGTGGGAGAGCGAGACCGTCGTTTCCAATCCCGAGAACTACATCGTCTGCACTCCGCTTGTCGGTCCCAAGGGCGATCAGACTGCCTGCGTCTCCAACAGCCCCGAGATCAGCACCGGCGAACTGATCTTCTTCAACGGGGTTCCGAACGTTGAGATCCTCCTGACCTACTTTGACCGTTACTATGATCCGATGATCTCCGCGCAGATCAACTACGGCCCCATCGGCATTGTTTACGAAGAACAGCTGGACAGCAAGGGAATGCTGGTGCAGAAGGAACTGCCTGCCGGCGTGACCACCGACGAACTGCGTCTGCAGAACGCCCCTCTCGGCATCATCTACCTTAACGACTATGCCTGGAACAACGTCGTCAACATGGAACCGCGCGCGAAGCTGCGTCTGGAACGCCTGGAAGCCTATGTAACGCCTTACATCCCTTCCGGCGTGAAGCCTACGCCCAACCTGCAGTTCACGCTTCAGGAGCTCAACGTTCTCAGTAACTATGAAAACAACCTGAATGACTACATCCGCACCAACCTCATCAAGTGGCTGATGGGCGGCGGCGTGTCTGACGCAGACTGGACCACTTTCACCAATGACCTGAACGGCCGTACGCATCTGAACGAACTTGAGAAAGTTTACCAGGATGCCTATAACCGCTATATCGGCAAATAATCTATAAAGAAAGAGAGAATCACCATGAAGAATCTTCGGAAAATTTTGGCGGGCATCGTCTGCTTTGCCATGATCCTCTCCTTGTCCGCCTGCGGTGGCGGCGGCAGCACCACGACTGTCGGCGAGAACACGGCGCCGGTGATCAACGGCGCAGCGGACAAGTCCGTGGAAGCCGGACAGGAGTTTGACGCTCTGGCCGGCGTTACCGCGACTGACAAGGAAGACGGCGACGTCAGCGGAAAGATCACGATCACTTCCGTGCCGGCACTCACCTTCTCCAACGGCAAAGTCACGGTCAACGACCCGGGCAACTACGAACTCACTTACAGCGTGACCGACAAGGGCGGCCTGGAAGCGAATGCCTACGCGACCCTGACGGTTACCAGAAAAACTGCCGAAGCGGTGCTTTACAAGGAATTTGATTTCACCAAAGCCCCGGCTGCCGAAGCAAACGGCTGGGAAGCCCGCATCGGTGAGAACGCCAAGGCTACCGGCGAACTGAAGCAGGGCGCTTTCGTGTTTGACATCACCAATCCCGGCGGCGGCGACGGTGACGTCCAGCTGGCCAAGCCCGGCTTCGCCCTGGAAAAAGGAGACTACCGCATCAAGATCTGGGCCAAGTCCACTGCTCCTACCTATGCTCACCTGCTTGCCCGCAACGAGAACGCGGAAGGCTGGGAAACTTTCGGCGGCGTCTTTAACGCCCGCATCGAAGAAGCCATTGCCCCCATCGAGCTGAACTTCCCCTCTGAAGGCGAAGGCAGTGCGGAACTTCTGCTGAACCTCGGCAAGATCACGCCCAATCCGGACAACCCTGCGGATACTACGCCGGAGAACTTCACGGTCACGATCGATAAGATCGAACTGTACAAGATCACCGGTGAAGAGCACGAGAACGAAGTCCTGAAGTCCGATGTGACGGCTGCCGATGCCGTGACGGTCGAAGCCGGCGACGGCGCGGCTGCGTCCTTCGCGGGCGGCGTCGTGACCGTTGAGAATTATCCCACCGAAGGCGGCGTATGGAGCATCAAGGCGAACATCGGCCTCGGCGGAGAAACCATCACGAACGGCACCAAGTATTTCTACCGCTTCACGGTCAACGCCGAGAACGGCGTGAGCGGCGAAGCTCTGGTGGAAAGCCTGGCGCAGTACCATGAGGCCCGCGTGAACTTCAACGGCCTGAACGCTGCTGCCGGTGAAGATGTCGTCATCTCCTCCGTGTTCACCGCGGATCGCGACATCAGCGATCCGGTCATCCGCCTGCAGATCGGCAATGCCCCTGAAGGCGCTGCCTCCAACAAGATCACCATCAAGGATCTGGTGTTCGGTACCGTCGAAGGCGACAAAGAAACCGTTAAGACGACTGACAGCTTCAGCGTTCCTTTTAAGAGTGACGACTACAGCTGGGGTACCTTCAACGCGACCGATGAAGACAACGAACGCGGTGTCGGCGCTATCTGGACCGAGAACGGCCACCTGTTCTACCGTATCGACCAGGGCGGCGTGACCGACTGGCACAACAAGCTCTACTTCAACCTGAACCTGCCTGCTGACAGTTACTTCACCGTCGAGATCACGGCCAAGGCCACCAAGCCCGTTTCCTGCGGATTCTTCCTGAACCCTGCCGGAAGCTGGGATCCGAGAGTGTCCGAAGGCATCGATTTCACCACAGAAGAGAAGACCTTCAGCTTCGATACCAACGATACGCTGATCATGGAAATGCCTTTCGAAATGCTGTTCCAGTTCGGCTCGGCGGAGCTTGCCGACATGGGTGAGGTGACGATCGAGTTCACCGGCATCAGAATCCTGCAGAAGAGTATCTCCTGAGTTTACGGACATGGGGCAGAGGGGATGAGGAAACCCATCCCCTCTGTCTTCAACCTTAAGGAAAGGAACGAAACCTATGAAAAACAAGCTCCTTTCGGCTGCGGCAGCGTTTTGTCTGGTCTGCTGTCTGCTGACAGGCTGCGGACAGAGCTATACCGTAAGTCTGAATGCCAATTATCCCGGCGCCGCGGCGCTGGAAGACCTGAGCGTCAAATCCGGAAAAACGGTCACGGCGGAGGCACCTGCCCGTGAGGGTTACGTCTTTGAAAACTGGTATACGGATAAGAACCTGACGGAGAAATGGAACCTGGAGACCGACAAGGTCAAATCCGATCTGACCCTCTATGCTGCCTGGGATAAGGATACCGGCGACAAGATCAGCGAAGGCGGAAACGATAAGGATTTCTCCCGTCTGCGTACTCCCGGCAGCCAGGAGGAAGCTTATGCGTACGATCTTTTCTTCCTTCCGGAAGTTGACGGGACGAGCCAGCCCTACGTCGGTGACACCATGCCGTTCTATGAGGACGGCGTCTGCTACATTTACTATCTCAAGGAAGCCGGCGATTCCTACAATCACTCGGTCTACCTTGTTACCACCACGGACTTCCTGACGTACAAGGAATATGACGATCCGGTGCTGGAGGCCTCCCGCAGCGGCGGGCAGGACGGCTGGATCGGTACCGGTTCGGTCGTCAATGTTGACGGGAAATACTATTTCTTCTATACTGGGCACGGTAATGCCAGCACACTGGAATACGCGGAGAAGATCATGGTTGCCGTGGGCGACAGCCCGACGTCATTCGAGAAGCTGGAAGGCTGGGACATCACTCCGCCGGCTTCGCTCGGTCAGAAGAACGATTTTCGCGATCCGCAGGCGTATATTGATCCGGAAACCGGCAATATCATCCTGACGGTCACGGCAGCCCAGAGCGGCACCGCGCGCCTTCTGAAGTACACGCTGACTCCCGATCTCAAGACGGCCACCTACGACGGGATCATCTTTACCGATCCCACCGGCGACTTCTGGAACCTGGAATGCAGCGATACCTTCAAGATCGGCGATACCTGGTATATCACGTATTCCGGTCAGGACGATACCCTCTGGTATGCAAGCTCGGACACGGCTTACGGCCCTTACGGCGAACCCGCCCGTCTTGACGATAAGCTGTTCTATGCTGCTAAGCACGTAGAAGACGAAAACGGCGTCTACATGGTCGGCTGGGCAAGACGCTCCGAATCGGTTTCTTCGACGCAGGACGTTGCTGCCTGGGCAGGAAATCTCGTGGTTCAGGAAGTCATCCGCCAGAATGACGGCACCCTCATCCTCGACCCTGTCGACAGCATTCAGGACAGTTTCTCCGTGCGCCGCGCGCTGGCAGTCGACAGCAGCCACATCTATCTGGAATCCGGCTCACGCTACAGCTACACCGACGCGTTTACCTGCTATGAAAGCTTCATGATCACCGGCGATTTCATCTTTACCGGTGAAGGCGGCTTCGGCCTGAGCTTTGATTACAACGGCAGAACGGAGAAAAATAAACAGATCGTGCTGGATCCTACAGCGGACACGATCAGCCTGAAGTTCAACGAAGGCAGCACGTTCATCACCGAAACGGCCGCTGTGCTCGATCCGGGACAGGAATACTCCTTCACTTACATTCAGGACGGTTCGGTAGGTATTTTCTATCTTGACGGAGCAGCTTCGCTTACCGTCAGACTTTACGGCGTCAGCGGCAAGACCATTCAATTCTTTGCGGAGAACAATGCGATCCAGTTCAGTTCACTGCGCCAGTACACGAGACCTTGACCGGTTCCGGGGAGGAAGAACATGAAAAGCATCTTTGATCTGGAAAGCCCTTTGATCGGAGCGCTCACGAAAATCGGAGACTGCATCTGCCTGAGCGTGTTATGGCTGGTGTTCTCCCTCCCCATCATTACTCTGGGGGCTTCTTCGACGGCGCTGTATTCGGCGGTGCATCACTGCCTGGGCCGCGGTGAGGCGGGTATCTGGAAGAAATTTCGGAGTGCTTTTCAGGAAAACTTTAAGCGCTCCACACTCGCATGGCTGATCGAACTGCTGGTACTTGCGCTGCTCTTCGCGGACGCAGGCGTTTTCCGGAGTATCCGGATCTCAGGCGGTCCCATGGGTAAACTGTATTGGCTGGCTCTGTTTTTAATAGCGGTCGGTCTCACCTGGACGGCATTTGTCGCCGCCTATTCGGCCCGCTTTAACGGGAGCGTCAGAGAGATCCTGCGTTTCGGCCGGATCCTCATGGGCCTGCACCCGATCCGTGCTCTGGGCGTCATGCTGCCCATTGTGGCAGGCGTGATCCTCGTGCTCGCGGCGCCGGTCATGCTGATCTTCGTTCCCGCAGGCGTCTGTTGGGTCAACAGCCTGATTCTGGAGAAGGTGTTCCGCCTTCACATGCGGCCGGAGGATCTGGCAAAAGAAGAGGCTCTTGATGAGCTCGATCAATCTAAAGAATAGCGGAGGAAAAGTGGATGACCAGTGAACTGCTGCAGAAAGCACGGGATTTCGAGGCCCGTTACGGCCCCTTCATTCCGGATGACCAGCGACCGGTTTTTCACATGACGCCGACCATCGGCTGGATGAACGACCCGAACGCCTTCTCGGTGTATAAGGGAGAATATCATCTGTTTTATCAATATCATCCTTATGCGAATAAATGGGGAGACATGCACTGGGGACACGTGAAGACCAGAGATTTCATCCGCTGGGAACGGCTCCCGGCCGCACTGGCTCCCGACATGCCGTATGACAAGGACGGCTGCTTTTCCGGCAGCGCAGTCGAACTGCCGGATGGACGGCAGCTTTTGATGTACACCGGAGTCCGCCAGGTCCGTGAGGAGAACGGCGAAGTTCACGATTTTCAGACGCAGTGTATGGCGATCGGCGACGGGCGGGATTATGAAAAATACGAAGGCAACCCCGTGATCACGGTAAAGGACCTTCCGAAAGGCGGCAGCCCTCACGATTTCCGTGATCCGAAGATCTGGCGGGAAGGTGAGACCTATTACGCCGTCGTGGGAAACCGACCCGCCGACGGCAGCGGCTCCGTTCTGCTGTACGAAAGCATGGACGGTCTGCACTGGAAGTTTGACGGCGTTCTGGCTGCCTGCCATAACCAGTATGGTCTGATGTGGGAATGCCCGGATTTCTTCCCGCTCGACGGGAAACACGTGCTGTTAGTCAGCCCACAGGAGATGATTCCTATCGGGCTGGAATTCCATGCAGGAAACGGAACACTCTGCAGCATCGGAGAATATGACCGGAAACGGCACCATCAGATCAGGGAAAACGTGCAGGCTGTCGATTACGGTCTGGATTTTTACGCGCCGCAAACCCTGATGACAGAAGACGGCCGCCGTGTCATGATCGCCTGGATGCAAAACTGGGAGACGGCGAACTGCCAGCCGAGCAACATCCGTTACTTCGGCGAAATGACCGTTCCGAGAGAACTGAAGATCCGTAACGGAAGACTGATCCAGAATCCGGTCCGCGAATTGGAACGCTACCGCGGTTATCAGGTCGTTTACAAAAATGTGATGCTGAGCGGCATGACTACGCTGCAGAACGTTAAGGGCCGCGTACTGGACATGACGGTAAACGTCCGTCCCGCGGCGGAGAAAGGAAGCTACACCTGCTTTAAGATCAACGTCGCGCGGGATGGCGAGCACTATGTGACGGTGCGTTACAAGCCGGAGATCAATACGGTCCGCATCGACCGCAGCCACAGCGGTTTCCCGCACGACATCATCAGCGTGCGCGATTTTCTGGTACGGCCGCGCCAGGGAGAGATCAAACTGCGGCTGATCCTTGACAGACACTCTCTGGAACTGTTTGTCAACGACGGAGAGCAGGCGGCGACATCCATGATCTATACCGATGTGAGCGCCGACGCAATCAGTTTTGAAGCGGAAGGCCGCGTCATCATGGATGTGGAGAAATATGATCTGATTGTAGATAAGGGAGAATGAGATGGGAGCCTTTGACGTTATCGCGCTGGGCGAACTATTGATAGATTTTACAGAAAACGGAACAAGCGCGCAGGGGAATCCGCTGATGGAAGCCAATCCCGGGGGCGCTCCCTGCAACGTACTGGCTATGCTGGCGAAACTGTCGAAAAAGACCGCTTTCATCGGCAAGGTGGGGCGCGACATGTTCGGCAGGCAGTTGAAAAAGGCTGCTGAAGACGCGGGGATCTGCATGGATTATCTGCTGGAAGACCCAAGTGTCCATACGACGCTTGCCTTTGTCAAGACACTTCCGGGAGGTGACCGTGATTTTTCTTTCTACCGCGATCCCGGCGCCGACATGATGCTGACAGCTGAAGAACTGCCTGAGGAGGCGCTGAAAAAGGCGAAGATCTTTCATTTCGGCACCTTATCCATGACGCATCCGGAGGTCCGCCTCGCGACGCAGCGAGCCGTTGCTGCGGCAAAGGGGGCAGGTGCGCTGATTTCTTTCGATCCGAATCTGCGCCCGCCGCTCTGGCAGAGCCTTGAGGAGGCAAAAGAGCAGATCGCGTGGGGCCTCGGCGTATGTGATATTCTGAAGATCGCGGACAATGAGCTGGAATTTATGACCGGTGAAACGAACTTCGATAAGGGCGCGTCAAGGCTGCAGCAGGCGTATCCGAACATCCATGTGCTCAACGTGACCGCCGGAGCCGAAGGGAGCTATGCTTATTATGGGGAGAAGAGAGTTTTCGTGCCGGCCTTCCGGCTCGGCGGAACCATCGAGACGACCGGCGCGGGGGATACTTTCTGCGCCTGTGTTTTGAACTTCGTGCTGGAAAACGGCATAGACGGCCTGGACGAAGGCAAGCTGACGGAAATGCTCCGTTTCGCGAATGCCGCTGCCTATCTGGTGACAACGAAAAAAGGAGCCATTCGTTCCATGCCCGAGAGGGAAGAGGTGGAGCGGATCCTTGCCGGAGCCGGCGCATGAGACCGCACTGCGAAGCGGAAGACCGTGCAGTGAGAGAAAACAGCAAAAAAAGGGCGTTTCCGGTGAAGGAGACGCCTCTTTTTTGTGTAAAATACGGTCTTATTTTTCCGCTTCGGGGGCTGTCAGTTCGATCCAGAAGCGCTGGAGGTTTACCTGCCTGTCGGGCTCGTAGGCTGTGGATTCGTAGACGCCGCCGTTTGCGAGGATGGTCCTGCGGCTTCCTTCGTTCGTATCGCGGCAGGTGATCATGACGCGGTCAAGCCCGAGTTCTCTGCAGAGGGGCAGGGCAGCAGTAAGCATTTGTTTAGCATAACCTTTCCGGCGTTCATCTGGGCGGACGGAATAACCGATATGGCCGGCGAACTGCCGCAGATAGTCATTCAGATAATGCCGGATCTGCAGCATGCCGACCACTTTGCCGTCCGATTCCCGGATGCCAACGTACTGCGTTGCCGGGACTTTGTCTTCCGGGACCGTCGCAGGGTCTTTATAGAGTGCTGAATCCCTCAGCCAGTCCGCAATATTCTCATAACGTCGGAGCGGCCCGGCACCGTCCATGGAGTCTCCGGAATCAAGGAAAGCCTGCCGGTAGGAGAGGAGCTCCTTTTCGTAATCCATGGAGGGCTCGACAAGTTTTATCGGATCTTCCGACCCGGGTTTTTTCGTCAGGCTTTCCTTCTTCAGTTCCCGACGCATGAGGATGAGCTCGTGATAACTGCCGCCGCGGAAGCGGAAGCCCTTCGGATTGCGGCCGTATTCCGTAAAGCCTTCGGTCTTGTAGAGCATGATCGCCCGCTCATTTTCTGCGGCGACTTCCAGTTCCAGCTGTTCGTAGCCGGCCAGGACCGCACACTCGGTGCAGGCTCTGGTAAGCGCCCTGCCGATGCCGAGGCCCCAGAAGGCTTCATCCAGGCTGATGCCGAAACCGGCGCGGTGCCTTACTTTCTCAAAAGATCCAATGCCGTGGATGCCGGCGGTCCCGGCTATCCGGCCGTCAACTTCCGCCAATAGCTCGATTTCCCGTGGTGCGGCCGCCTTTTTGACAAGGAATACCGCTTCTGATTCAGCCGTGAAATGGATCTCGTCCGGATAAGTGGACAGAAACTCCGTCTGCGCGTGTGTACGGATAAAGACATCAAGCACTTCCTTTGCGTCGGCCGCGGCAGCGCTACGCAAAATGCATTCCCTGCCGTCCTTAAGGACGATAATTTTTCTGTATTCCATGATTCCCTCCGTTTAAATGGAAAAACAAAAAGGCATGGTAAGACCATGCCTTTCCGTATGCGGGACGAAACTTACATCTCAGCCTTCTTCGCCAGTTCCTGTTCGACCATCTTGGTCAGGATCGGGAGGATCTGGAAGAGGTCGCCTACGATGCCGTAGTCGGCCACGTCGAAGATGGGAGCGGTCTCATCCTTGTTAATGGCAATGATGAGATCGGATTCTTCCATGCCGGCCAGGTGCTGGATGGCGCCGGAAATGCCGCAGGCAATGTAGAGCTTCGGACGCACGGTCTTGCCGGTCTGGCCGACCTGCAGCTCCTTCGGAATGCCGAACTGGTCCACGCCCGCGCGGGAAGAGGAGACCTGTCCGCCCAGGAGGTTGGCCAGGGGACGGAGGTACTTCTCATAATTTTCCTTATTTCCCATGCCGCGGCCGCCGGAGACCAGGATCTTGGCGTCCTGAATGTCCACGTAATCAGAAACCTTCTTCACCACGTCGAGGATCTCCACGTAGCGGTTGTTCTTTTCAAGATGCGCGTCGAAATCGATGATCTCGGCCTTCGCGCCCTTGTTGCGCGGAAGCTTCTGCATAACGCCGGGACGGACTGTGGCCATCTGCGGACGGAAATCCGGGATCGCGATGGTGGCGATGGTGTTGCCGCCGAAAGCAGGACGGGTCATGAGGAGCTGCTTATGCAGAGTCTCTTTGCCCGGGATGGGGTTCATGGGGAAGTCGCCGATATCCAGCTTGGTGCAGTCGGCGGTAAGGCCGGTGTGCACGGTGGCGGCGACGCAGGGGGCCAGGTCACGGCCGATGGCGGTCGCGCCGAAGAGCACCACGTCGGGCTTGCATTCGCGGATGATAGCGGAGATGGCCTGGGTGTACGGTTCGGTCATGTATTCCTTCAGGAACGGGTGATCCACCACGATGACCTTATCTGCGCCATATTCGGCGAGGATCTGGGCCTGATCCTTGATGTCGGAGCCGAGGAGCATGGCAACCACTTCGCTGCCGAGGTCATCGGCCAGCGCTTTGGCCTTGCCGAGCAGCTCGAGCGCGATATTGCTGACTTTATTGTCGACTTGCTGGGCGTATACATAGACGCCCTTGTATTCTTCGCGATTCATGTTTCCGCCTCCTTATCAGATGATGAATTTTTCTTTCAGCCTGGCCGTGATGTATTCGGCGGCATCGGTGGCATCCTCAGGGATGTACTGAGTACCGGCGCCTTTGCGGACCTTATCGGACGCTTTGGCGATCTGGGTCGGGGAACCGACCTTGCCGATGTTGGAATCCAGCGTGTCTACGAGGTCCTTACGGCCCATGATGGTGACGGGTTTCTGGAAAGCTTCGAAAATGCCGCCCGGGGTCATGTAGCGGGGTTCATTCAGTTCGGACAGAGCGGTCAGCAGGCAGGGCATCTTGACCTTCAGCACATGATGACGGTCGTCAAACATACGCTCGGCGATCACGTAGTCGCCTTCAATGCGAAGCTTCTGGGTGTAGCTGACGATGGGAAGGCCCAGGTGTACGGACAGCTGAGGACCGACCTGAGCGGTATCACCGTCGATGGCCTGACGGCCGGTGATGACGAGGTCGTAATCCAGAGCGCGGAGCGCGCCGGCAAGCGTCTGGGAGGTCGCCCAGGTATCGGCGCCGCCAAGGACGCGGTCGGTGACCAGCACGGCGTCATCGGCACCCATGGCCATGGCTTCGCGGAGGATCGCATCAGCCTTCGGCAGACCCATGGTCACGACGGTGACCTTGGCGCCGTATTCATCTTTAAGACGCAGGGCGGCTTCCAGGCCGGCCTTGTCGTCGGGGTTCATAATGGCAAGCATAGCGGCGCGGTCAAGCGTGCCGTCCGGATTGAATTTTACGCCGCCGGCAGTATCCGGGACCTGTTTGATACAAACAACGATATTCACAGTATATTATCTCCTTATTATCATGTCATTCTGAGCGGAGAGATCCTTCGCTGTGCTCAGGATGACAGGCTGTACCTGTCACTTCAGCAGATTCTTCGCGATGACCATACGCTGCACTTCAGAGGTGCCTTCGTAGATCTCGGTGATCTTGGCGTCGCGCATCATGCGTTCCACGTCGTAGTCGCGGATGTAGCCGTAGCCGCCGTGCAGCTGAACAGCCTTGGTGGTCACGTACATCGCGGTCTCGGCAGCGTAGAGCTTCGCCATGGAAGATGCCATGCCGTCGCTGTTCTTCTTAGGGATATCGTGGTCAATGGCAGCACGGTATACGAGCAGCTGAGCGGCGTCGCAGCGGGTGGCCATGTCGGCGAGCTGGAACTGGGTGTTCTGGAACTGGCCGAGGGTCTTGCCGAACTGCTTGCGGGTCTTCACGTAATCGCAGGTGACTTCAAGAGCGCCTTCCGCAAGGCCGAGCGCCTGCGCGGCGATGCCGATACGGCCGCCGTCCAGCGTATCCATGGCGATCTTATAGCCTTCGCCGAGCTTGCCGAGAAGGTTTTCCTTCGGGATGCGGCAGTCAGTGAAGACCAGCTCGTAGGTCGCGGAACCGCGGATACCCATTTTCTTTTCCTTCGTACCGAAGGTGAAGCCGGGCGTGCCCTTTTCCACAATGAAGGCGGAAATGCCCTTGCGGCCAAGAGACTTGTCGGTCATGGCGAAGATGACGTAGGTATCGGCATAGTAGCCGTTGGTGATGAACATCTTGGTGCCGTTCAGGACCCATTCGTCGCCGTCAAGCACGGCTTTGGTCTGCTGACCGGCAGCATCGGTGCCGGCACCGGGTTCGGTCAGACCGAAAGCGCCAAGCGTCTCACCCTTGGCAAGCGGTACCAGATATTTCTGCTTCTGTTCTTCGGTGCCGAAATGAAGGATCGGCATCTGGCACAGCGAGGTGTGAGCGGAGAGGACAACGGCAGTCGTGCCGCAGACCTTGGCAAGTTCTTCCACGCACATCGTATAGGTCAGATAATCACATCCCTGGCCGCCGTACTGCTTCGGCACGGCAATGCCGAGGAATCCAAGCTTCGCCATCTTGGCGACGCTTTCCGACGGGAAACGTTCTTCTTCATCGATTTCCTGCGCAAGGGGTTTTACTTCGTTCTGAGCAAAGCTCCTGAACAGGTCGCGCGCCATGGCATGTTCCTGGCTTAATGCAAAATCCATTTTGCAACCTCCTGATGTATTGTTAAAAAAATAACATACTGCAGTAAACATAAAAAGCGCCTTTCGGCGTTTTTCTACTGGCATAGTCACCTATAATTTAACGAATTTGTCAAGGAATGTCAATATAAAAATAGATATTATTATCGGTTTAAATGACGGAGAAAACGGCTGATTGTGTTGTGGAGTTTATCGATGAAACGCGCAGCAAGGACAGAATTAAGCTTGTCCGGACTATTTTGAATATTGCCGTGAGTTCAGACAAATCGAAACGGACGAATTACTGCGGAATGGGATAATGGACCGTAAACGGTGATAATACGGCTATGTTATGAATGGAATCGAGCTAAAAACAGAAGAAAACGGTTGACAAACGATTAAATAACGGTTATTTTTAATTTGCAGAAGGAAGATAGAGCCGGGGCGGCCGGAAAGAACCGTCCGCGAAGGAGGATGAAATATGACAATAGAAGAAATGCAGCAGAGAAAAAAGGAACTGGGGTATTCGAACGAGGTGCTGGCGGAGAAATCAGGCGTGCCGCTCGGCACGGTGCAGAAGATTTTCGGCGGCCAGACAAAAGCGCCCCGCCAGAAAACGATCGAAGCGCTGGAGTATGTGTTAAGCAAACGGCCGGAGCTGCTTAATGCTCATGCGGGTAAAATCTCTTACCGCTACGAGGAAGAACTCCCTCTGCTCCGTGAAGGAGCACCGGTCCCAGCGTACCCTTTGCGGGGGCAGTATACGATCGATGATTATTACGCGATGCCGGATGAACGCCGGGTGGAACTGATCGACGGCGTGTTTTATGACATGACAGCGCCCACGAAGATTCACCAACTGGTACTGATTGAAGTGGCGCTGCAGATGTATCCTTGTGTTTCAGAGCATCCGGGCTGTCAGCTTTACATCGCGCCTCTCGATGTGCGCCTGGACAATGATAATTATACGATGGTCCAGCCGGACCTCCTGATCGTCTGCGACGAGAGCGACGGTGACAAGCGCCGGGTCAACGGGGCGCCGGATTTTGCCGCGGAGATATTGTCTCCCTCAAACCGCGACCATGACATGCTCCTTAAATGCTATAAGTACCGGCAAGCCGGCGTCAGGGAATACTGGATCATCGATCCTGACAGAAAAAAAGTGGTTGTATACGATTTTGAACATGATGAGCTTCCGGTAAGCTATACGTTTGACGATACGGTCCCGCTGCGGATCTCCGAAGGGAAGTGCCGCGTCGACTTCTCCGTGATCAGCAAAGCACTGAGCCGATTTGACTGAAGGGATCAAATCATATATACATATAAAAAAGGGAACGGCACGGGACCGTTCCCCTTTTTTGCGGTCCCGAAGGACCTTCATTTGTCACCTTGCAGCCTGAAAGGCCGTGGCAGTCTTATTTGCGGTAGTCGTAGAAGCCCTGTCCGGACTTGCGGCCGAGCTTGCCGGCGCGGACCATCTTCTTCAGCAGAAGAGCGGGACGATACTTGGGATCGCCGGTCTCGTTGTAAAGAACGTCCATGATGGCAAGGCAGACGTCAAGGCCGATGAAATCGCCGAGTTCCAGCGGGCCCATCGGGTGGTTGGCGCCGAGCTTCATGGCCTTGTCGATATCTTCGACAGAGGCAACACCGGTCTCAACAAGGCCGATCGCTTCGTTGATCTCGGGGATCAGGACGCGGTTGACGACGAAGCCGGGAGCTTCAGCAACTTCGATCGGATCCTTGCCGATCTCTTTGCTCAGGTTGTAGATGAAGTCGAAGGTCTCCTGGGTGGTGTTCGCACCGCGGATGACTTCGATGAGCTTCATGGAAGGAACGGGGTTGAAGAAATGCATGCCGATCACCGGGTGCTTCAGGCCAAGACCCATCTCGGTCACGGACAGAGAAGAGGTGTTGGTGGCGAAGATGGTGCTCTCTTTGCACATGGCATCGAGTTCGTTCAGCAGTTCGCGCTTGGTGGCCATTTCTTCCTTGACGCATTCGATAACCAGATCGGCGTCGGCAGCAGCGGACTTCTCTTCCACAAGGACGTTGGCAAGCAGGGCATCGACGGCTTCCTGGGTCATTTTGCCCTTCTCAACGCGCTTCTGAAGCGACTTGGCCAGATTGTCTTTGTGACGCTGAGCGGATGCTACGCTGGAAGCGTACATCAGAGCGGTGTGTCCTTTAGCAGCGAAAACCTGAGCGATACCGCTGCCCATGGTGCCGGCGCCAAAAATTGCTACTTTCATAGTTGGATTCCTCCTAAAATATAATTCTTCTTATTGAGATCCCCACGTCGGCCTTACGGCCTCCTCGGGATGACAGTCTGTTGTTTGTCATTGCGAGGGCACGAAGTGCCCGTGGCAATCTTATTTGTTGATAAATCCCGTGGGTTTCCTTTTTTCGAGGAAGGCGCCCATGCCTTCCTTCTGATCGGCTGTCTCGAAGCAGGAGCCGAAAAGCTTTTCTTCAAGGGCTACGGCTTCTTCAATGGGCAGATCCAGGCCTTCGGTGATGGCCTTCTTGGAGGCACGGACTGCGATCGGAGCGTTCGCGGCGATTCGGGCGGCCATCTTCTGGGCGGCGGGCATCAGCTCGTCATGCGGGTAGACCGCATTCACAAGGCCGATGCGGAAAGCGTCGTCTGCCTTGATGTTGCGGGCAGTCAGGATCATTTCCTTCGCAATGTTCGGACCCACGATGCGGGCAAGTCTCTGCGTGCCGCCGAAGCCGGGGGTGATGCCGAGACCGACCTCGGGCTGACCGAACACGGCGTTATCGGCGCACAGGCGAATGTCGCAGGCCATGGAGAGCTCGCAGCCGCCGCCTAAGGCGAAACCGTTCACCGCAGCAATTGTGGGAATCGGAAAATGTTCAAGTTTAAGAAAAACATCGTTGCCTTTCTTGCCGAAAGCCTGGCCCTGCTCTTTGGTCAGGGTGCTCATCTCGGCGATATCGGCGCCGGCCACAAAGGACTTTTCACCGGAACCGGTGACGATCAGGCAGCGGATCGTTTCAAGATCGACGTTGTCAAGGATCTCGTTCAGCTCGTCCAGCACCTGGCTGCAGAGCGCATTGAGCGCCTTCGGCCGGTTGATCGTAATCGTACCGATGCTGCCGCTTGCTTCATAAAGAACCATCTCCATAATGGGGACTCCTTTCCTACACATCACGCCTTAAGAGACGCATATTACCAGAGTTATTTTATGCTGACGGAAGGGCTTATGTCAAGTGAAAAAACGGAAAACAGACGGCAAGGACCCCAGGAATCTTTTATGATGCGGGCAGGGTTATAACCAAAAACAAATAGGACAAAAAACGTCTTTCAAAAAGTCAATTTTCGCGCACTTTAAATTGACAATCGAACACTTCCTTGCTATTATAAACTCGAATATATATGATAAGCCGAAAGGAGATATCATTTTATGAACAAAGTATGTAGCTTATCGGAAGCCGTTGAGAAGTACGTACAAAACGGCGACACCATTTGCTTCGGCGGCTTTACCACCAACCGGAAGCCCTATGCTGCGGCGTATGAAATTCTGCGCCAGGGCAAGGGTGACTTTACGGTCTGGGCAGGACCTGCCGGCGGTGACTGGGACATGCTGATCGGCGAAGGCCGTGTAAAAGTGTACATCAACTGCTACACTGCCAACTCCGGTTACACCAACGTTTCCCGTCGTTTCCGCGCCGCGATCGAGAAGGGCGAGATCATTTACGAAGACTACAGCCAGGACGTCCTGATGCTGCAGCTGCACGCCGCTTCCCTCGGTCTGCCTTTCCTGCCTGTCCGTCTGATGATGGGCTCCGGTCTGTGCGAATACTGGGGCATCAGCGAAGAGAAGCGCAAAGAGCTTCCCAGCGTTGACGACCTGAAACTGGCCTATGTTGATAACCCCTTCAACCCCGGCGAGAAGGTCGTTGCGGTTCCCGTACCGAAGCTTGACTGCGCGATCATCCATGTGCAGCAGGCCTCCCCGGACGGCACCTGCATCATCATGGGCGATGAATTCCACGACGTCGACATCGCGGTCGCCGCGAAGCGCACCATCGTGACCTGCGAAGAGATCGTCAGCGACGAATACATCCGCCGCGACCCGAGCGCGACCAAGATCTTCGGCGAATGCGTCGATGCCGTCGTCCGCGCACCTTTCGGCGCATGGCCCAGCCAGTGCTATGGCTACTATGATAATGATGACAAGGTCCTGAAGGAATACGACAAGGCTTCCAATTATGTGGATGCTGCCGATGCTGCCCAGAAGCTTGCCAAGGCTGCTGCGAAGGCCCGCAAGGCTGCGGATGCCAAGCCCGGTGATGAGAAGCTGGAAGCGGCTGCTGTGAAGGCCGAGCAGGCGGCGAAGGATGCTGCCGACGGCACGAAAGTCCCCGAAACCTTCAAGGATTACCTGGACAAGTACGTCTACGGTGTCAAGACTCATGAAGAGCTGTTAGATGTCATCGGCGGCAAGCGCCTGACGGATCTGCGGATCGAACCGCACCTCGGCTATTCCACGAGACACTAAGGACAGGAGGCAAGAGAACAATGTTTGATTACAAAAAAGTCGGATATACGATGTCCGAAATGCAGGCTTATGCCATTGCAAAGAACATCAAAGAAAACCAGATCGTTATCGTCGGCACGGGCCTGCCGCTTATCGGCGCCTCTCTGGCCAAGGCCGTGATCTGCCCCAGCTGCCATCCCATCGTGGAGAGCGGTCTGATGGACTGCTCGCCCGTGGAAGTGCCGCGTTCTGTCGGCGACCTCCGCTTCATGGCGCACTGCGCCGTGCAGTGGCCGAACATCCGCTTCGTGGGCTTCGAAGCCAACGAGTGGCTGCATGACACCGACCGTCTGATCGCCTTCATCGGCGGCGCCCAGATCGACCCTTACGGCAACGTGAACTCCACCTGCATCTACGGCAAGGGCGATTATGTGAAGCCTCAGGTACGCTTCACCGGTTCCGGCGGCGCGAACGGTATTGCGGGCTTCTGCAATACCATCATCATGATCAAGCTCGACAAGACGAAATTCGTGAATAAAGTCGACTACATCACCAGCTGCGGCTGGATGGACGGCCCTGGCGGACGTGAAAAGGTCGGCCTGCCCGGCAACCGCGGCCCGCAGATGGTCGTTACCGACATGGGCATCATGAAGTTCGACGAAGAGACCAAGAGAATGTATCTGGCCTACTACTATCCTTACACCACGCCCGAAGAGATCAAGGCCGCGATCCCGGATTTCCCGCTGATCGTCGACGATCGTGCACAGCTGATGGAAGGCCCTACCCCGGACATCATCCGCACCATCCGCGAGGACATCGACCCCGGCCAGGCGTTCATCAAGGTGCCGAAGGCCTGATTCTTTAAATAATTGGAGGAAATTGCAAATATGGGCTTTTATTCTATGCCTCGCTACTTCCAGGCGATGCCGCAGGTCGGCAAACCGCTGCGCGCCCAGAAGCAGGAGAACATCCAGAAGATCCTGACCATTGAAGAAGACGTCCGTCGCATTGCTGCCGAAGCGATTGCGAACGGCAAACCCGATGACAAGGTCCACGCCTCCGGCGAATGGACTGCCATGGAACGTCTGGCTGCCCTTGTTGATCCCGGCACCTGGTGCCCGCTCAACAGCCTGTACAATCCGGAACACAACAGTGAAGGCTCCACCGCCATCATCAAGGGTCTCGGCCGCATCTCCGGCCGCTGGGCCGTGATCGTTGCTTCTGATAATAAGAAGCTGGCCGGCGCCTGGATTCCCGGACAGGCCGATAACCTGCTGCGTGCTTCCGATACCGCGAAGTGCCTGCACATTCCGCTTGTGTACGTCCTGAACTGCTCCGGCGTTAAGCTGGATGCTCAGGAGAAGGTATATCCGAACCGCCGCGGCGGTGGTACACCTTTCTACCGCAACACTGAACTGGAACAGCTCGGTGTCCCGGTCATCGTCGGCATCTACGGGACCAACCCGGCCGGCGGCGGCTATCACTCCATCAGCCCGACCATTCTGATCGCGCATGAGAAGGCCAACATGGCTGTCGGCGGCGCCGGCATCGTGGGCGGCATGAACCCGAAGGGCTATGTGGATGAGGAAGCGGCGGAAGCGCTGATCCAGGCCGGCAAGGGCCTCGTGGCGACGCCTCCGGGATCCGTTCCGATCCACTACGGCGAGACCGGTTTCTTCCGCGAAGTATACGGCACCGAAGAAGGCGTGCTGGAAGGCATCAAGAAGTTCATGTCCTTCCTGCCGGCCTACAATCCGGAATTCTTCCGCGTGGACGATCCGAGCCTTCCCGCTCTCGATCCGAACGATCTGTACAGCCTGATCCCGATGGATATGAAGCAGATCTATGATATCTACGATGTCATCGGCCGTCTGTTTGACAAGAGCCAGTTCCTGGAATACAAGAAGGGCTACGGTCCGGAAATCGTTGCCGGTCTGGCAAAGGCTGAAGGCCTGCTCGTCGGTGTCATCGCCAACACCCAGGGCCTGCTGCTTAACTATCCGGAATACAAGACCGGTGCCGTGGGCATCGGCGGCAAGCTCTATCGTCAGGGCCTGCTGAAGATGAACGAATTCGTGACGCTCTGCAGCCGCGACAAGATCCCGATCGTCTGGATCCAGGATACCACCGGTATCGATGTCGGCGACGACGCCGAGAAGGCTGAGCTGCTTGGTCTTGGTCAGTCCCTGATCTATTCCATCCAGAACAGCAAGATCCCGCAGATGGAGATCACGCTCCGCAAGGGTACCGCTGCGGCTCACTATGTCATGGGCGGCCCTCAGGGCAACGACACCAACGCCTTCACGATCGGCACGGCCGGCACCGAGATCTACGTCATGCACGGCGAGACCGCTGCTGCTGCCATGTACTCCCGCAGACTGGCGAAGGAAGCCAAGGAAGGCAAGTCCCATGAGGAAACCATCGCGAAGATGAACAAGATGATCCAGGATTACGCCGCGAAGTCCCGCCCGCAGGCCTGCGCACAGCTTGGTCTTGTGGATGAGATCGTGAACATGAATATGATGCGCAACTACGTTGTGGCCTTTGCATATTCCTGCTATCAGAATCCGGAACACATCTGCCCGTTCCATCAGATGATCACGCCTCGTGCGATCCGCGATTTCAACACCTTTGTGAACAAGAAGAACATTCCGTACTAAATAGGAATCATGAGGACCCTCCCCGACATCGAAAGAGCCGGGGAGGGTGCCGAATGAAATGAGGCAGGAGGTCTCATGAGCATTTACACCTTAGGCATCGATGTCGGCTCGACCGCGTCGAAGTGCATTATTTTAAAAGACGGCACGGAGATCGTCGGCAAATCGCTGATCGATGTCGGCGCCGGCACCAGCGGCCCTGCGAGAGCGATCGAAGCCGCGTTTGAAAGCTGCGGCATGAAGGCTTCCGACATGGCCTACACGCTGGCCACCGGCTATGGCCGCAACTCCCTGGAAAACATCGCGGATTCTCAGATGAGTGAGCTGTCCTGCCATGCGAAGGGCGCATCCTTCCTGTTCCCGGATGTCAGAACAGTTATCGATATCGGCGGTCAGGACGTGAAGGCCCTGCATATCGAAAACGGTGCGATGGTCAATTTCCAGATGAACGATAAATGTGCCGCCGGCACGGGTCGTTTCCTGGACGTCATGGCCAAGGTCCTGGAAGTCGAGGTCAACGATCTCGGCGATCTCGGCGCGCAGTCAACGAAGCGCATTGCCATCAGCTCCACCTGCACGGTCTTCGCCGAAAGCGAAGTCATCAGCCAGCTGTCCATGGGCACCGATAAGCGCGACATCATCAACGGCATCCATCATTCGGTTGCGAACCGCGTGGTGGGCCTTGTCAACCGCATCGGCGTGCAGGACCGCGTGGTCATGACCGGCGGCGTGGCGCAGAACAAGGGCATCGTGGCAGCGCTGGAAGAGGGACTCGGGCATACGGTCTATACCAGTCCGCTTACTCAGTACAATGGTGCGCTCGGTGCAGCTCTGTTCGCCTATCAGAAGGCGTTGAGAAACGTAAATAAGTGAACAATATAGACAGCAAATACCCATAAGGCAGCTGTCGGTATTTTATAGAGGAGGAAGTTTTTTTATGGCTAAACAAGTCAGCCCCGGCGTTCTGGCGCTGCGCAAAGTCGTTGACGATGTGTACGCGGACGCCCGCGAGGCAAAAAAGCAAGGCAAGCTGGTCGGCTGGTCTTCTTCCAAATTCCCCTGCGAATTAGCAGAGGCGTTTGACCTGAACATCATGTATCCCGAGAACCAGGCTGCCGGTATCGCCGCGCAGCGTGACGGCGAGATCATGTGCCAGGCCGCGGAAGATCTCGGCTTTGACAACGATATCTGCGGCTACGCCCGCATCTCTCTGGCCTATGCGGCCGGCAAGCGCGCTGCCCGTAAGATCGACTGGAGCAAGGAAGACGGCTACGTCATCAACCCTGCCACCGGCAAGCCGCTGAAGGATGAAAACGGCAACGTCGTTCTGGATGAGAACGGCAAGCCCAAGAAAGATCCCAAGACCCAGACCCCTTACATCGTTCTGGAAGACATTCATGAGATCGAAGCCCTTCCCGAAGGCCGCGAAAAAGAACGCCGTCTGGAATCCATCCAGCCCTACAAGCAGATGCGCATCCCTCAGCCCGACTTCGTGCTGTGCTGCAACAACATCTGCAACTGCATGACCAAGTGGTATGAGAACATCGCCCGTATGTGCAACATCCCGCTGATCATGATCGACGTTCCTTACAACAACACCATGGATCCGAACCCTGAGAACGTGACCTACATCCGCGCTCAGTTCGACAATGCCATCCATCAGCTGGAAGAGCTGACCGGCAAGAAGTTCGACCAGGCGAAGTTCGAGCATGCCTGCGCGCAGGCGAACCGCACCGCCCAGAACTGGCTGAAGGTTTGCAACTACCTGCAGTACAAGCCCGCTCCCTTAAGCGGCTTCGATCTGTTCAACCACATGGCTGACGTCGTGACCGCCCGCGGCAAGAAGGAAGCTGCCGACGCGTTCGATCTCCTGGCTGAAGACCTTGAGAAAAATATCAAGGAAGGCACCTCCACCCTGCCTTTCCCGGAACAGTACCGCGTCATGTTCGAAGGCATCCCTTGCTGGCCGAAGCTGCCGAACCTGTTCAAGCCGCTTAAAGCCAACGGCATCAACGTTACCGCCGTTGTGTATGCGCCTGCCTTCGGTTTCGTCTACAACAACATGGACGAGATGGTCAGCGCCTACTGCAAGGCCCCGAACTCCGTTTCCATCGAAAAGGGCGTGGAATGGCGTGAAGGCATCTGCCGCGAGAACAAGGTCGACGGCGTGCTTGTCCACTACAACCGTTCCTGCAAGCCGTGGTCCGGTTACATGGCCGAGATGCAGCGCCGCTTCACCGCGGACCTGGGCGTCCCCTGCGCCGGCTTCGACGGCGACCAGGCCGACCCGCGCAACTTCAACGAAGCGCAGTATGAGACCCGCGTGCAGGGCCTGGTAGAGGCCATGCAGATCCGTGCGGAAAAACTGGAAGCACAGGCATAAGGAGGCAAAATCATGAGTATCGAAACCAGATTCAATGAATTCAAAGCCGCTGCTTATGCTCCCGGCAAACTGCTGAAGCAGTACAAGGCCGAAGGCAAGAAAGTCATCGGCGTTCTTCCCTACTACGCTCCCGAAGAGCTCGTCTACGCGGCCGGCATGGTCCCGATGGGTATCTGGGGCACCAACACCAAGACCATCTCCAAGGCCAAGGAATACTGCGCGACCTTCTACTGCACCATCGCTCAGCTGGCCCTGGAAATGATGCTGGACGGCACCATGGATGATCTGGACGGCGTGATCACGCCCACCATCTGCGACACTCTGCGTCCCATGAGCCAGAACTTCCGTGTGGCGATGACCAACCTGCATAAGATGCCCACCATTTTCCTGGCGCATCCGCAGTACCGCCGCCCGCAGTTCGGTCTGGAATTCACCGTGGCCCAGTACACCAACGTCCGCAAGGAACTGGACAAGATCGCCGGCCACGAGATGACCGATGAAGACATCCGCGGCGCCATCAAGGTCTACAACAAGTACCGTCAGGCCCGCCGTGAATTCGTAAAGCTTGCCGGTGAGCATCCGGAAGCCGTTTCCGCCGTGAACCGCAGTGCCGTCCTGAAGGCCGGCTACTTCATGGAGAAGCCCGAATACACCGAAAAGCTGAACGAACTGAACGAAGAACTGAAGGCTCTGCCCGCCTCGAACTGGGACGGCATCAAGATCGTCACCAGCGGCATCATTTGCGATAACCCTGTCTTGCTCAAGATCTTTGACGACAACAAGATCGCGATCGCGACCGATGACGTGGCGCACGAAAGCCGCACCATCCGTGTGGACGCTGCTGAAGACGGCGATCCGATGATGGCTCTGGCAAAGCAGTTCGCGGACGAAGACTACGACGTCCTGCTGTACGATGAAGCTTCCAATAAGAACCGCCGCGGCGAATTCGTGGCGAACCTTGTGAAGGAAAGCGGCGCGAAGGGCCTGGTGCTCTTCATGCAGCAGTTCTGCGACCCTGAGGAAATGGAATATCCTTACCTGAAGAAGGCTCTTGACGACGCCGGTATCCCTCATATCAAACTGGGTATCGACCAGCAGATGCGCGACTTCGGTCAGGCTTCCACCGCCATCCAGGCGTTTGCCGACGTGCTGAGCGTCTAAGCGTAAACAAAGAAACGGGGCGGGAAACCGCCCCGTTTTGTGTACAAGGAACAGAAGGAGAGAAGTGTTATGAATCTTGATTTCGGCGCCATGCTGAAGCTTCGCGGCGCTTGGCAGCGCTTTAATGAAAACCACCCGAAAGCGGTCGAATTCGGCAATGAGGTCTATGCCAAGGGATTTGAAGAGGGACAGGAGATTGCCGTGGCCGTGCGCTATCCGGACGGAACCGAGTACAAGACCGGCATCCGCGTACAGGCTTCCGACCTGGAGCTCTTAGAGATCGTCAAGAGCCTTGCCAAATAAAAAGGTCCTCCGGGGCAGCCGAAGGATCTTTGCGTATCGAACATGCGGCCCTTACAGGGCTGCATATTTTTCGATCAGATATTCTTTTTGATTGTGCTCCGGGTTCTCCAGAACATCGTCCAGCATACGGCTTAAGACCTCCCCCATCTCCGGACCAGGCTTCATGCCGGCGGCGATAAGATCGCTACCCTTGACGGCCAGGTCTTTCAGGGTGATGGGATCGCCGGCGGCTGTGATCTCTTCATACAGCCGGCAAACGAGGGTATAATTGTGCATGGTTTCTTCAAGGGCGTAATTGCTTTTCGCCAGGGTGTCGGCAAGCACCAGTTTTAGAAAAGAAGGGAAAAGCTCGGTCCCGACACGATTCATCTCGCGGCGGACGTTTTTGCGCTTCGGCGGAAAACGGTCATCGTGAACTTTGACAAGCTTCACAACATCGTTGATGGTTTTGTTGTCGAAACGAAGCTCTTTCAGAAATTCTTCCGCAATGGTTGCTCCGAGTTCGGCATGCCCGTGAAAATGGTTCCTGCTGCCCATATCCGTCGTCTTGCAGGCAGGCTTTCCGCAGTCGTGCAGGAGAGCGGCAAGGCGCAGCACCGGCTCGGCCGGAACGTTCTCAACCACCTTCAGGGTGTGGATACCGACGGAATACAGGTGGAAGGCAGAGTTCTGCTCGGTTGCCAGCATGGTATCCCAGAGCGGGAAGATTTCGGCGGTGATCCCGCATTCTGCAAGGTCAAGCAGGCGGTCCGGATGCGGGCTGACAAGAAGTTTGACAAGCTCTACTCTGATCCTTTCTCTGCTGATCAGCTGCAGCCTCGGGGCAAACTCACGGATGGCCTCACGGGTCTCCGGGGCGATGGCAAAGCCAAGCTGAGCCGAGAAGCGCAGCGCCCGCATGATGCGGAGGGCGTCTTCATCAAAACGTTCCCGGGGATCCCCGACGCAGCGGATAATCCTTTTTTCCAGGTCTTCCTGGCCACCGAACAGGTCGACGAGGCCCGTTTCCGGCCGATAGGCCATGGCATTGATGGTGAAATCGCGGCGTTTCAGATCCTCCTCGAGGGAGGCGGTGAAGACGACTGCATCCGGATGGCGGTGGTCACTGTAGTCACCGTCCTGTCTGTATGTTGTGACTTCAAAGCCATCGGAGCCGAGCATTACGGTCACGGTGCCGTGAGCAATGCCGGTATCAACGGTCCGGCGGAACAGACCCTTGACTTCCTCGGGTCTGGCATTGGTCGTTATATCCCAGTCTTCGGGCTCGCGTCCGAGAATCGCATCACGCACGCAGCCTCCCACAGCGTAGGCTTCATAGCCTGCGCCGGAGAGAACGCTTAAAATGCGGGAAACTTTTTCAGGTAGTAGAATCGTCTGCATGGGAACCTCATTATTTTATTCACAGGGAGTATAGCACAGATCCTTCCGGCCCGCCATGGGCAAATCGATCAAGCGGCCGGGATTTTTGATAAAACTTCTCAAAAAAATCACAAAAATCTTTCAAAAAAAGTGAAAAAATCAGCTTGACAGCTTGAAAAGCGTTTGGTAGTATGAAGGATGCACTATTATGGGGCAGTGTGTATACTGTGCTCATTTTTAGGGCATTACATATCTTTTAGGGGTGAAGCGTCTATGGAGAAAAACACAATGCGCCCGGTAAAATCCGGTAAAAATATGCGCATGAGCTACTCAAGACAGAAGGAAGTCCTGGAAATCCCGAACCTCATCGAGATCCAGAAGAAATCCTACCAATGGTTTCTGGATGAGGGACTTAAGGAGGCTTTTGAGGACATCTCTCCGATCTCTGACTTCAGCGGCAACCTCAGTCTGGAATTCACGGATTTCAAACTGTGCGAAGACGAGACCAAATACACAATTGAAGAGTGTAAAGAGCGGGATGCAACCTATGCAGCTCCGCTTAAGGTCAAGGTAAACCTGATTAACAAAGAGACGGGGACCATCCGTGAACATGTCATTTTCATGGGCGATATGCCTCTGATGACCGCTACGGGTTCCTTCGTGATCAACGGTGCTGAACGTGTTATTGTCAGCCAGTTGGTCCGTTCTCCGGGTATTTATTTCAGCGAGGAACGTGATAAGAACGGCAAACCCCTCTACTCCAGCCAGATCATTCCGAACCGCGGTGCCTGGCTTGAATATGAAATGGACTCGAATGATGTGTTCTGGGTCCGTGTCGACCGTACCAGGAAGGTTCCTGTGACGGTGCTTATTCGTGCTCTCGGCGTGGGTACCAACGCGGAGATCATTGATATGTTCGGCGAGAACGATCTGATCAAGGCCAGCCTGGGGAAAGACACCGCCACCAACGTGGACGAAGGCCTGCTGGACCTGTACAAAAAGATCCGTCCCGGCGAACCGCTTTACGTGGATAATGCCCGCAGCCTATTCGACGGGATGCTGTTTGATCCCCGCCGCTATGATCTGGCGCATGTGGGCCGCTATAAATATAATAAGAAGCTGCAGTTAAAGCGCCGTGCCGCAGGGCAGACGCTGGCTGAGGATGCCGTGTCCATGGACACCGGTGAGATCATCGCCGAGGCCGGCACCGTGCTGACCCCTGAGCTCTGCGATGAGATCCAGAATGCGGGTATTGCCTACGTCATGCTGGATATGGATGGCGAGCTGGTCAAGGTCCTGACGAACCGCACGGTGGATATGTCTTCTTACGTCTCCTATGATCCGAAGAAATACGGCATCAACGAATTAGTTTACTATCCGGCTCTGATGGCTTTCCTGGAAGCATATCCGGAAGAGGAAGAGCAGAAGCAGATGCTGCGCCGTGCTGTCCGCGACCTGATTCCGAAGCATATCACCAAGGAAGATATTTTTGCCTCCATCAGCTACGGCCTGACCCTCTGCAAGGGCCTCGGCAATACCGATGACATCGACCATCTGGGCAACCGCCGTATCCGCGCGGTGGGCGAGCTGCTGCAGAACCAGTACCGCATCGGTCTGTCCCGTCTGGAGCGTGTCGTGCGTGAACGCATGACCACCCAGGACCAGGAAGATATCACGCCTCAGTCCCTGATCAATATCAAACCGGTCACCGCAGCGGTGAAGGAGTTCTTCGGAAGCTCCCAGCTGTCCCAGTTCATGGATCAGAACAACCCGCTGTCCGAACTGACCCACAAGCGCCGTCTGTCGGCTCTTGGTCCCGGCGGTCTGTCCCGTGACCGTGCCGGTTTCGAGGTCCGTGACGTACATTACAGCCACTACGGTCGTATGTGCCCTATCGAGACCCCCGAAGGTCCGAACATCGGTCTGATCAACTCTCTGGCATCCTATGCCCGCATCAACAAATACGGCTTCATTGAAGCACCGTACCGTGTTGTGGATAAATCCGATCCGGAGAACCCGCGTGTAACGGACAATGTCGTCTACATGGCGGCTGATGAAGAAGACAACTACTACATTGCGCAGGCGAATACCCCGCTCGATGCAGAAGGCCATTTTGCCACGCAGAATGTCACCGGCCGCTTCAAAGATATCACGAGTCAGTTTGATAAGGAAATGATCGATCTGATGGACGTTTCCCCGAAGATGGTTTTCTCGGTGGCAACCTCCATGATCCCGTTCCTGCAGAACGATGACGCGAACCGTGCCCTGATGGGCTCCAACATGCAGCGTCAGGCGGTTCCGCT
>DJYD01000067.1:0-2495 GCA_002449955.1 Lachnospiraceae bacterium UBA6987
TACGGCGATATCTATCCGGTCACGACCATCGGCCGGGCCGTGGCCATGCTCTCGTCCATCTTCGGCGTGGCCGTGGTGGCGCTGCCCTCCGGCATTATCACCGCCGGCTATATGCAGGCCCTGGAAAAACGCCTGGACGAAATGGACGAGCGGGAGAAAAAAGACGCGAAAACGGAGGAACTGTAACATGGCGAAGAACACCGATCCCAAGCTGCAAAAGCAGATCATCTATTCTGTCTACGTGCGCAGTCATACGCCCGAAGGGACGTTCCGCGCCGTCATCCCCGATCTGGATCGCATCCGGGCCCTGGGTACGGATATCCTCTGGTTCATGCCCATCCACCCCATCGGCGTCAAGGGCAAGAAGGGGAGCCTGGGCTGCCCCTATGCCAACCGGGATTACCGGAGCGTGAACCCGGCCTACGGCACGATGGAGGATTTCCGCGCCCTGACGGAGGAGATCCACAAGCGGGGCATGAAGGTCATGATCGACGTGGTCTATAACCACACCTCCCCCGACTCCGTCCTCTTTGAGCAGCACCCGGAGTTTTTCTATCACGACAAGGATGGCAAGCCCGGCAACAAGATCGGCGACTGGGCCGACGTGATCGATCTGGACTATTCCGTCCGCGGCCTCTGGGACTATCAGATCGAATCCCTCTGCGCCTGGGCGGAGATCGTGGACGGCTTCCGCTGCGACGTGGCCTCTTTCGTGCCGGTGGAGTTCTGGCGGGAAGCCCGCGCCGCGGTGGAGAAGGTTCGTCCCGGCTGCATCTGGCTGGCGGAGACGGTGCACAGCGGCTTCGGTGCCTTCGCCCGCCGCAAGGGCTTTACCTCCACCACGGATTACGAGGCCTATTCCGCCTTTGACCTGGAATACGAGTACGACATCCGGGAACTCTTCGACCGCTATCTGCGCGGGGAGATCGCCCTGTCCCACTGGCTGGACGGGATGAATCTGCAGGAGGGCTTCTATCCCCTCAATTATAATAAGATGCGCTGCCTGGAAAATCATGACCAGCCCCGCATCGCCTCCTTTGTCAAAGAGGAGAGCGACCTGGTCAACTTCACGGCCATGCTCTACTTTTTCAAGGGCACGACGCTGATCTACGCCGGGCAGGAGACCGCCAACACCCACCAGCCCAGCCTCTTCGAGAAGGAGCCGGTGGACTGGCACACGGGGACGGATCTGAGCGCCCTGATGAGCCGCCTGGCCGCCATCAAGCACGAAGTGCTGGGCGCGGAGGACGGCTTCAAGGCCGCGGCGGACGACGGGCATCACATCGCCCTTCTGGAGCGGGAGGATGAGCAGAGCCGGAAGCTGGGCGTGTTCTCCCTGCGCTCCAAGTGCGCCGAGGTGCCGGTGAACGCACCGGACGGCCGGTACGAGAATCTCATCGACGGCGGAGAGGTCCTTGTGAAAAACGGACGAATCTTCTGTACCGGTAGGCCCGTAATTTTTACGCTGCCGCTGTAAGTTTTTCTTGCGCCCGAGAGTGTGAAACAGTATAATAATCCCGTTATTAATGCGGCAATTAAAAATTGCCACATTAATAATCCGATTTAGATGCCGTTTTACTCGCCGCTTACGCGGCAACCGCAAAACATGGCGACATTACTATGGCAATATTAAATTGCCATAGTAATAATAAAGAAATATGGAGGGATAAGTCTATGGCAGACAACAAACGCCCCGAGAGCATGGCGCGCATCACCACGCCCGAACTGGCCCAGGCTTTTATCGACGAGCAGATTGCCGCCCTGCGCAAGCAGATCGGCGATAAGAAGGTCCTTCTGGCCCTGTCCGGCGGTGTGGACTCTTCCGTCGTGGCCGCGCTGCTCATCAAGGCCATCGGCAAGCAGCTGACCTGCGTGCATGTAAACCACGGCCTGCTGCGCAAGGGCGAGCCCGAGCAGGTGATCGAGGTCTTCCGCAACCAGATGGACGCCAACCTCATCTATGTGGACGCGGTGGATCGCTTCCTGGACAAGCTGGCCGGCGTGGCCGATCCGGAGACGAAGCGCAAGATTATCGGCAAGGAGTTTATCGACGTCTTCGCCGAGGAGGCCTATAAGCTCGACGGCATCAGCTTCCTGGCTCAGGGCACCATCTATCCCGACATTCTGGAGAGCGGCCCGGTCAAGTCCCACCACAACGTGGGCGGCCTGCCCGAGGATCTGAAGTTCGAGCTGGTAGAGCCGGTCAAGTTCCTGTATAAGGACGAGGTCCGTGTCGTCGGCAAGCAGCTCGGCCTGCCCGACAACATGGTCTATCGCCAGCCCTTCCCCGGCCCCGGTCTGGGCGTGCGCTGCGTCGGCGCCATCACCCGCGACCGTCTGGAGGCCGTGCGGGAGTCCGATGCCATCCTCCGCGAGGAGTTTAAGCGCAACGGCCTCGAGGGCAAGGTGTGGCAGTACTTCACCATCGTCCCCGACTTCAAGTCCACCGGCATCACCGACGGCCTGCGCACCTATGACTGGCCCGTCGTGATCCG
>DJYD01000067.1:2621-17554 GCA_002449955.1 Lachnospiraceae bacterium UBA6987
ATCGTCGATCGCATCACCCACGAGGTCAAGGGCGTCAACCGCGTCCTCTGGGATCTGACCCCGAAGCCCTCGGGTACAATCGAGTGGGAATAAGACCACGAAACCCGCAAAGCCTTGCGGCGCAAGGCTTTGCGGGTTTTTCTTTTTGGATTTGACCAAAATTTGACCAAAAAATAGTATTAGCTGTTGACATATATTATTGTTATACAGTATTCTGATATTACTAATCAATGTAATTCTTTGAAGGAGAGCGCCTATGTCCGCTGCTGTGATCCGAGCCGATCTTTCCGGGAAGCTATCTTGCATCCTTGACGAGTCAGAAGGTGTAAGCGTAGAGAGTTCTCATCTGTTGCGGGCGTATGCCACGTTTGTTACGTTGGGAGAGCGTTCATCTGAAGAACTCATTAAGGCGTATTATGAGATTGCGACTTCCGGCAGGAATCCCAAAGGTGCGGTTCTTCAAATCTCCCGTCAAGCGAGGCCCGAAGATGTGGAAGACGCGGCTCGCGCTTTTCGACGCTATAGCGTCGAGGAGTTTCTTCGCTTTATCGTCCCTGACCTTGCCGCGAATGCTTCGGAGCTTGTCTCTCTCTGGCAAAGTGAACTGAATTCCAACGTCCTGTTTCTCACTCATGTGATCATCCGGCTGCGGGGTCTGATGTATCCCGGCGATGAAAAAGGCACGAAGACGAACAAGCAGAACTCGTCTCAGGAGGCCGCGGCGCTTCCAAACAATCCTACTCTGGTCAGGCTGTATCAACAATATTGCAAGCAAGTAAGCGACCCGGTTTTCCTTCTTACACAAAAGCAGTTTGACAGTTTCTACCGCTGTATCAACCTCTACCCCATCAGCAGTGAGGAGTTGTACATCAAGCCGATTGGGTATAAGAAAGAGGAACTGGATCAGCTTGTCGAGATTCTGAAGGATCAACTGGAATTGTCCGTCGAACAGCAGTTTGCGCTGTGTTATCAGTTCTTCGTGGAGAACAAGCAGGCGAAATACTATGTGGGCGAAGAGCGACTCTACAGCTTTTTCAAGATCAAGGATGGCACAGAGCGAAAAAGGCTCTTTCAAAAGGCGCTGCAGCACATGGCCAAGATTCCACCGCTGGATACACTGGCGACGCTCTCGGTTCGACGCAGAGCTCCGCGCAGGATGGGAAAAGAGACCACAGAGCTGCATTTTAAACCAAACGACGTCCCTTTGGAGTGCTCTCTGATCTACTCCCTTTTTACAGCCACTGTCGGACCGGCGGATCGTGTGGAGAGCGGGGTGACGATCCTGCTGCCCTCCGTGTTCTTTGTTCGGAAGTGGATGCGAGATCCCATGCTGAGGAAGAAGAAGGTAAGTTTCGTGTTCGAGAATCCGGATGTATGCGGAACGCTGGCCTTTCACTGTCACGATTCCACTTATGGCAGACCTGTTGGGGACAACGTCAGCTTTCTGAGCCTTGCTGATTGGAGCAATCAGATACAGCAGGGCTCAATTGAAATGGAGAAGACGCAGATTCTGGCTTTTTTCTGTGGTGTTCCCATTAATGTTCAGAACAGTATCTATACGCTCCTTTATCGCCCGGGAAAGCACATGGAGCTGTTTCTGATTCTAGGCAGCCATGAATTCGAACAGGCACGCTCACCGTTCTCGGAGGCCCTCAATGATCCGCATTTTCACTTCCGCGCGATCGAGCTTCTCCCACAGGGAATCAACAATAGTGCTTTCCCCCGTAGGAAGATGATTGTCCGTGCCGAGATCACAGATCAACCCGATGCAGAGAAAAGGAAGATCCTGCTGTCGGCCGACACATTGAACACAGATTTGAAGACACAGGCTGTGGCGAGAGATGTTGCTCAGCCTGTGGAGGCTGATCCGGAAAACTTGATAAACCTCTATGCAAGCGTTCGACAGCTATATGAGCAGGAAATTTTATCACGGGATTCCGCAGGAAAGAAACGCTCGCCCGCCTTTTCCTTCCCGTTTACTCCGGACATTACCATCTGGTGCAGCAAGACGTATCCGAAGCATAATCATGGACGCCCTCGGCTGGAAGCCTATTTCTGTGAGGTCACACCGGAAGGGAAAGCGGATCGTGGCTTTATGGATCGTGGTGCTGTGCTGGATGAAACGAAAAAGCGCATTGTCAAGCTCTCTGATTCTGAGATCACATCATGGCTGAACATGACATATCCGTTTTCGTATGTGCGGGAACGAACCTCAGAAAAGAAACAAGAGCTTACGGAATACTATTATTCCATACGCGAGAATGCCATTGAGTATTATACAAAGGCTCTGGCTGGTAAGAACTTGGCCATCAAAACCTTCTGGTATCTATATCCTAATCTGCAGAATCTGTTTCCGGAGCGGGATTATATCATGCTGAACACGATGGTTATGATGACTGAGATCGGCTGGCTGAGGCTGCAGGACGTTCAGAGCGAGGAAGTGGAGGAGATCCTTGAAAACAGCTTTCCCAACGACTCGGAGGGGAGACTGTATCAGAGATTCCAGATCATCAGCAAGGTCATCGACCGGGCAGTTGAGTTGGAATACTGCGACACAAACTCGCTTGCGCAGGTCATTCAGGACGTCAAGAAAAGGGACAGGCTCTTCGCCCAGGTTCGGAGAGCGCTGACAAAGAAGCACTTTACACAGCGGGAGTTGCAGGAGGCGTACCGGATCGCAGCGATCCGACTGCACGAGGGGAAGTTGGAATACATCGGCGTGCTTCTCCGTCTCATGACCGGGCTGAGTGCCAATGTCATCTGCGGACTGAAATGGAAAGATCTGCTGACTATCGAGGACTACGGAATCAAAAAGCTGGTGATTACACGCCAGGCGCTCAACGACGGGAGCACATATAAGGGCTTTGAAAGCCTCGAGGACTATCTGTGCTTCCCGTGCTCGGATGCCCTGTCCCGACACCTAGAGGAAGCGTTTCAACTCACCAAAAAGCTCTACCCGGCGTTTTCGTCTTTTGACGAATGGCCGATCGTTCGGCAGACAGAGGCTGTAAACAAGCGCGGTGGAGGAAAGACGATATTTGCCCCGCGCGAACTAGAATCACTTTGTAGACAGTTGATCATAGAACTGCAGTTGCCTGACTGGATTGTGTCGATTCCCGATCAGGGCGAGGGTACGAAAGAGACGAACCTGAACACATACGGAGGAGATTTCTTCCGGGAAAACTTCCGTTTCTGGACCTTGTCATTTGTGGGGATGACGAATGACGAGACCGCATATCTGATCGGAAACACGCCGGAGACGACGTTTGGCCGATACTACTGCGACTATCTGAATGACGCCTCACAATACTTACTCTATATGAAGTTGCGTCGCATGGATTCCATTTTGGCAGAAAATGAAGATCAGGCCTCCGTCAGAGAGCATACCGTATCCGGGAATATGCAGGAAAGGATTGCAACGGGTTCACAGCCGGCAAGCATACAGCTTCGTGTCAGTTTACCGCCGGAGACCTCAACGCTGGACATGGAAATTGCGAGTACCCATGCGGTTTCTGTGTTCGCGGCTCCGGTAAGCATAAAGGAGGAATCTGTATGACGATCGCACTCGACTTCCCCGGTATTGCCTATGACGGGGAACCGACCTTTGCGGGCCTTCTCCATCGGTATTTCGTAGAACTGGATCCCAAGCGCCGGAACGTTGGCATCTCTCGAAACTGGAGCGACAAAACTACTGCGCGCTGTCGCTACGACTATGAGCGAAGGATTCTTCCAGCACTACACTCGTTTTGCAAGAAAGATATGCCCGCGCACGAGCTTTCGGGAGAGCTGTTTGAACTTGTGCTGCAAAAACTTGCGGATGAACACAACTACAGCGACGGAACCGTAGGGCACTATCGGCATTTGATCCTGCTTGCCTATCAGGCCGGGGTCGAGCACGACCATTTCTCGGATGCACTGATGTGGGAAGATCTGTTCGACACTGAGACCGCCACAGACAAGGAAAAAGAAGCATGGCGCGTCAACACCATGACAAGGTTGAGGAAATCCTTCAGCCCGGGCGAGGAGCAAAAGATCGTTCACTGGTTTCTGAACCTTCGACCGGAAACAGCGACGGGAGAAGAGATCGGACTTCTGCTGATGTTTACGTTGGGTCTGCGAAACAACGAAGCGTGCGGCGCGAATTTCAGCAGTGTCCGCCGTCTGGATTATCATGCCGACACAGCTGTGTTTGATATGCTGCAAAGCACCCGATTGAATTCGTCGGAGCTCAAAAGCGGAGGAAAAACCGGCAATGCCCCACGCACGTTGCTGATGATGGAGCCAATCTACAACTTTATTCAGCAGAGAAAAGCCTATTTATCCCAGATTGTCAAGGATGGGAGGCTTTCTCTACCGGAGAATGTGGAATCCGTTGAAGACCTGCCGTTGGTCTGTAAAAAGCTCTCTTTCGTTCAGCGGGCAGGCTCGAACGATCTGGCTGTAGCGGGAAAGGCTTTGTTTACTCAAATCGGTATCGATAAGAGCGAACTGTCCGTGTTGTATCAGATTCTGTGCTCTTCGGAAGTGCAGCGGATGCAAATCGAGGAAAAGGAGCCGACGACTTATCTGTTTCGCAGAAACTGCGCGACACATCTGTATCAGCTTGGCTTTGCTCCTTCGGAAATCCAATATTGGATGGGACATGAGATTGAAGACCCCTTTACAAAACGCACTTTCTTTGCGGATCCCGACCAGATTTACGCGATGAAAGAGAAATGGTCACGGCATCCTGTTTTGGCCTTGCTATGCAACCAAGTAGACTCTGAAGTGAAGCGCGATACGCTCCCGATTCGGATTGAAGAGGCAGAGCGTGTCAGGCTACAATTGGCTACTGGCGGAGAAAGCGAAATGCTCGTCCGTGTGGATGTACCTGAGCCGCAGTCTGAACTAACCCTGTCTGTAAGCTGCGATGCTTCCGACATGACGGCGAGATGCCAGCTTGTGCCCCGAAAAGCGGAGTATCCACGGTCAGCTTCAATAGCGGAGACGGTTAGGCAAGTTTACAAAATGGTGAAAAAGTGACGGAATATTAAGAGAAATTAAGAAGATTTCCCTTTTGTTCTGCGCTAAAATCAATAGGAGGAAGTGAAATCTCATGGCAGATCGTGCCTTTTTAGTTGATAGCATGGAAAACGAAACATTAGTTATGGCGAGAGATTTGACTGAGGAAGATCGGAAAAATCGGTTTTTGTGCGCAGGGAAAAATCTGCGCAGACCAAACAGCAACGAAATCTGCAGAACAGAACTGACGCTCTTCATTTGTGCAGAGAAAGAGAATTATTTCTCGGCAGCAGGCGGGATAGATCACATGAAGGGCTGTGAATACTGCGAAAAGGCGGAAAACAAGAAGGACAAGATTATCCAAGTATTAAGCCGTTCTTGCCTTGATAAATCTGATGCGGATATTCTGGCCAAGTTGCAGGGCGCAAAAACGCGTCGACGCGATGATACTACTCACAAGCAGACAAATGGAACATCCGAATCAAAGGCTCTGAATGAGGGTAACGAGACGAAGGATGACGAGGATGTTGATGTGAAGCGGACTCAGCGCCTGCCCAAGCATGCTGATGAACTGTATGCGCTCCTGACGGATTATTTGACGGAGGATGTTTTCGCGCGAAAACCGGTTTCCGAGTGGATCGTAGATAAGCGAACCTTTGCGCAATACTATTCTGGCGGATTGAAAGACGGACAGATTGCACTTGTTGTCCTTGGTAAAATGAGCTCGTCTCGGACCCCGGAAGAGCTCAACGCTTACAATGACCAATACTATATCTTCCCAAGTTCCGGCATTGACTGGCGGGAGAAGATATTCTTTCTTCTGCCTAAGGACAAGTTCCTACTAAAGCGTGTCATCTACGACCAGCAGATCAAACAGTTTGCGGCACTGGCGGCTTGGCACCGCGCGAGAACGAAAGTCCGCGCCTATTATTGCGACGCTGCGTTGAGCGAGAAGCAGATTACTTTTGAGCCGAATGCTCAAGCGGATCGTACATGATAAAAAGCTCGCCTGTCAGAAACGAACAAAAAACCTTCGCAAAATAATGAGCCGCGAGCAGAGAGAATACTCTCATTGCTCGCGGCTTTCTTCTTGATCTGGAACATACTCGACGATATCGCCCAGCCCACAGTGGAAAAACTTACAGAGATTACCCAGATGCTCCATGGAGACAGGCTCTTTGCGGCCCATCTTGGCGATTGCTGTAGTATTTAGCCCGGCCAGCTTGATTAGTTCTGAGCGCTTTATATTCTTTTTTATCAACATGATCCAAAGGGGGTCATATGACCAGGCCATTGTAATCTCATCTCCACGTTAATTATTCCGAACTTCTTGTGGTTAATATAGCCTGACTTCTTTAAAAAGTCAAGAATTAATGCTGATTTAGTAGCAAACCGCTATTTAGGAAATTTGATCTCTAAATATTAGAGAAAATCTCTTGACAATTGAGGGTCGGCTTGCTATAATGACATTAGAAAAACAAAATACGGCAGCACGAGGGAGCGCCAACTCCCCCGTGCCTGCGCAGGTGATACAGGCACCTACACAACGACATTCGTCGCACCGCAGAATCAGTATACCCGTTTTTAAGCCAACGTGCAAGGGGAACTTTCTGAGGAGCTGGTTTGCCGTCCGCGGAACAGAGGAACGCACCGTGTGGAGCCATCAGGCCTGCACGGTGTTTTGTTTTCCAATACATACGGGAGGTTTTCTGGAAATGGAAAACAAGAAAAAGTTCCTTAGAGCGGAGGACGTATCGGAAGTCCTCGAAGTGTCCGTTCCCATGGCTTATAAGATCATCCGACGCCTTAACGATGAGCTGAATACCATGGGATACATTACCGTATCCGGACGGGTGAGCCGCAGCTTCTTTGAATCGAAGTTCTACGGCACGCTCAGCGCATAAGGAGGTGTTTGAATGCCTGCTTATAAAGATCCGGAAAAGAACACCTGGTATGTAAAGTTCCAATATAAGGACTGGACCGGACAGGCCAAGTGGGTTACCAAGCGCGGGTTCAAGGGCAAGCGTGAAGCGCTCAAGTGGGAGACCTCATTCAAGGAGCGCCTTTCCGGGAGCACGGATATGAGCTTTGCGGACTTCATCTCCGTCTATAAAAGCAATCGTAGCCCGCGCATTAAGGAGAGTACTCTGCAGACGAAGGAGAACATCCTTGACACGAAGATCCTTCCCTTCTTTGGCGAAAAGAGGCTCTGTGATATTTCGTCCACGGACGTGATCCAGTGGCAGAATGAATTGCTCAAGTACCGCGATCCGAAGACGAAAAAGCCCTATTCCGCTTCTTACCTCAAGACGGTTCATAACCAGCTGAGCGCTATTTTCAATCACGCGGTCCGGTTTTATGGGCTGAAGGAGAACCCGGCCCGTGCGGCGGGAAACATGGGATCGGATAAAGACATCCAGATGAACTTCTGGACGAAAGATGAATATCTGCGCTTCTCGGAAACGACGATGGAAACGCCGCTTGCTTATTACTGTTTTGAGGTCCTGTACTGGTGTGGGCTTCGGGAGGGCGAACTGCTGGCTCTGACGCCGGCAGACGTGGATCTGGAAGCGGGAACGATCCGTATCAATAAGACATTTCAGCATTTGAAAGGTAAGGACATCGTCACGAAACCCAAGACGCCGAACAGCAATCGGACGATCCATATGCCGGATTTTCTCCGGCTTGAACTGAAGGATTACATGAACATGTGTTACAGCCTTATGCCGGACGATCGACTTTTTCCGGTATCGAAGAATTTCCTCACGTGTCAGATGGCGAAAGGCTGTAAGAAGGCAGGGGTGAAGAAAATCCGCATTCACGATCTGCGCCACTCTCATGTCTCGCTGCTGATCGACCTCGGCTATTCCGCCGTGGCGATCGCAGAGCGGGTCGGGCATCAGAGCATTGATATCACCTATCGCTATGCCCATCTGTTCCCGACGGTGCAGTCCTCTATGGCAGAAAAGCTGAACGATATCCGGGAGGGCGAGCATGTCGACTAAAAATCGAGACAGACAGCAACGCTGGCGCTGCGTAACCGTGGGTTTTCGCATGTCAAAGGAGGAGAGCGATCAGTTGAACCGGCTGGTCGCCCTCTCCGGCATGACCAAACAGGATTACATCATTGATCGTCTGCTGAACCGGGCGGTTGTAGTAGTAGGAAATCCGCGTGTACATAAGGCCTTGAAGGATCAAATGACGGATATCCTTCAGGAACTCAGGCGGATTACATCGGCATCGAAAATGACGCCGGAGCTTTGTGAGCTCATTCAACTCGTCAGTACGATCTATTCCAAGATGGAACATGAAGGCAATCATTGAGATGAGCTGGCCTTCCAGTCTGATTAGTAGAAAGGAAAAATACAAATGGACAACAGAAAACAGATACCGCCTGTGACGGTCGCGCGCTATCTGCGCAATCACAGGGGGCTGAGCATGGATTCCGTGGCAAATGAGCTCGGCTTGTCTTTCCAGACCTTATTCAACGCAGAGCGAGGAGGCCAGACGAGATTGGATAGCCTTCGTAAACTGGCAAGCTTCTATCACGTCACGCTCGACTGCCTTGCGCGCAACGATTTCACCGCCGCGGCCACGCAGCTCTTCAGCCCCGCCATCCACGGCGGAAGAATGAAGGCCCTGCTGCGAGAAAAACAGAAGATGTTTGACGAGATCGGAGATCGCGGCGAGCGCCTCGTGATCGAGCGGGAGCGTGCCCGTCTCGCAGGGACACCCTTCGCCATGGCCGTGAACGGCAACGTCTCTGAGGATATGACGGCGGGGTTTGACGCGCTTAGCTTTGACGAATGCGGGAAACCCATCTACATCGAGGCCAAGACTACAGTCGGCGGCGAGGACACGCCGTTTTACATGAGCCGCCGGGAGTTGGAGTTCCTCCGTGCCTGCTACGAGCGCGGCGACAACTACCAGCTTCACCGTCTCTATGATCTGAATGAGGCAGATCATTGCGGCACGAAGATTCTTACCGCCGAGGAACTCCTTCATGAGTACGAATTCATCCCGGTTTCCTACTTGGTAAGGAGGTGCGCGATATGACAGGTGTGGAATACTTCCGCAACAAAGCGAAACTGACCCGCAAAGTATTGGCAGAGCTGTCAGGCGTCACCGCGGCCACGCTTGCGAACTACGAGAGGAAAGGGATCCCCGAAAGCGCCTACGTATCGGCGCTGCTTCCGGTGGCTGAAGCGCTTGGCGTAACACTGGACGAGCTGCTGGAGGACTACGACGGGCGAAGCCTGTCGACCCTGGACCGTGCCGCCCGGGCCAGCTATATCCGCAGCCCCCGCAACGTTGTCGACAATTATCGAATCCGCAACAACCTCCGTTTCCGGGAGCTGGCTGAGCGGATCGGGCTCGCCGATCGCGAATCCGCCCGCACGGCCTGTAAGCGCGCGACGGCAAGAGGTGTGCATATCGAGCGGCTCGCGAACTACGAGCGAGTCAGCATGGAAGAGTTCCTGAGGCGCTATTTGCCCGAAGGCGGCAGCAGGGAGGACTGAGCAGATGGAGTTTACGTATCGTAATATCAGCTTTCGCAACGCAGACGGAAGTTTTGAAACGATCACGGTTCCCACCATTTCGATTCCGGAGGGCTTCTACGACAAGGCCCGGGCTGAGCAGCTCAAGGAGCACGACCCAGCGGGATATGTGGAATACATGCACGAGGTCGATGAGGCCTTCATAGCAACATATTTTGGAGGATGACATGACGAAGGTTTTGGAAGATCTGTGGTGTGGGGCGATCCGCCCTTGTGAAAGGGAGGTCAGGCCCAACAGCGAGTATGCACGCCTGCAGTCGGCGATGGAAAAGGAGCATGACCGGTTTTGGTCCATGTTGACGCCTGAGGCCAAGGAGGCCTACAACGAATTTTGTAAGACCAACATCGAACTCATGGCGATCTCGGACGCGGATTGCTTTGCCAAGGGTTTCCGCCTGGGCATCCAGTTCTTGCTGGCAGCGATTATCGAGGATAACTCCCAGCTCCCGGCGTTGGAGGGTGATTAGTTACAGTGGAATACAGCTCTCTCGGAATCGATATGGACAAGACCGGACAGAAAATCGCGAAAGAATGCAGACAACAGGGTATCACGATCAAAGACCTACAGACATTGTTCGGCTTTGCAGCTCCAAATGCCATCTACCGCTGGCTGCGCGGAGAGACGCTGCCGACTGTGGATCATCTCGTCATTCTTGCGCATGCCCTGAAGGTGCCGGTAGACGAGCTCTTGGTGCTCAAGGAAAAGGAACCGGAGCATTGAACCGGAAGTTCAATGACAGCGGGATTCGCAAATGCTAAACTAAATACGAACCATACGAGAAGAGCGGGAACACTCCCGCTCTTTTCCATAAGCGTCGAGAGGAGATTCATATCATGGGGATATTCATCAATTTAGCTATTTCCCATTCCGTTTCGCAGTCCGAATGGGAGGCGGTATACCGGGATGCCCTGGAGCTGGCGCAGAAGCTTGGGCTGGCGGATGTGCGCAGGCTTGAAATCGGCGGCGTGACCGTGCGCTGCCTGTCGCGGACGCAGGAGTACACCAGCCCGAGCCGGTGGTTGAACGAGGACTGGACAGGCTTTCAAATTTGCGGCGATTATGAGACGCTGGGCAGTCATGTAGTCCTCAAATATTTCCTTCTGCTTTTCGGTGAGGGTGTCGGTCAGCGCGTCCCCCAGCTTTGACGAGTTCATCCTACACATTTCCCTGAGCATATCGAAGATTTAGACAAAAACGCAAACACCGCATGCAACCTTCTTAGAAGCCGTCATGCGGTGTTACTGTTATTCTTTTGCCCCGACCACCTGATACATCCGGTCGTCGGAGAGCACGGTGGTCACGGTCAGGTGTTTTTCAAAGATCGCCGCCAGATCTTCCGCGCTCATGAGGCCGTTGGATACATGGCTGGCCGCACCGTGATGATGGGCGTCGATCTTTTCCCGGCTCATGCCGTGGGCCACCGTCAGTGTCCCGTCAGGCTTGAGCAGCTCCGAGAGTCTCGTGATCAGACGCTCGGGATCCGGGAAATGCGGGAAGGCGTTGTAGACTACGATACAGTCAAACTGCTTGCCGAAATCCGTGGTCTCCACATCCCCACAGAGGATCGTGACCTCCGGCTGGGGAAACTTCGCCTTGGCGATCTCCGCCATCTTCGGGGAGATATCGATCCCGGTGACGGAGGCGGCATTCCGCTTCAGATAGTCCGGGATCAGCACGCCCGTGCCGCAGGCCACATCCAGCACGTCCTTGCCCTCGGTCACGCCCGCGTTATCCAAGATCGTACCGATGATTGCATCGTTCCTGACCATGTCCGCGTCCCAGCCGGGAGCCAGCCGGTCAAAGAATTCGATAACCTCTTTTGTCTCGATCATGGCTCAGCCAAAGAAGCTCGCGGTGTCGATCTGCTGATAGCCGCCGAAGCTGGAGGGGGCTGCCGCGATCTGCTCGGCCAGATCCATGCCGTAAAAAGCCTGGGTGATCTCGTTGGTCTTGGCTGTCATGTCGATATCGGCAAAGAGCTCGGGATAGACGGTCTTGGCGATGAACCAGGTGTTGGCCAGGGCAATCTCATAGTTGGTGTAGTAGGCGTTGTAGGCCATCTCCAGATACACCTCGCCGTCCTGCCAGGCCTTGCAGGTATCGAACATATCAGGTGTCTCGGCATAGAGGGGCTTGATGTTCTTCACGGCCGCGGCGTCCATGATGATGATATCCATGTCCTCGCCGAGAGCGACAAACTTTTCCTCCTCAATGGCCTGGATGCCGGGGGCTTCCAGATCGGTGACGACGTTTTTCACGTTAGCCACGTTGAAGGCGATGTAGTTCTGGGCCGTCATCAGGTGGTTGGTGGTGCCCCAGTTGCCGAGGCCGCAGATGTAGACGGCGGGCTTGTCCTCGTCGGCGATGTCGGCGGTGCGCTTTTCGATCTCGGCGCGCTCACTCTCGATGAAGCTGCAGAGCGCCTCGGCCTTCTCCTCGTTCCCGAAGATCTCGCCCAGCATGCGCATGGTGCCGAAGAAGTTCTCGTCAAACACGCCGCCGGGGCCGGCCTTCAGGGTGATCACAGGCACGCCCAGCTGCTCCTGCAGGGCGTCCTCCTTCTCCACATCCTCGTACTCGGAAATGACGATATCCGGGTCGCAGGCGAGGATTTTCTCCGCCTCGGCGGTCTGGGCCTGGGGGCCGCCCACGCCGCAGGATGGAAGCTCCGTAAAGTTCTCGCCGTAGGCCAGCATATAGGGGCGGGCCACGGAATCGAACATCTTGGGCCGCTCGGCAAGGGAGGTATTGTCAATGTCCTCCACGCCGCACAGCAGGCTCACATCGCCGATGTAGCTGTACATGCGCAGAGCGCCGGCGCCAATGCAGACAACGCGCTCATAGCTGCCCGGGGTGACGGTCACTTCGCGGCCGATCATGTCCGTGATGGTGATTTCGCCTTCCGCTCTGGCCTCGCCGCCGAAGGCGAAGAAGCCCAGCAGCATGACCAGCGCCAGGAGCAAAGAGATTCCTTTTTTCATATTTTCTGTCCTCCGTTCATAATGATTTTTTTGCCTTCTATCTCCACGATGCGAACCTCCGCATCAAAGGTCTCAAAGATGACGTTCTCGGTCACGATCTCCGCGCCGCCATCCTGGCAGATCTTCCCTTCCTTCATAAAGAAAAACCTGTCACCCAGCTCCAAAGCCTGATTCAAATCGTGCAGCGAGGTCAGGATGCCGATGCCCTTTTCGCGGGCGACCCGTCTGGCCTCCGACAGGATCAGCTGCTCGTTGGCAATGTCCAGATTGCCGGTGGGCTCGTCGAATACCAACAGCCGCGGCTCCTGCGCCAAAGCGCGGGCGATGGCGATCTTCTGCCGCTCACCGCCGGACAGTTCCTCCACGTTCCGGGCGGCATAGTCCTCCAGCTTCATATCCCGGAGGATCGCCTCTACAGCGTCCTCGTCCTCCCGCCCGGCCTTGTAACCAAAGTAGGAAACTCTGCCCATGAGCACGGTATCATAGACGCTCAGCGCTCCAAAGTGGATCGCCTGGGGCACATAGGCGATGCGCCGTGCCCGCTCCCGGCGGTTCATTTTCAGCAGATCCTCGCCGTCAAAGCGGATGGAGCCGCTCTCCGGCCTCTGAATGCCCAGGATGGTCTTGAAGAGCGTGGTCTTGCCGGAGCCGTTCTTGCCCAGCAAAATGCCGATTTCTCCGTCCTTGAGCTCCAGGTCCACCCCGTTCAGCACCAGCGGGCCGCGGCGGGAATAGCGAAAGTGCAGGTTTTCGATTGCAAGCATTATCCGTGCTCCCCCTTCCGGCTGAAGATGATGGCAAGGAAGAAGGGCGCGCCCAGCAAGGATGTGATGGCACCCACCGGCAGGGCCGAGCCGTTGCCGAGGCTGCGGGAGGCGGTGTCCGCCAGCAGCAGGAGGATACTCCCGCTCAAAGCCGAGGCCGGGATGGAAACCCGGTGATCCTGGCCCAGCAGGCGCTTGGTCACGTGGGGGCAGATGATGCCCACGAAGCCGATGATACCGAGGAAGGACACGCAGACCGCCGTGATGATTGAGGCCAGCAGCATGGAGATAAATCGCAGCCGATCCACCGCCACGCCCATGCTCTTGGCCGCCGCGTCCCCACTCAGAAGAGCGTTGAACTGCCAGCTCAGAAATACGAAGAACACAAGCCCGACCAACACCACCACAGCCATGATCAGATCCGTCCGGTAAGTCGCGCGGCCCAGATCGCCGAAGGTCCAGATCACCGCGGCGGAGAGGCCCACGTCAGTGGCGTAAAACTGCAGGATCGTGGTGGCCGCCGTCCAGACCGAGCCGATGGCGATGCCTGCCAGCACCACCACGCCGGGCTGAAAGGCCCGCAGGCGGCAGAGTCCCAGGATCAGCAAAATCGAGGCGGTGGAAAACAAAAAGGCCATCAGCGAGGTGGCATAGGGGTTTGCGCCCACGGTGTAACTGGACAGGTGGTTTCCCGTGTCCAGAAAACCGCCCGCGAAGGCGATGATGGAGAGGTTCGCCCCGAAGACCGCTGCGTTGGACACGCCCAGCGTGGAGGGCGAGGCCATGGGATTGTTGAGATCGGTCTGCATGATAAGCCCGGAGATCGACAGCCCCGCTCCCGCGATGATGGCGGCGAGTACCCGCGGGATACGGATGTTCCAGATGATCCGTACCTGGGCGGCGGTACCCCGCTTCATGAGCGCGGCAAAACAGTCCGCCAGGCTCATATGGGACGAGCCTACGAACAGGCACACAAAGGCCAGCACTAAAACGGCAAGCGCCAGAAGGCAGATTGCCGCCGTGTTCTTTCTTCTGTTTTTTCTCAGATCAGTTTGTTCCCTCATGGGATAAAGTTTAACCCCCCGGGAGGCTGCTCACAAGCCCCCCGGGGGGATATTTCCGCTCAAAAATTGCCGGGCACGGCACGCATTTCTGCCTGATGAACCTGTTCAGAACGCTGGATTCACCTTTTCACATAGGTAAATGTGGAAGCGATCTCTTTGCTGTCGTAGATTCCTTCGATCCCCTCGGCAAGCGGCTTGCGCGTTACGGCAAGATACACGCCCTTTTTCTCCACATTGAAGAAGATCCGGCCGTCCTCATCCGTATGCAGGATACGCTCGAAATACTCTTTCCCGTCATAATGGATCACAGTCACCGTCGCCTGTTTAACCGGGAAGCGGTCGTGGATCAGGGTAAGATGCACCACCTCCGCGTCCGGCTCCCAGGGCTCCGGCACGAAGCTCACGCGGGATTCGTGGATGAAATTGGCCTGGCCCTCCGTCTCGCCGACCGCAATGCAGGTCTCATAGATCTGCGGGTAATTCTTGGCGTCCAGGATATCCGGATAGGTCCGTCTGTCGCCCTCCAGATATTCGTCCTTTTCATTCCGGACATAGTTGTTGTC
>DJYD01000030.1:0-1793 GCA_002449955.1 Lachnospiraceae bacterium UBA6987
TTCCTGCACGGTGCTGTACATCTTGCCTGCGGGAAAGTCGTGAAACACGCTCCATTTGAGCTGGCTGCCGTCCACAGTACGATCCCCAATCTGCACCTCCTTGGAAAAGATGCTCTCATAAGGAAGACCAAGCATGGCGGCCTCTTTGGCGCGGAGATTGTCGGAGTCGTCCAGGTCATGGATAAACATCAGATAAGTCATCTGTTCAATGACGTCCAGCGGATTTGTCAGGCCGCCGGTCCAGAAGATTTCCCAAAGGCTGTCGATTTTACTTCTCAGTTCACCTGTTACCATATCTTTACTCCTTCTCCCAGTTCCATGTGTAGGAGGTATAGCGTCCTCCACTGATCTTGATGATTTCTCCGTTTTTCAGCATCTCAGCCAATGCCCTTTCCACGGTCTTCTGGCTGATATCCGGGCATTGCCGCATGATCTGCGTCTTTGTGATTTTCCCCGTTGTGCTGCGGATGATTTCCCGTACCCGTTCCGGCTTTGAGAGCCCTCTTGTAATCAGGATATCCACCCGGGTTGCAAACTCCCGGTAGGCTGCGATCACAACGCCCAGCATATACCGGACGAAGGGGAGATAATCGTTCTCGCCCTCATGCCACCCGGCCGAGCTTTCCTGCAGGACCTCGTAATAGGTCTCCTTACTGTCTGCAATCAGTCTTTCAAGGCTGATATATTTTCCGACGAAATATCCTGAGCGATACAGAAGCAGAAGCGTGAGCAGGCGGCTCATGCGGCCGTTTCCATCGTTGAAGGGATGGATGCACAGAAAGTCCAGGATGAACATCGGCATCAACAGAAGGGGATCCAGCTCGGTATCCGTCGAAGCCTCCTGAAGAGCATTACAGAGGGCATCCATAGCCTCCGTGGTTTCCCACGCAGGGATCGGCTGGAACCGGACTCTCTTGGTTCCATCCGGAAGCTCCTCGGCAATGATGTTATCGGAGTTCTTGAAGTTGCCGCCGATGGCCGAATTGCTGAATTTATATAGATCCCGGTGCAGCTGCAGGATCATGCCCGGCCTGACGGGAATAAAGTCATAGTTTTCGTGGATCGTGTTCAGCACATCACGATATCCGGCTATCTCGCGTTCACTCCGCCCCTTCGGGGTCGTCTTGTTCATCACGATCTTTTTTAACCGGTCGTCGGTAGTGATGATGCCTTCAATACGGTTGGAAGCCTCTGTGCTCTGGATCTTTGCGATCTCCAGCAGCTCGGACAAAGCGTCCTCCTGTGCTTCTATGAAAAGATTCTGCTGACCCTTCTGCTCATGGATCTGCGCCAGATATGAAACGATCTCAGGAGACAGCAGTTTCTGATATTCGGTTTTGTAATTCAGTGTTCTCATTCAATTTCCTCTTTTCAGAGTTTAACATAGTCATTTAGCTACAATATGACACAGTTGCATCTTATCATGAGCTCTGTCAAAAGTCAAGGTCAATAAAGTCAAGAAAACCGTAAATGACTATGTTGATTTGCTTTTGGCTTTGATAAGGCTTTTGCTCTATGTACCTGCGCCGGTCGTTCCTGAAGTTTCATTCCGGATAGGAAAGGAATGAGTATTGATAACTTCAGTATTGTTTATATCAGTATTATTAGGGTATGATTTTCATCCTTCATGAGGTATGAAATACAGACTACAGGAAGTCTGGGAATCATTCTTCTTGAAATCCCTTTCCACAGACTTATCTACACAGTCCCGGCGCAGTATACCCTAATCTGTCAATCAATAGTAGGTTTTTACGTAGATCCTATTCGGCTTGGTCAGCCCGATCCTTTCGCAT
>DJYD01000030.1:1868-5215 GCA_002449955.1 Lachnospiraceae bacterium UBA6987
CCCGATCCTTTCGCATTCGATCAGCCCGAATTCCTTCAGCTCATTCAGGAGCTTCAATGCTTTCTGCTTGCAGCAACCCATATTTTCAATGATCTCATCTACCGTATAGTAGATGAACACCCGGCCGAATTCATCTTTCCAGTTATTCTTTTTTGAAAGGCTCATTCTGTCAAACATCATCGAGTATAAAACCTTGCTCTCCATGGAAAGCTTCTGATATTCCGGAGCTGTAATCAATAACCATGGTACCATCAGGAAAGAGTTAATTTTGCAATCCATGCTGGTAAGATATCCATCTTTGTCCATTCTTACACCTCATCTTTCTTCATCCCGTCCAGGATGACTGTCATCATTCGTATGACGTCCAGAAGCTCATCATCGACCGCCTGACCCTCCTCGATACGCCTCAGTTCCGTCAGGGTGCTTGCCATCTGCTCCCGGAGCGCCTTGTAGACTCTGGAAGAGCCGATGACCGTCACTTCCTGCTGCAATACTCTCCTAATCAGGTAATCCTGTTTGGAAAGTCCCGAAAGCCTTACGAAGGCGTTCAGCTTTTCTGCCTCTTCCGGCGACATTCGAAACGCCACTGTTACATTCCGCCACCTGTTGTGGTCATCCATGTTTTTCGCTGACATGATTTGTTTCCTCCATTTCTTTTTTCCGAATACCGCTCAGCCTTTCTGCCATCTCCTCCTGCATGGAAGGGAAGAGGTGGGCATAGCGGTAGGTGATATCGATGCTCTCGTGACCGACCCGGTCTGCGATCGCCACTGCCGAAAAGCCCATGTGGATCAGGAGGCTTACATGGCTGTGCCGAAGGTCATGAATCCGGATCCTTTTGACGCCAGCTGCTTCCGAACCCCGGTCCATCTCATGATGCAGATAGCTTTTGGAGAAGGAAAAGATCCTCTGGTCATCCTCGATCCCGTAGAGCATCCGGATACATTCCCGCATTTCATCGATCAGGAAATCAGGCAGTCTGATCACCCGTTTTGACTTCGGCGTTTTCGGATCGGTGATGACGTCCTTGCCGTCGATCCGCTGATAAGACTTATTGATACTCACAGTACCCGCTGTAAGGTCGAAATCGGCCGGTGTAAGGGCCAGAAGCTCACCTTCCCGGATTCCTGTCCAATACAGCACCTCGAAGGCGTAATAGGCCAATGGCTTGTCCATAATGGCCTCCGAGAATTTACGGTATTCCTCCTGTGTCCAGAACTCCATCTCCACCTTCTCTTCTTTTCCCATGTTTCCGGCAAGCATGGCCGGGTTCTTCAGAAGGCCGTAGTGCTTCACCGCATGATTGAAGATGGCGCTGAGCTGGTTATGGACCGTTTTCAGGTAGTTCTGGGAATACGGTTCCCCATTGTCCTGCTCGGCAGACAGAAGTTCATTCTGCCACATGACGACGTCTCTCGAACTGATATCACCGATCTTCCGGTCTTTGAAGAACGGCAGGATCTTCGTCCGGATAATGTGTTCCTTGGAGCGCCAGGTGTTCTCTCGTACACGGCATTTCTTATCTGCCGTGTAGAGATCCACGAAACTCCCAAAGGTCATATCCAGCGATGCCTTCAGCTTAATGCTCTGTTCCCGTTCCCAGGCCAGGGCTTCACGTTTCGTGGGGAATCCGCGCTTGGTTGTCTGTTTATTGGCGCCTGTCCAGTCGATATAGCGGTAATTGACCCGCCAGGTGCCGCTTTTCTCTTTGTAGACCGGCATTACTTTTTCTCCTTTCCTTCGTCATAATCGACTTTCTTCATGAAATACTTTCGGTTTACCTTGCCTGAAACGGTGTAATAACCCATTTCTGCAAGCTCTGCGTTCATTCGCTGAATGACTTTATAGGCATAGGCCTTGGAGACATTCATTTCTTTTGCGACTTCATCCGCAGTCATGAATAAGGTGTCCATGTGATCGCCTCCTTTCTCTGGTGGTGTTTTGGGTGCACTGCTCCTGTGACACCCTTTTGTTGTTTCCTTTGCCGCTCTACCCTCTGCTGTTTCCTGACAGGCATGTCCCCTGTTCGGCGCTGTGCCGTCCCCATTTCTGCATCCAGGCCTTGTTCAGGCCCCCTGTTCGGCGTTCGGCGGTAAGAAACTTATTTGTTTCTCCATACTCTGGGGCGCTCCCCCTGTTCAGGATCCTCGCGGTTTATCTCAGTTTGGACGGTCATTCAGTTGTCTGTGCTAAGCATATTTGCTTAGCTATCTATGATTATACTAAGCATATTTGCTTATGTCAAGTAGCCTTAGAAGAAATATTTAAACTTTTTTGTTTAATTTCCTCTTGCATTTCTGAGATCCATCCTGTATACTACACTTAGCATTTATGCTTAGCCTGTTCAGGAGGTGTTATCATGAATATAGGGGAGCGCATCAAGCGTATCCGTACCCTGCGCGGTATGACGCAGAAGGATCTGGGCATTGCGCTGGGTTTCCCGGAGCGGTCGGCTGATGTCCGCGTCGCCCAGTATGAATCCGGCAGCAGGACGCCCAAAGAGGACGTGATTCAGGAAATGGCAAAGGTGCTCAAGGTCAAGCCCAGAGCCATCGCCGATCCTGACTGCAACACTTACATAGGCCTCATGTACATGTTCTTCGATCTGGAAGAAACATATGGGATCCATGTGGACGAGATCGATGGGGAGCTCTGTCTCCGCCTGGATCGGTCCCGCAAGGACTATACCGAGCTCTTCGACATGCTGCTGAAATGGAACGAGGCCAGGAAGAACGGTCAGGCTGACTTCGATTCTTCTGTCGCTTATGAAGAGTGGAAGCTCCATTACCCGCCCTCCATTTGTTAACGTCTGATAAACAAAAAGAAAAAGGCTATCTGAATCCACCTGGAATCAGATAGCCTTTTGTTCTTTAGAATAATCAGTTTTAGATTACTGTTGTCATTTTGTTGTCATCGCCTAAGCAAATATGCTTGCAACCCGCATAAATACTGGGTTTCTGGGAGCCGCTGTATCACTCCCACTCTATCGTGGCGACGGGTTTTTCCGAGATATCCCACAGGACGCGGTTGACGCCCGGGATCTTCACGATCTTGTCACGCATGGTGCAGAGGGTGGCGAAGGGGATCTCGGGGACGGTCGCGGTCACAGCGTCCACGGTGTTGACCGCGCGGATGATCACGGCCCAGCCCATGTAGCGTTCGCCCTTGCCGTTCACATATTTGATGCCGGTGGACTTGATATCGGGGATCGCGCAGAAATACTGCCAAGGGGTCTCGGGAAGCTTCCCGATCTCCTCGCGCACGATGGCGTCAGCCTCGCGCAGGGCTTCCAGACGGTCGCGGGTGATGGCGCCGACGCATCTTACGCCCAGGCCGGGGCCGGGGAA
>DJYD01000030.1:5279-83705 GCA_002449955.1 Lachnospiraceae bacterium UBA6987
GGAACGGCTGACGGAAGACCATGCCGTCGGGCAGGCCGAGCGCCTTGCCGACCACGCGGACCTCGTCCTTGTACAGGAGCTTGACCGGTTCGACTAGTTCAAAGTTCAGTTCCGGCGGCAGTCCGCCCACGTTGTGGTGCGCCTTAACGCCCTGTTCGGATTCCAGGATGTCCGGATAGATGGTGCCCTGTCCGAGGAATTCGATTCCCTCGAGCTTTCCGGCTTCTTCGGCGAAGACGTCGATGAATTCCTTTCCGATGATCTTGCGTTTGGTCTCGGGATCGGATACGCCGGCCAGTTTGTCGAGGAAGCGGTCCACCGCATCCACGTAGATCAGATTGGCGCCAAGCTCTTCACGGAACACCTTGATGACCTGTTCCGGTTCACCTTTGCGCAGCAGACCATGGTTGACGTGCACGCATACGAGCTGCTTTCCGATGGCTTTGATCAGCAGCGCCGCGGTAACGGACGAGTCAACACCGCCGGACAGCGCCAGCAGCACCTTTTTATCGCCGATCTGCGCTCTCAGGTCCTTCACCTGCTCTTCGATAAAGGCCTGCGCCAGCTGCGGCGTCGTAATGCGTTCCATGGTATCCGGACGTTTATTTCCCTGCTCCATACAAGATCCCTCCGTAATAAATCGATTTGCTCTGCATTATACACTCCCGCGTTCTGCTTTGCAAGAAAGATCGAAAATAAATTGACGCGCTTTTCTCCATAAATAGAAAAGCACTTTGCGCATGCGGCCTGATTATGATAGAATAACAATAACAACACAAAGAACGACCGCCAATAAGGGAGGACACAGCATGAGTATAATGGATGATTTATTGAAAAAGCTTAGTGCCACTGTCACAAATGCTCTGAGAAGCAGCGCCGTCAAAGTCAAATCAGATATTAATCAGGGCATCGATAACGCCGTTAAAAATGCGAAGCAGAAAGCTTCTATCCGAAAAAAGACGGTGAAATTTGACACGCTCCCGCAAAATGCGGAAGAGATGAAGGCCATGCCGATATACGACCAAAAGGACGAATATGTGGTAGCCGCCTGCACCGTTGCCGCGCTTCTGCGTTACGCCGCAAATCAAAGTGACGGCAAAGCCATGCTCGATGTGTTAAACGGTCCTGAAAATCCTGCCAATATCGACCTGCAGCGTATGGATGAAAAGCTGATCGGAAATGACTATATGATCCGCTCCTATTTTAAAGGCGCTTCGCCGGAGAATGATTACACCCCTACGCAGCCTTTTACCGTTGAACTGCTCGAGTACCAAAACAGCCGTGACATCGACAACTATCTGTATTTGTATGTCCCGAGCGGCGGAGCGGATAATCCCCGTCAGATCCAGCTGCGGAAAAAACCGTCCACCGGCGAATGGTTCATCTGGGTCTTCCAGGGCCTGCTGATGGATATCCGCATTCCGGTCTCCGAAGACAAGTGGGCCTAAGCGGCAGCAGCCTAAACCGCCAGCATAACAGGTTATACTAAAACAATTCTTTTCGGAAAGGCATTGTCCATGAAAACAGAATGGTACAAAAAGGCAATCGTTTATCAGATCTACCCCTTCAGTTACTGTGACGCCAACAATGATGGCTGGGGTGATATTGAAGGAATTATCTCAAAGCTCGACTATATCCGAGAGTTAGGCGCAACGGCCATCTGGTTCTCACCGCTATACCAGTCTCCTGATAAAGACTATGGTTATGATATCAGTGATTACAGGGCCATTGATGAAAAATTCGGCAGCATGGCGGATTTCGAGCGTTTACTGAACGAATGTCACAAGCGGGACCTGAAAGTGATCATGGACATGGTCGTTAACCACACCTCAACGGACCACCCCTGGTTTAAAGCCGCCATGTCATCACCGGACTCACCTTACCGGGATTATTACATCATCCGGAAAGGCCGCCGGAAAAGGGGAAAGCTCCTTCCGCCGACCAACTGGGTCTCCTCCTTTACGGGAAGTGCCTGGGCACGGATAGAGAATACCGACGAGTATTATCTGCATCTTTTCTGCAAGGAGCAGGCCGATCTGAACTGGGATAATCCCAGGGTCAGGCAGGAAATCGTCGATATTCTGAATTTCTGGCTGGAAAAAGGGGTTGACGGCTTCCGTTTTGACGTCTTCAATGTCTCTTCCAAGGTCCATCCTCTGAAGGATGACAAGGGCCTTTTCAATTTCCTGAAAGGGGAGAAATACTTTGTCGACGGCCCGCATATGCATGAATACCTACGGGAGCTGAACGAGAAGGCGCTTTCTCATTTTGACTCCTATACGGTCGGGGAGTCTTATCATCCCTCGCCGGAAAATGCCAGAGAATATGTCAGGGCTGAGAACCGGGAACTCGACACGATCTTCAACTTTGCACATCTTGACGCGGACAATGCCCTCGGCCTGAAATTCATCCCGAAGCGCTTTGATCTGAAGCAGTTTAAGCGCGGCCTGTTTGCACCTCAGCTGGCGCACCACGGAGAAGGATGGAACACGTTGGTTCTGGAGAATCACGATACGCCCCGGAGCGTCAGCCGTTTTTCCATTAACACGAGAAAATTCCGCTATGAAGCCTCCACCATGCTGGCTACACTGACTTTCCTGGGCTTCGGCATCCCGTTCATTTACATGGGACAGGAAATCGGTATGACGAACAGCCGTTTCCGCCACATGGATGAGCTAAAGGATCCGGTCAGTCATTTTGTCTATGACCTTTTAACCGCTCATTTTATGCCAAAGAACCTGGCCTTCCGCATGGTGCGCTTCGGGGCCCGCGATCATGCCCGCGTGCCGATGCAGTGGGATGACAGCACAAATGCCGGCTTCAACCACGGTGCGAAGCCCTGGCAGTGTATGAACCCGAACTACAGGGAAATCAATGTTAAAAAGGACCTTGACAGTGACCGGTCCATCTACCGCTATTATCAAAAACTGCTGTCCATAAAGAAGAATCATCCGGCTGCCATTTACGGCAGAGTGGATGAATATGCGCATGATGACCGCCGCATCGTTGCCTACAGCCGCGAATACGAAGGAAACAGGCTCTTTGTGGTCGGAAACTTTTCGAAGCGTCCTGTGCAATACCGCCTGCCCGGCTGGACGAAATATGCAGAAACCCTGCTGGAAAACTACGGCGGATTTTCCGCGGAAAGCGGCACGGTGACGCTCAGGCCTTATGAAGCAGCCGTGCTGGAAGTAAAGCGCTGAAGGATTCTGGCCTGAAAGCAGGGAAATGCGATGAAATCGATTTGGTACAACGGTCTTGTCTATACGGGAGAAGACGCGCTGCAGACGGCTTTTCTTGCGGAAGACGGCATCTTCAGGGCGGTCGGGAGCGACGCGGAGATCCTTGCCCTTGCGGATGAGGATACGGTCTGCAAGGATTTAAAGGGTCAATTTGTCTGTCCCGGCTTCAACGACTCCCACATGCACCTGCTCGGCTTCGGGCAGGCCTTAATGGGTGCGCAGCTTGCAGAGCATACAGGCAGCCTTGCGGAGCTGCTCCGCTATCTGAAGGAATATGCCGCGGAAAATCCGCTGCGCGAAGGCCGCTGGCTGACCGGCCGCGGCTGGAACCAGGACTATTTTCAGGACGTCTCCCGCATGCCGGACAGGCATGATCTGGATGAGGTATCCACGGACTATCCGATCCTCATCATGAGGGCCTGCGGGCATGCCTGCGCGGTCAACTCCAAAGCCCTTGAGATCGCAGGGATAACGGCAGCCACGCCTTCCCCGGAGGGCGGCCTCATCGGCTCCGAGGGCGTGGGGCCTGACGGAAGGCTATACGACAATGCCATAGAACTCGTGAAAGCCTTCGTTCCCTCCCCGGACAAGGAAGATCTTAAAGAGATGATCCGCCTTGCCTGCCGGGCCCTGAATTCGTACGGGATAACGAGCGTTCAGACCGACGATTACTGCGTGTTCCGCGAGATCCCCTTTGAGACCGTGAATGCCGCCTACCGGGAGCTTGAGGAAAGCGGCGAGCTGAGCGTACGTGTATACGAGCAGGCAAACTTTACGGAGGAAGCGGAGCTCGAGCGTTTTATTCAGGCCGGAAATCTCACCGGAAGCGGCAGCCGCATGTTCCGCATCGGTCCCCTGAAGATGCTCGGAGACGGGTCTTTAGGCAGCCGGACCGCCTGGCTCTCCCGGCCCTACGCCGATGCGCCGGAGACCCGCGGTTTTCCGCTGTTCAGTGCGGAAAAAATGCGGAAAATGATCGGGCTTGCCCATGCTAGCGGCATGCAGGCCGCCGTCCACGCGATCGGCGACGCCTGCCTGGATCAGGTCCTTGACGCCATCGAAGCGGCGCTTAAGGCGCAGCCCCGGAAAGACCACCGCCACGGCATCGTGCACTGCCAGATCAGCCGTCCGGATCAGCTTAGGCGCATCCGGGATCTCGGCCTCCACGTCTACGCCCAGTCGATCTTTCTCGACTACGACAACCATATCGTGGAAAAGCGGGTGGGTCCGGAACTTGCCACCTCGAGCTATTCGTGGAAGACTCTGATGGAGGAAGGCGTTTCGGTCTCGAACGGCTCCGACTGCCCGGTGGAACTCCCGGACGTGATGCGGGGCATCGAATGCGCCGTCACGAGGACCTCGCTTGACGGGACCGGCCCCTACCTTCCGCAGGAAGCCTTCACCGTAAGGGAGGCGCTTGACAGCTTTACTCTCCGCGGCGCCGAAGCGAGCTTTGAGGAGGCCTTCAAGGGGCGCATCGCCCCGGGCTTTGCCGCCGATTTCACCGTGCTCGAAAAAAGCCCCTTCGCCGTAAAGGCGCAGGAGCTTCATGCGATCGGCGTCGCCGCCTGCTTCTTAGGCGGCCGCCAGGTGTATTGAGCTGCAGACTGTCATCTTAAGAAGAGAAGGGCCCTTCCCTGTCATCCTGAGGAGCGAAGCCCCCGCAGGGGACAAGCGACGAAGAATCTTTCACACCGGCTTCCGGTATATCTCCGCGAGTCCGCCGTGCGCGGTCTCGCGGTATTTTTCATTCATATCCTTTCCGGTCTGGTACATGGTCTCCACCACATCGTCGAAGGAAATCTTGCGGATGCCGGTCATGAAGCGGGAAAGATTCACGGCGTCCATGGCCCGCATGGCGCCGACGGTATTCCGTTCGATGCAGGGGATCTGCACCAGCCCGCCGACCGGATCGCAGGTCAGCCCCAGGCTGTGTTCCATGGCGATCTCGGCGGCATACTCCGTCTGCTTGGCACTCAGCCCGTACAGGGTCGCAAGCGCTGCTGCCGCCATGGAGCTAGCACTGCCGATCTCGGCCTGGCAGCCGCATTCGGCGCCGGAGATGCTCGCATTCGTGCGGATCACGTTGCCGATGAGGCCCGCGACTGCAAGCGCCTCCAGGATCTCGTTTTCAGGGAAGCCTTTATCCTTCTGCATGAAATAAAGGAGCGAAGGCAGCACGCCGCAGCTGCCGCAGGTCGGGGCCGTCACGACCACGCCTTCATCGGCATTTTCCTCACTGACGGCGTACGCGTAGGACGCGATCATTCGGTTCATGGTGACGTCCGGACTCTCGTTGTAGCAGCGTGTTTTATTGATCATCTTGGCCACGCGCTTGTTGTGCAGGCCGCCGGGCAGCTCGCCTTCCGCCGCCAGCCCGCGCTCGACCGCCTCCTTCATGGCCGCCCAGACTGCGGCAAGATAAGGCGTCAGCGACGGGCCCTCCGTGCGATAGATGAATTCCTTCAGGCTGATGCCCTCCTGATGGCAGTGGTAGAGCATCTCGCCGAAGGTCTTCTGCGGATAGATCTCGCGGTCCTCTTCATGGCCGCCTCCGCCTTCCCAGCGGATGGAGCCGCCGCCGATGCTGAAGATGCGTTTGCTGCCCAGAAGCTCGCCGCCGCGGAAGGCCTTGAACAGCATGGTGTTCGGGTGCGGAAGATCCGTCTCGTCATTATTGCAGTGAATGACGGCGTCCGGCAGGATCCGGCGGATCGCTTTTCCCGTGCCGTGCCCCTCTCCGGTGAACGCTAACGAACCGAACAGCGTGACGTCAAAGACATCTGCCTCCGGATAGAGCGACTTGAACCATTTTGCGGCCCTGAACGGACCGACGGTATGAGAGCTGGAAGGTCCCTGCCCGATCTTGTATACGGTCTTGATGCTGCGCATGGTCTTTCTCCTTTTTGGTTTTTCGTGCTTTTCTGCTCCTATCATAAACGCATCCCTGCGGAAAAGCAATCACGAAACTTATGGCCCGGCAAAGTGCAGAAAATGCATTAAAGGAAATCCCTTCGGTTTGCAATTGGCGGCCGGATATTGTAAAATAATGATAAGATACTGCGGCGCACGGCGCGCACGATCATAAAAAGGAGAAACTGCCATGGGAGAAAAATTCAGCTGCGCGGACTGCCATGTCAAGGCCTGCAGAACAAAGTCGGAAGAAAAATATCCTGTATTTTGTCCGACCAAGAATCTTAATCCGGATGTTTTAAGCGAAGTTTTACTGGAATACGAGGATGAAGAAACCAGAAAGCTCACCGTCACATCAGCCTGCCTTGAGAGCGAATACTACTGCAGGCTTACCCGTGTGGAAGAGACAGTAAAATTCATCGAGCGGATGGGCTATCACAAGATCGGCGTTGCGACCTGCGTGGGGCTGCTTGATGAAGCACGAATCTTTACCAGGATCCTCCGCGCGCACGGACTGGACGTCTATACAGTCTGCTGCAAATGCGGCGCGGTCGACAAGACGGCTGTGGGCGTACCGGAAGATAAGAAGCTGAACGGCGGCGGCGCGCACGAATCCATGTGCAACCCCATCCTGCAGGCAAAGATCCTGGAGCTTGAGCAGACCGAATTCAACGTCATGATCGGGCTCTGCGTCGGCCATGACACGATCTTTCTGCAGCACTCCGCCGCGCCCGTGACCGTCCTCATCGTCAAGGACCGCGTGCTCGGCCACAACCCGGTGCAGGCATTATATCTGGCAAATACCGGCTATTCGCGGTTCAAGGAAGAGCTTTCAAAACAGTGAGCAGACGAGCCGAATATCTGAGTACGAAAACGCATCAGGGGCTTGTATTTTCAAGTGATTTCTGCTATATTTAAAGTCAGAAAAGACTACGGCAAAAAGCAGGTGGGTATCATATCGTTTTTCGGTGGAACACTCGCCGGCTTTTTTCGTGTGAAACCAAAAATGAAAACGCTATAACAAGGGGGAATTATGTCGAACGCTTATTTTCGCATCAAACGTCCTGAAAATGACGCCTTCCGCGGGTATCTTCCCGGATCGAAGGAACGCGCGGAGCTGAAGGAAGAGCTTGCCCGTCAGGCGGCGCAGGTCGTGAAAATCCCGCTCATCATCGGTGGGAAGGAAGTCTTTACAGAGAACACCTTCACGGTCACCATGCCGCATGACCACGGTCATGTGATCGCCGAATGCTGCATCGCCGGGGAAAAGGAACTGACCATGGCTGTGGACGCTGCGTTAGCGGCAAAGAAGGCCTGGGAAGATATGCCCTGGGAACACCGCAGCGCCATCTTCCTGAAAGCGGCCGATATGATCACCGGGCCTTACCGCAAGGTGCTGAACGCCTCCACCATGCTCGGCCAGTCCAAGACAGTGTTCCAGGCGGAGATCGATATTGCGGAGCTTGCGGACTTCCTGCGCTTCGGTGTGTGGTCCGCCCAGGAGATCTTTAATGATCAGCCGGCTTCGATCCCGGGCATCTGGGACCGCCAGGACTACCGCGCGCTCGACGGCTTCATCTGCGCGATCACGCCGTTCAACTTCACCTCCATCGGCGGCAACCTGCCCATGGCGCCCGCCATCGTCGGGAACGTTTCGGTCTGGAAGCCTTCCCGCACCGCGGTGCTTTCCAACTACTACTTCATGAAGCTTCTCATGCAGTGCGGTCTGCCTACCGGCGTCATCAACTTCGTACCGTCGAATGGCAGCGACGTCGCCCGCTACGTCATCTCCCGGAAGGAGCTTGCCGGCTTCCACTTCACCGGCTCCACAGAGGTCTTCCAGGGCGTATGGAAGCAGATCGGAGAAAATATTTCCTCATATCGCAACTATCCTCGCATTGTAGGTGAGACCGGCGGGAAAGATTTCATCTTTGCGCACAAGAGTGCCGATATTCGCCCGCTCGCGGCAGCCTTAGTCCGCGGTTCCTTTGAATACCAGGGACAGAAGTGCTCGGCCTGCTCGCGCGCCTTCATCCCCGAAAGCATCTGGCCCGAAGTCCTTTCCACCATGAAGGAAATGATGAAGGAAGTGAAGATGGGCGACGTACAGGATTTCGACACCTTCCTTGCCGCCGTCATCGACAAGGCCTCCTTTGAACGCTGCAAGGGCTACCTTGAGCGCGCAAAGAAGAGCCCGGACTGCGAAATCGTGATCGGCGGCGGCTGCGACGATTCGAAGGGCTGGTTTGTGGAACCGACCGTCATCGTCTGCAAGAAGCCCGATTACGAATCCATGGTAAAGGAGATCTTCGGCCCCATTCTCTCCGTCTACGTCTACCCGGACGATGAGCTGGACGAGACCCTGAAGGTCTGCGACGAGGCTTCCCCTTACGCCCTGACCGGCGCCGTGTTCGCCCAGGACCGCGAAGCCATCGTGAAGATGGAAAAGGCCCTCCTGCATGCGGAAGGCAACTTCTACATCAACGACAAGTGCACCGGCGCGGTCGTGGGACAGCAACCCTTCGGCGGCTCCCGCGCTTCCGGCACGAACGACAAGGCCGGCACCGCCCTCAATATGATCCGCTGGATGAGCCCTCACGCCGTCAAGGAAACCTTCAATCCGTCCGATGCGATCGTTTATCCTTATATGTCGGAGAAATAAGGCATGAGCATTCAGGTCTATTCGGAAGTCGGCAAGCTTCGCAAGGTGCTCCTGCACAGGCCGGGACGGGAGCTGGAAAATCTCGTCCCCGCCTACCGTGAGCGCATGCTGTTTGACGACATCCCCTACGTGCGCGTCGCCCGTGAAGAGCACAATGCCTTTGCAGAGCTGCTTCGCGAGCATGACGTCCAGGTCGTCTATCTGGAGGACCTCCTGGCCGAGGTCCTGAAAGATGATTACCTGCGCGCCAATTTCACCAAGGAATTTCTCCAGGATGCCGGCATCCGTCACCCGGATACCCTTGCCTGGCTGGTCGATTACTACGCCCAGTTCAGAGACCCGTCTGAGCTCGTGCCGCGCCTCATCAGCGGCCTCCGGAAGGAGGAATACCCTCGCAGCGGGCAGGTGTGGCTGACAGACTGGCTGACGAAGGACTACCCCTTCATTCTGGATCCGCTGCCAAATCTTTATTTTACGCGTGATCCCTTTGCCACGGCCGGAAACGGCATTTCCCTGCACCATATGCAGACGCAGGTCCGCCACCGCGAGACTCGTCTCGGCAAATATATTCTCAGATACCACCCGGATTTCCGGAGCTGCCCGCTCTGGTATGAGCCGACGGACGAGCCATGCATGGAAGGCGGGGATATTCTGGTGCTCTCGCCCCGCGTGATCGCTGTGGGCCTCTCGCAGCGGACGCACCCCGACGCCGTGGAACTATACGCAAAGCGTATCCTCTCCTCTGACAGCGGTTTTGAGGAGATTCTGGCCTTCGATATCCCGAAGACCCGCTCCTTCATGCATCTGGATACAGTCTTTACCCAGGTCGATACCGACAAGTTCATTGTGCACCCGGAGATCCGCGAAACGCTGCGTGTCTTCTCCCTGAAGCTGAACCCCTCTTCCGTCTCGGGCCTTGCGATCACCGAAGAAGATGACACGCTGCAGCACATCCTCGAGCGGCACCTCGGCATAGAACCTATCACACTGATCCACTGCGGCGGCGGCAGCCCCGTGGACGCTCAGCGCGAGCAGTGGAACGACGGCTCCAATACGCTGTGCATCGCCCCCGGCGAGGTCATCGTGTACGAACGGAACTACACGACCAACAGCATCCTGAAGGAGCACGGCGTCAAGACCTACACGATCCCGAGCTCAGAGCTTTCCCGCGGCAGAGGCGGCCCTCGCTGCATGAGCATGCCGCTTGTGCGGGACCTTCTCTGAACCGATTAAACGAAATATCATTTCTCTACAGGAGGAAAAACAATGGCAATCAATCTGAAAGGCCGCTCGTTTCTGTCCATCATGGACTTCACCCCGCAGGAAGTGCGCTATCTGCTGGACCTTGCACACGACCTGAAAGCCAAAAAGCGCGCCGGCATCCGTACGGAGACCTTAAAGGGCAAGAACATCGTTCTGCTCTTTGAAAAGACCTCCACCCGCACCCGCTGCGCGTTTGAAGTGGCAGCCATGGACGAAGGCGCGGGCGTGACCTTCCTTGATTCTAAGAGCTCCCAGATGGGCAAGAAGGAATCCCTTGCGGATACCGCGAAGGTGCTCGGCCGCTTCTACGACGGCATTGAATACCGCGGCTACGACCAGAAGGTCGTGGAAGATCTGCGCACCTACGCCGGCGTTCCGGTTTGGAACGGCCTGACCGACGTGGACCACCCGACCCAGGCTCTCGCGGACATCATGACCGTCGAAGAATACGTCCACAAGCCTCTTAGCGAAGTGAAGCTTGCCTTCTGCGGCGATACCCGCAACAACGTGGCCTACTGCCTGATGTATATCTGCGCAAAGCTCGGCATCCACTACGTCGGCTTCGGTCCGAAGGAGCTTGCGCCTGCTGACGACGTGCTTGCCCGCTGTATGGAAGCAGCTAAGGAGACCGGCGCGCAGTTCACTATCTCTGACGATCCCGCCTGCCTCGACGGCGCCGACGTCCTGTATACGGACATCTGGGCCTCCATGGGTGAAGAAGACAAGATCCCGGAACGCGTAAGGCTCCTGACCCCTTTCCGCGTTGACGCCGCTCTTGCCGAAAAGACCCACAACCCGAACTATATTTTCCTGCACTGCCTGCCCTCCTTCCACGATTTTAACACCACCATGGCCAAGGATTGTCGTGAGAAGGGCTATGATATCCGCGAAGTGACCGACGACGTGTTCCTGAGCACCCACAGCCACTGCTTTGACGAAGCGGAGAACCGCCTGCACACCATCAAGGCCGTCATGGTGGCCACGATCGGCTGACGGAGGCGTCTAATGGCAAAAGCACTGAAAGTTATTGTCGCGCTTGGCGGCAACGCGCTGCAGGAATCGAAGGGCCCGGCCACAGCCGAAGCGCAGCTTGAAGTTGTGAAAAAGACCTGTGAATACCTGGCAGACATCAACGCAGAAGGCTATGAGATCGCGATCGTGCACGGAAACGGACCGCAGGTCGGCCGCATCATCCTCGCGAGCGAAGCGGCAAAAGATGTCACCCCGCCCATGCCCTTCGACGTGTGCTCGGCCATGAGCCAGGGCTATATCGGCTACCACATCCAGCAGGGGCTGCAGGAAGCCTTAAGAAAGCGCGGTCGAGGGGATCTGCCCGTCGTGACCATCGTCACCCAGGTCGCCGTGGATCCGCAGGATCCTGCCTTCTTAAATCCGACCAAGCCGATCGGTCCCTTCTATACGGAAGCGGAAGCCAAAGCGCTTGCCGAAGAGAAAGGCTATACCGTGAAGGAAGACGCCGGCCGCGGCTGGCGCAGAGTCGTTGCCTCCCCGATCCCGAAGCAGATCGTGGAACTGGATACCGTAAAGCGTCTCTGGGATTCTTCCATCGTCATCACCTGCGGAGGCGGGGGCATCCCCGTGATCCGGAAGGCCGACGGCAATTATGAAGGCACCGCTGCCGTGATCGACAAGGACCATGCGGCTTCGCTGCTGGCGCGCGATCTGGATGCGGATATCCTGCTCATCCTGACCGCCGTGGATAAGGTCTCGTTAAATTACGGCAAAGCCGATCAGAAGGACCTTGATCACATGACCGCGCAGGAAGCGCTCCGCTATATTGAAGAGGGCCACTTTGCCCCCGGCTCCATGCTGCCGAAGGTGAAAGCCGCCGTCGATTTTGCGGTCTCCGCCCCCGGACGAAAGGCCATCATCTCTTCTCTGTACAAAGCCGTAGACGCGCTCGCCGGAAAGACCGGGACCGTGATTGAGAATTAAGATTGCTGACAGAAAACACCATTAGGAGGAAACCATGTACTCTTCAGAACAGATCATCGAAAAGACCAACCGTTACGGCGCCCACAACTACGCGCCGAAGCCCGTCGTCATCGTGAAGGCCGAAGGCGCCGTTGTCACCGACCCGGAAGGCCGCAAATACTATGATATGCTCTCTGCCTACTCGGCCCACAACTTCGGGCATCGTCATCCCGAGATCGTTGCTGCCGCCAAGGAACAGCTTGATAAGTGCACGCTCACGAGCCGCGCCTTCCACTGCGAGAACCTCGGCGATTTCTACGAAGCCCTTTCAAAGCTGACCGGCAAGGATATGGTGCTGCCCATGAACACCGGCGCCGAAGCCGTGGAGACTGCCTTGAAGACCGCGCGTCTCTGGGGCACGAAGGTGAAGGGCGTGGAAAACGGCAAGCAGGAGATCATCACCTGCGCAAACAACTTCCACGGCCGCACGATCGCCATCATCAGCTTCTCCACGGATCCGCTCGCAAAGGACGGCTACGGCCCCTACTGCCCGGGCTTTAAGACCATCCCCTACGGCGATGCGCAGGCCCTGCGTGATGCCATCACCCCGAACACCGTCGCCTTCCTGGCCGAACCCATCCAGGGCGAAGCCGGCATCATCCTGCCTCCCGAAGGCTGGCTGACCGAGGTGCGGCAGATCTGCACCGAGAACAATATCCTCTTCCTGGCTGATGAGGTCCAGACCGGTTTTGCCCGCACCGGCGACATGTTCGCCTGCTGGCACGAGAATGTGGTCCCGGATATCTACATCATGGGCAAGGCGCTCGGCGGCGGCGTGATGCCCCTCTCCGCGATCGCGGCGAATGAGGACATCCTCGGTCTCTACACCCCCGGCTCCCACGGCTCCACCTTCGGCGGCAATCCGCTTGCCTGCGCCTGCGGCGTGAAAGCGCTCGAGATTCTGCAGCGCGACGACTATCCGAAGATGGCCCGCGAGAAAGGCGAGTACTTCATGAACGGCTTAAAGAAGATCCACAACCCCGAGATCAAGGAGATCCGCGGCCGCGGCCTGCTGATCGGCGTGGAATTCTACGGTGACGCCTTCGATTACGTGAAGGCCTGCATCCACGAGGGCGTGCTCTGCAAGGAGACCCACGACCACACCATCCGCTTCGCTCCGCCTATCCCCGTCACCTACGAGGAAATGGATGACGCGCTTGCCCGCATCACGAAGGCGTTAAGCAAGTAAGGCTCTCTGATTCGCAGGAAGACATGCCCCGTGACTTATGAACAGCAAAAGAGTCCTGTCCGGCTTTTTCCGGACAAGACTCTTTTTTCTTTTTCTGTGCAATTTAGTCTTGCGTCGTGATACAAACTATGGTAAAAAGGATATTACTTTGCACATTTCCAGGCGTTTTGGGCAAATATTTTGAAAAATATAGGAGTTTGCAGAACATGAGTGATACAAAAGTCAGGATACAGGATGATCTGTATATGGCCGTCAACGGCAAATGGCTGGAGACAGCCGTGATTCCGGATGACCGCCCGCGGACTGGCGGCTTTTCCGATCTCGATCAGGCGGTGGAAAAGATTCTGATGGATGATTTTAAGGCCTTTGCCGAAGGCAGCAAAGTCAGTGATATTCCCGAGATGCAGTATGCGACAGCCCTCTACCGCAAGGTGCTCGATACGGAAAGACGAAACAGGGAAGGCATCACCCCCCTCCTTCCTCTGCTGGAGGATGTGGCTGCCATCCGTTCATCAGAGGCGCTCAACAGCAGAGCCTGTGAGCTGTTAATGAAGGGCGTTCCGCTGCCCATACAGGTGGATATAGACACCGACATGCAGGATGCTTCAAAGCATGCCGTCATCATCATGGGCCCTGATATCATTCTCCCGGACACCAGCTATTATGCAAAGGATCATCCCGCCGGAAAGCGCCTGCTTGCCGCCTGGAAGGATATGGCCGCTAAGGTCCTCGCCTTTACGCCGCTCTCCGAGGCGGAGCAAAAGCAGTACCTTGACGATACCCTCGCCTTTGACGCCCTGGCTGCGCAGAAGGTCAAAAGTCAGCTTGAGTGGGCAGAGTATGTGAAATGCTACAATCCTATGGCTGCAGAAGAAGCCGAAAAGCAGGTAAAGCCCTTTGATCTTTGCGGACTCCTCCGGGCTCTGTATGGCGATGATGCGCCTGAAACGCTGATCGTTTACGATCCCAAGGCCATCCGCGAGATGAACAGCTATTTTTCCGATGAAAACTTTTTCCTCTGGCAGCACTGGGCCTATGTCATGACGCTGCTGCGGCATACGGACTGCCTTTCCGAGGAGCTTGCTGCGCTTGGCAAAGCTTACCAAAGGACGCTTACCGGCGTCGCTTCCGATCCCGTCCTGGAAAAGCAGGCCTACCAGACCGTTTCCCGTCTGTATGCGGAGCCGGTCGGGGTCTACTACGGCCGGACCTATTTTGGCGAAGAGGCAAAGAAAGACGTCGTGGATCTTGTGCACAGGATCATTGACAGCTACAAGCTCCGCATGCGGAAGAACAGCTTTCTTGCCGAGGAGACCAAAGCCCAGGCGATTAAAAAGCTCAGTACCATCGTGGTCAAAATGGGCTATCCGGATCAGATAAGAGCCTACTGGTCAAAGCTGATTTTCGATGAGGAGGATTCCCTCTGCCTCGCCATGGATAAGCTCGCTGCCGTAAAGCGCAGAGACAGCTTTGACAAAGCGTTAAAACCTGTTGACCGCACGGAATGGCTGATGCCGGGCCATATGGTCAACGCGTGCTACAACCCGAACGCCAACGACATCACTTTCCCTGCTGCGATTCTGCAAAAGCCCTTTTACAGCCTTTCCCAGAGCATCGAAGAAAACCTGGGCGGCATCGGCGCGGTCATCGGCCATGAAATCTCCCACGCCTTCGACAACAACGGTGCAAGTTTTGATGAAAACGGCAACCTGAAAAACTGGTGGAAGGAAGAGGATTTTGCCGCCTTCAAGGCTTTGACCAAGGAAATGATCGATCAATTTGACGGCATTCCCTTCCACGGCGGCAAGGTAAACGGCGAGCTCGTCGTCAGTGAAAACATTGCCGATAACGGCGGTATGGGCGTGACCCTTGAGATCATGCACACGCTCAAAGCGCCGGACTATCAAGCCTACTTTAAGAATTGGGCCCGCATCTGGTGCATGAAGGCCAAGGAAGAATTCATCCAGCTCCTCCTTGCCCGGGATGTCCACTCTCCCGCTGTCCTGCGTGCCAATATGCCGCCCCGCAACTTCAGCGAATGGTATGAAGCCTTCGGTGTGACTGAAGATGATAACATGTATATCCCGCCGGAAAAAAGAATCTCGATCTGGTAAGGCTTTCCTTATGAAACCCCTGCATGACGCTGCCTGAAGCAGCAGAAAGGAGTCATGATGTTGTCTGACAATATTTCCCGCAGAGAGAACGGAGAACTGCTCTTTGCCGGGCATTCCGCCGCCGCACTGGCCAAAAAGTACGGCACGCCGCTCTATCTTTTTGACGAAGAACGTATCCGGGACAACTGCAGAATGTACAAAGATGCCTTCTTTACGCATTTCGGGGCCGGAAGTGTGCCTTACTATGCCGGGAAGGCAGCTGCCTTCAAGGAAATGTACCGCATCATGGCCGAAGAAGGCATGGGGATCGATGCGGTCTCGGTCGGGGAGATCCACACCGCACTTGCCGCCGGTTTCCCCGCAGAAAATATCCTCTTCCACGGCGATGGCAAGACCGATGCCGACATTGCCTACGCGCTTGACAAAAAAGTCGGGCGCTTTGCCGTCGATAATCCGGAGGAGCTGGAAGCACTGAACAGAGAAGCCGTAAAACGGGGCATCCGTCAGAAGATCCTTCTGCGCATTACCCCGGGTATCGATCCGCATACTTATGAAGAGGTCAATACCGGAACCGTGGATGTCAAATTCGGCGTACCGATCGAAACCGGCCAGGCGGCAGAATTTGTCCGAAGCGCACTCGCCTTACCCGGCATTAAGCTGCTCGGCTACCACTGCCACGTGGGTTCCATGGTCTTTGATGAGGACGTGTATGAGCGCCTCGCGGATGTTATGACCGGATTTATGGCGGAAATGCGTGACCGTTTCGGCTATACCGCTGAGGAGCTTGATCTCGGCGGAGGGTATGGCGTCCGCTATACGGAAAATGACCCGCCGGCGGATATCCCCACACGCTTTGCAGAGGTTGCCGCAAGGCTTAAGGCTGACCTGAAAAAAGCGGGGCTGCCCTTGCCCCGCGTCTCTATGGAACCGGGACGCAGCATCGTTGCCGACGCCGGCATGACCGTCTATACCGTCAGTACCGTTAAGCATATCCCGAACTGTAAAAATTATGCGATCGTGGACGGCGGCATGACCGACAATCCCCGCTACTGCCTCTACGGCTCGCGCTACACCGTACTCCACGGCACCCGGGAGTCGGAGGAGAAGGACCGCTTTGATCTTGCCGGCCGCTGCTGTGAAAGCGGCGACATTCTGCAGCGAGACATTCTCCTGCCGGCAGACACAAGACGCGGCGATATCGTCTGCGTCTGTACGACCGGGGCCTATAACTATTCCATGGCCTCCAACTACAACCGTCTGGGCAGACCGGCTGTCGTCATGCTGACGAAAGACGGAGACCGCATCGCCGTAAGGCGCGAGACCTCTGAGGATCTGTGTGCGTTAGATGTGTAAGAATGGAGCCGGTCTGCGCATCAGTCTTGCCGTTTCCTGTCTGTCGATCACTGCCTCCGGCAGATGATCCTCGCAGGTATCTTCAAATTCAAGCGGACTGTCTGCTTCCTCAGATTCGAGAGAAGAAAGATAGCGGTGCGGAAAAGTAAAAAGAATCTTCGAACCACTCATTTCAGCACACCGTAACCGCTCTTTTTCACCAGCTCCTGACCGTCTTCGGAAAGCATGAAATCAACCATCTTCTGCACATACGGATTCTTATTATCCGCACGGGTTGTCACACACAGATCGACCGTCAGCGGATAGGAGCCGTTCTCGATGTTCTCCCTTGTCGGCAGAACGCCGTCCACAGCGATCACACGCACGTCATTTTCCTGATGCAGGTCTTCCACAAAATAGCGGAAAGAGTAGCCGAAAGCCCCCTTTTCATTATTATACTGCGCCACTTTTTTCAGAACGCCCATCATCGCATCAACGTATTCATAAGTCTGCGGTTTTTTCAAGGAAACATCACCCATGAAATATTCCATCATCGCCTGTGAGCCGGAGTTCTCGGGACGCTGAAAAGCCAGGATCTGCTGGTTCTTCCCGCCGACCTGCTTCCAGTTCGTGATGTCGCCGTGATAGATCGCGCGGATCTGCTCGCTCGTAAGGTCTGTGATGGGATTATCGGGCTCCACGAAAAAGACAAAAGCTTCTTTTCCGATCGGCGTGATATTCAGTTCCACACGGCTGTCTTTGGCCCACTGCAGCTGCTCCTTCGACGGTCTCGCGCCGAAAATGATATCCACTTTCCTCTCCCACAGACGCTGAAAAGCCTGCAGCGTATTGGTGAAGGTAACGATCCTTCCGTTCTCCGTGATGATATTCCATTTTTCCCAGTCCTGCGAAATGCCTTCTCCTCGCTGATACCGTTCTTCAATCGCTGCAATGTCCTTGTAAACGGCTTTCGCAACAGCCGAGTAAAGCGGAAAGCAGGCTTCTGCGCCGTCAAGCCGCGGCATATCCTTTTCCTCTTCAATGATCAGGCTGGCCGGATGGTCAAGTTCTGCCAGCTTTGACGGCTCACTCCAGACCATATAGTCGGAAAAATCCGTACTGGACCAGCCATGCATGAATTCAAAGCCGTGGCCGCTGTAGCGGGCTGCCGGGCGGTTTATGTACAGCAAGGTACATGCGCCGATGCATAAAGCTCCCGCAGCAAAATACGGAACCGCCTTTTTCAGCAGATCAAAGCGTTTTTGCAGAAGCACAGATAAAAGGAACGCGAAAACATTCATCCCCACTAAAACGATCATGGAAAGCCCTGGATCCGCCCAAAGTCTGATTAAGAAATATCCCGGCAATATTAATGTAAAAAGGCGGCTTGCTGTCATCATGATGCTGCCCTCGGTACTGCCCTTCGCGATCAGCATTAAAACAGTGAGGAGAAGGATCAGCGCTCCCGCAAGCACACCGTTTGTGACAGCCACCGCCGGAATCAGCTTTTTTCGGAACAGCAGATATAATCCCGTAAGGGCAAGGAACATCAGAAGCAGCATTGCCGGCTCATACCATCTGCCCGGGATATTAAGACTCACTGTCAGCAGGCACACCAAACTGGAAAGCGGCACCAGCAAAATAAATCCGATGCAGCGTGCCGTGCGCGAATACGCTGGTGTTGTACTTGCACTTGTCTCTGTCTTTGCTCCGTCTTCCGCTTTCTTCTGAGCCATTTCTTCCAAATCCATAACCTCACCTTTCCCCGCATGATGCAGGCCAGTTTTCTGAGAGATCTCTGAATAAAATATCCCCGTCTGGCATAAACCGGGCGGGGATATTTGGCGTATGATCAATCTGCTTCTCTCATGCCTCTTTCTTCCAGCTGGCGGCAGATATCTTCATAAGTCTTTTCATCCAGCTTATAATGCCTCTGGTAGAGCAGATAAGACACAAAGCCGAAGACGAGCGGGATGAGAATCATCATCAGGAGCAGGCCGTTCTTCTGGCCGGTGGTTACGCTTTCGATGACCTTGTTGATGCCTTCCAGACGGGCAGCATCTGTGATTGTTCCCACCTCTGCCTGCTGTTCAAAGGAGGCGATTTCATTGGTCTTCTCTGTCACGTTGAAGATCAGGTAGGTCAGGGAAGTAAGCGCCACAACGAGCGCACTGCCCATCTTGGTCAGCAGCGGACGCATCGAAGTGATGATGGCTTCATTGCGGTGAGTGGTCTTCAGCTGGTTGTATTCAACCGTATTGACGATCGAGATCATCATGATCAGATAGAAGCCGTACAGCCCCACATTGACGATCATGTAGCCGACCGTGATCATATAGAAGCTTGCCATGTTTGCCGGCATGAAATAACCGGCGATCAGCTCAAGTACGCTGCCGATTGCGACCATGATAATGCCGTAGGTCATCAGCTGCTTTCGCTGGAATTTGCGGGACAGGGACGGATAGAGCAGCATCAGAACTGCCGTTGCCGCAACGCCCACGATCGAGAAGGTCGAATACAGACCGCCGGCATAGCCGTAGCGGAAGTAGATGAAATAGGATCCGATGCCAGCCAGCACGATCTGGTTTGCGATCTGCTGCAGCAGGAAGATCAGGATCATCCAGCGGAGCTGATCGTTCTGGGTAATGGTGCGGAAGATACGCCTGAAATTCAGCTTCATCTTCTCTTCCCCGTCATTACCGCGGTGTTCCTTAACGCCGAAAAGTGTGAAGAGCATGAACAGCGGGCCAAGGATCGCGATCACGAGAGCTATAATGCCGTAAGCCTTGCCGGCGCTGCCGCCAAGGGCCTTATCACCAACGGTAAACATCGGGATCAGGACGGAAGCCAGAGTGGATCCGACACCGGCAAAGAAGGTTGCCCGCGAAGTATACTGATTGCGCAGATCCGCATCGCGCGACAGTGCCGGGATCATGCCCCAGAAAGAAATATCGTGCATCGTATAAGTGATGCTGTACGCAAAGTATATAAAGCCGAAGAAGATGATGAACGGCCAGCCCTGCAGCTTCGAATTGAATGCCAGATAGATGACAATGGATGTCGTGCAGACACCGATTAACAGCCAGGGTTTGAATTTGCCCCATTTGGTGCGGGTCTGTTCAATGATATTGCCCATGATCGGGTCATTCAGGGCGTCAAAGATACGGGCAGCAATCATGATGCCGCTGATGGCTAACAGCTGTTTACTGGTCAGCTGTTTGGTCAGCATGATGTAGGTCAGGATACAGTTGTTGAACAGGAAATACATCATATCCCGTCCGACAGTGCCAAGCGGATAGAAAATCAGGTTTTTGTTTCTTTTCTTGCGCTTTTTTTCCGAAATCGGCTCGCCCGGAGCATCAACATTATGCTCCTTCGGTTTCTGTTTCAGCTCTTCCATAAGGTCTCCTTAATACGTTGCCCGGCCCGGTACAGAGAGCTTTCTCTCCGGGCCCGTAATGAATTCACTATAGCACAAATTCAGCCTTTCGGCAAATAGTCATTTGCCTTTTTCATGAAGACCGCCGGCATATTCCGGAAAAATCATTTCAGGACACCGTAGCCGCTCTTTTCCACCAGTTCCTGGCCATCCTCGGAAAGCATGAAATCGACCAGTTTCTGCACATAGGGGTTTTTGTTGTCCGCACGGGTTGTTACACACAGATCGACCGTCAGCGGATAGGAACCGTTTTCGATGTTCTCCCTTGTCGGCAGAACCCCGTCCACGGCGATCACGCGTACGTCATTTTCCTGATGCAGATCTTCCACAAAATAGCGGAAGGAGTAGCCGAAAGCTCCCTTCTCATTATTATACTGCGCAACTTTTTTCAGGACACCCATCATCGCATCCACATATTCATAGGTCTGCGGTTTTTTCAGGGAAATATCGCCCATGAAATATTCCATCATCGCCTGTGAGCCGGAGTTCTCCGGACGCTGAAATGCCAGGATCTGCTGGTTCTTCCCACCAAGCTCCTTCCAGTTCGTGATGTCACCGTGATAGATCGCACGGATCTGCTCGCTCGTAAGATCTGTGATGGGATTATCAGGCTCCACGAAGAAAACAAAGGCTTCCTTCCCGATCGGCGTGATATTCAGTTCCACATGGCTGTCTTTGGCCAACTGCAGCTGCTCCTTTGACGGTCTGGCGCCAAAAGTAATATCCACCTTTCTCTCCCACAGACGCTGAAAAGCCTGTAGCGTATTGGTGAAGGTGACGATTTTTCCGTTCTCGCTGCGGATATTCCATTTTTCCCAGTCCTGCGAAATGCCCTCTCCGCGCTGATACCGCTCTTCGATCACCGCAATATCTTTATAAACGGCTTTCGCAACAGCCGAATAGAGCGGGAAGCATGCTTCTGCGCCGTCAAGGACCGGCATGTCCTTTTCATCTTCTATGATCAGGCCTGCCGGATGATCGAGCGACGCCAGCTTCGAGGGGTTGCTCCAGACCATATAATCCGAGAAATCCGTACTGGACCAGCCATGCATGTATTCGAAGCCGTGTCCCGCATAACGCTGCGCAGGGCGCCTTGCGGCAAGCACCACCGTCGTTCCCACACAAAGCGCCATCAACGCGAGAAACGGGATCGCTTTTTTAAGGAGGCCTGAGCGCTTCTGCAGAAGAACGGACAGCAGAAAGGCCAGCAGCACTGCCGCGACCGGCAGGAACAGGCGCAGCATCCGCTGCATGCTCATCATGGTCATCACGCCGTAGCCCGGAAACAGGAAGAGGCAGATCCGCTCTCCTGCCGCAGTCATCAGCCGGCTGTCCGTATTACCTTTTGCGACGATCATCAGCACGGTCAGAGCAAGGATCAGGATGCCCGCGACGATGCCGTTTGTCGCCGCCACGGCCGGCGTCAGCTTTTTCCGGAAAAGTACGTAAAAGCCGGCAAGCAGCGCGAGCGAGATCGCCGCCCCGCCAATGTAGCTGTGAATAAATATTGCTGTGACGCCGCCGAAGCTGCACACAGGCAGCAATAAAAGGAAACCGATGCAGCGCCCAACGGGATTTTTGGCGGGTTCCGTACTCCCTTGCGATCGCTCGGAAACCTCACTTGCCGCTTTTTCCGCCTGTTCACGGTTTGCCAAAGCCTTTTGGACCGCTTCTTCTCTCAAGCCCATAGCCTGCTCCTTTCTCTCGGATGCGGTCTGAGCCGGCCTTTCCGGCCGGCTCAGGAGCTTAACAACTATACATTCTTATCCGATGCAGTTTACCTGGTAATTCAGTTCGGCGCCATTGATGCTGCCCTTGCCTTCCGCGCTTTGTCCGGGGGCAAAAGGTACAGCAGGAGCGCCGCCTGCTCCGGGCATGGGAGCAGGAACGCCTACGGGCGGAATATAGCCGGGAACAGCGCCCAGGAACGGGGCAGGTGCCGGCACATACTTCACGACTTCCTTCGGGCCTTCCGGCGCCTTCGGAGCTTTCTCAGCCGCTTCCTTCGCCGCCTTTTCTTCCGCGGCCTTCCGCGCCTTTTCCGCCTTCGCCGGGAAGCCGGCTGCGCGTTCCTTGAAGAAGTTCACGGCCACCTGCGGGAACAGGGCGTAGGTAAGCACGTCTTCATCCTGCTGCAGGTATTCTTTACATTCTTCGCGGAGCTTCGGCAGTTCGTTCGGGATCAGGTCGGCCGGACGGCAGGTAATGATCTCGGCATCTTCGCCGAGGACCTTCTTCTGGACCTCTTTATTGAACGGGCGGACGGTCTGGCCGTATTCGCCGCGCAACAGCGCCTTCGTTTCCTTGGTCGCGACCTTATAGCGGCCGCCGAAAAGCACGTTCATAACGGCCTGCGTACCCACGATCTGGCTGGACGGGGTCACAAGCGGAGGCATGCCCAGGTCTTCGCGGACCGCAGGGATCTCCTTCAGCACGTCGTAAAACTTGTCTTCCGCGTGCTGATCCTTCAGCTGGCTGACCAGGTTGCTGAGCATCCCGCCCGGCACCTGATATTTCAGGGTATTGATGTCAACCCCCATCACCTTCGGGTTCATCAGGCCGTTTGCAAGATACTTCTCTCGGATCGGACGGAAGTAGTCGGCGATCTCAAGCAGCAGCTCCTGGTTGACGCCGGTATCGTACGGCGTGCCCTGGAAGGTTTTCACCATGACCTCGGTCGCCGGCTGGGAAGTGCCGAGCGCGAAGGGGCTCATCGCAGTATCGATGATGTCGCAGCCCGCTTCGACCGCGCGCATATATGTCATGGCCGCAACACCGCTGGTGTAGTGCGAATGCATCTGCAGCGGCACCTTTACGGTCTCCTTTAACGCCTTGAACAGCTTGGACGCTTCGTAGGGGATCAGCAGACCGGCCATATCCTTGACGCAGATCGAATCCGCGCCCATATCCTCCATCTGCTTTGCCAGATGGCAGAAATACTCGATCGTATACGGCTCGCCGAGGGTGTAGGAGATGGCTGTCTGCACATGGCCGCCTTCCTTCTTCGTCGCCTTCACGGCGGTCTCCAGGTTGCGCACGTCGTTTAATGCGTCGAAAATGCGGATGATATCGATGCCGTTCGCAATGGATTTCTGAACGAAATATTCCACGACGTCGTCCGCGTAGTGACGGTAGCCCAGAATATTCTGAGCCCGGAACAGCATCTGCAGTTTTGTATTCTTAAAACCGTCGCGCAGGACCCTCAGGCGCTGCCACGGATCTTCATCCAGGAAACGCAGGCAGGCGTCGAAGGTCGCGCCGCCCCACATCTCCACGGAATGGTAGCCGACCTTGTCCATCTTGTCGATGATCGGCAGCATCTCATCCGTCGTCATGCGGGTCGCGATCAGTGACTGGTGTCCGTCACGCAGTACGGTCTCGGTTATCTTTACCGGTCTTTTTTTCTCATCCATTACGGAATCTCCCTTCGTGATCTGAGCTCTAATTTTATCTCCTGTCTATTATAAAACAAACCCGGGGAAGTGTAAAGACTTCCCCGGGTTCTTAACAGGTTTATTCCTAAGCTTAGATTCCGTAGATGGCCATGAAGACACCGGCCGCAACAGCGGTACCGATAACGCCGGCCACGTTCGGGCCCATGGCATGCATCAGCAGGAAGTTCGTAGGATCTTCCTGAGCGCCCACCTTCTGGGACACACGGGCTGCCATAGGAACGGCAGACACACCGGCCGAACCGATCAGCGGGTTGATCTTGCCCTTGCTGAGCACGCACATGACGTCGCCGAGCACCACGCCGCCGAAGGTACCGAACATGAAGGCAACTAAGCCGAGCACGACGATCTTCAGGGTGTTCAGGTTCAGGAAGGCTTCCGCGCTGGTGGTCGCGCCGACGGAGGTCGCGAGCAGGATGACGACGATGTACATCAGAGCGTTGGAAGCGGTCTCCTGCAGCTGGCGGGTCACGCCGCATTCACGGAACAGGTTGCCGAGCATCAGCATACCGATTAACGGAGCGGTGGTCGGAAGGATCATCGCAACGACGATGGTGATGATGATCGGGAACAGGATGCGTTCCAGTTTGGAGACGGGACGAAGCTGTCCCATCTTGATCTTGCGGGCTTTCTTGGAAGTGAAGGCACGCATGATCGGAGGCTGGATCAGCGGGACCAGAGACATGTAGGAATATGCCGCCACGGCGATCGGGCCCATCAGCTGGTACTGTCCGAGTTTGGACGCCAGGAAGATCGAGGTCGGGCCGTCAGCGCCGCCGATGATGGAGATGGCAGCGGACTGCTTGCCGGTGAATCCCAGCAGGATCGCGGCAAAGTAAGCAACATAGATACCGAACTGAGCGGCAGCACCGAGCAGGAAGCTCATGGGGTTCGCAATTAACGGAGCGAAGTCGGTCATGGCGCCGACGCCCATGAAGATCAGGCACGGCAGGACTGCCCATTCATCCAGCTTGTAGAAGTAGTACAGCAGACCTGCGGCGTTCTCCTTGGTGGAGAACTTCTTGCTCTCCAGAGCAGCCTTCAGTTCAGCCACGCTGGCATCAAGAGACTTCAGCTCGCCAGTCGCCGCGTCGCGGCCGGCCGTGATCACGACCTGGTCCACACCGGCGGCATCCTTCAGGATGTACTTGGTGTCGGTCGAATTCTCACTCGGTACACAGACCTGGAATGCTGCTTCAAGGTCCTCCCCTTCGAATTCCACGATCGCGATCTCTTCCATCTTCTCATTCAGATAGGTGGTGGTAGGCTTCGAGATGATGCCGGGGAAAATATTCACCAGCAGCATGCCGAACGCGATCGGGGTCAGCAGCAGCGGTTCAAAGTCCTTTGCGATAGCCAGATAGAGGAAGATGCACGCGATGAGGATCATCACGTAGTTGCCCCAGGTCAGGCTCGTAAAGGCAGTTTGTTGTGCCAGATTGGCAAAAGTTTCTGCAATATTGCCCATAAGTAAGACCCTCCGTAAGAATTGATTAGCCTAACGTTGCGATCACGTCACCAACTTCTACGGCGTCGCCTTCCTTAACATTGATAGCGGACACGGTACCGGCTTCGGGAGCCACTACCGGAATTTCCATCTTCATGGATTCCATGATAACGATATCATCACCGGCTTCGACGGTGTCGCCGACCTTGGCCACGACCTTGAAGATCTTGCCGATAACCTGGGCTTCCACGTTCACGGTGCCGGCGGCAGCAGGAGCAGCAGCCTTAGGGGCGGCAGCAGCGGGAGCAGCGGCAGGAGCAGGAGCGGCAGCGGGGGCAGCCGGAGCATAAGCGGGAGCGGACGGCGCAAAAGAAGGAGCGCTCATCATAGGGGCAAATCCGCCGAAACCGGCACTTTCAACAGTTACGTCATAGGCTACGCCATTCACGGTGATTTTGTAAGAACTCATTGGTATTTTTCCTCCTGGAATGATTTGATTGGATTATTTGCACTTGGTGATCGACGTCACCTTGGCGTTCGGTCCGCACTGCTGTGCAACGGCAGCAAGGATCGCAGCTACAACGGCACCGTCTTCGCCGCCCACGCCCTTAGGCGCTGCAGGTGCAGCGGCCTTGGCCGGAGCAGCAGCCTTTGCCGGAGTCTTGACAGGCGCTTTGGCCTTCTGACTCGATTTGTCCAATTTCCCGATGTACTTGAACAGGGAAATTACGCCGCTCAGGAATAACAGCACAAGGAAGACAACGCCAAAGCCAACGATCATGTTGCCGAACGCTTCTCCCATGCCGATATCCGATGCAGCGATTGCGAATAAATAACTCATATACGCTTACCTCGTTTTGCGTTTTTTACGCTATTTCGCGTCTTAAACAGTATAGGCGATGCGGGATTTTTTTGCAAGATAAAAAATGCATATTTTTCGGCACTTTTTCTTTAAAAATTCTGCAATATCGCACTACCTGTATAACATTTCTTCTATAACTATTATAATTGTAAAAGCACCGAAGCATTTCAGCCCCGGTGCTTTTCTTTTCTTTCCGGAACTTTTCCGGCAGCAAGGCGGCTTACGCCATCTGCTTTGCGACTTCCTCTGCGAAGTTCTCTTCCTTCTTTTCGATGCCTTCGCCGGTCTCGTAGCGGACGAAGCGCTTGATCTTCAGGGAGGCGCCAGTCTTCTTCGCCACGTCAGCCAGATACTGGGAAACGGTCTGCTTGCCGTCTTCAGCCTTGACGTAGATCTGATCGGCCAGGCAGAATTCCTTCATCTCCTTGGAGATACGGCCCTGGATCATGCCGGCAATCACCTTCTCGGGCTTGCTGGCTTCCTTGGGATCGTTCATGATCTGAGCCTTCAGGATCTCGGTTTCCTTCTCGATGAAGTCAGCCGGAACTTCGCTTCTGTCCACGAACTGAGGACGAAGTGCCGCGATCTGCATGGAAACGTTCTTCAGCGCTTCGCATACATCAGCATTCTCGGGCTGATCGGTCACGGCCTGAACCAGTACGCCGATGCGGCCGCCGCCGTGGATATAGCTCACGATGGCACCGTCAGTCGCTTCAAGCTTCTCGAAGCGGCGGATGGACAGCTTCTCGCCGATGCGGCTGATCATTTCGGACAGTTCCTGCTCTACCGTCAGGGTAGGATCGGCAGCCCAGGGTTCGGCAAGGAAACCTTCCAGCGTCGTATTCGCGGAGGCCATGATCTGGTCGGCCACGTCGGAGACGTACTTCTGGAAGATGGCGTTCTTCGCCACGAAGTCGGTCTCGCTGTTAACTTCAACGATGACAGCCTTCTTACCTTCAACCTTGGCCGTTACAAGACCTTCCGCAGCAATGCGGCCGGCCTTCTTCGCCGCAGCAGCAAGGCCCTTCTCGCGAAGGAACTCAACCGCCTTCTCAATATTGCCTTCGGTAGCCGTCAGGGCCTTCTTGCAGTCCATCATGCCGGCACCGGTCATCTCACGCAGTTCCTTAACTAAAGCAGCAGTAATCGCAGCCATGATTTATTCCTCCGTATTCTCTTCCGCAGTCTCGGCGACTTCTTCAGCGGGGGCTTCTTCGGTCTCAGGGGCAGCATCGCTAAGCTGCTCGCCCTGCTTGGCTTCCAGCACGGCATCCGCCATCTTGCCGACAATCAGCTTGACCGCACGGATCGCGTCGTCATTGCCGGGGATGATATAATCCAGTTCTTCGGGATCGCTGTTGGTATCGGCAATGCCGATCAGGGTCACACCGAGAGTGCGGGCTTCCTGCACGCAGATCTTTTCCTTCTTGGGATCGACCACGAAGATGGCATCCGGGATGCGCTTCATGTTCTTGATACCGCCAAGGTTCTTCTCCAGCTTGTCCCATTCCTTCTGCAGCATGGCGACTTCCTTTTTGGGCAGCACTTCGAAGGTGCCGTCTTCGCTCATGCGCTCGATCTCATGCAGACGGTTGATACGGCTCTGAATGGTCTTGAAGTTGGTCAGCATGCCGCCGAGCCAGCGCTGGTTGACATAGTACATGCCGCAGCGTTCCGCTTCGCTCTGGATCGCATCCTGGGCCTGCTTCTTCGTGCCGACGAAGAGGATGGTGCCGCCCTCAGCCACGATGTTCACGACTGCATTGTAGGCGTCGTCGATCATGCCGACGGTCTTTTGCAGGTCGATGATGTGGATCGAGTTGCGTTCGGTGTAGATGTAAGGGGCCATCTTGGGGTTCCAGCGGCGGGTCTGGTGGCCGAAATGCACACCGGCTTCCAGCAGCTGTTTCATGGAAATAACGCTCATTTTTCTTCCTCCGTTTGGTTCTTCTTCCGCGCATTTCACGTCCCGGGAAGACCGCGAAAAGCGGCACCGATCCCTGAGATCCGTGCACGTGAATTTTTTAGAGCTCGACCATTGTAGCAAGTTCCCGGAGGAAATGCAAGCGGTATTTCGGAGAAAACCATAGAAAACAGGAAGAAATTCGCAAAAGATCCGCCGGAGATCCTCTATTTTCGATGACGGCTGACTGCAAATACGATCCCGAGGGCGATCCAGACCAGCAGCAGGATGTACGAAGGCAGCGTCAGGCATCCCGGCATCCCGGGCACGAGCAGCATGACAAGAAAGAAAACGGAGAAGACGACCCCCAGAACCGTGATCAGTTTCAGCCCTCCTTTACGCTGCGTCTCAGTATCCTGCAGCAGAGCCCTGCGGGCACACAGGTTCGTATAGCCGTAGCCGATCGCCGCGCCGATCGCGGACATATCGACAAACCATCCCAGTGCCGTACGGCCGAAAAACGGACCGACCAGGGAAAACGCAAGGCAAAAGCAGATCGCGTTGGCAGGTGTCCTGTACTTCGGATGCAGCTTCCCGAACCATTTCGGAAGGACGTTCTGCTCCGCCATGAAGAAGAGCAGCCGGCTGGTCGCCGTCAGGAATCCCAGTATTCCCGTCAGGATCGCGCAGCTGATCGCAATGCCTAGCACGATGAGTCCGGGTATCCCCATCAGCGCTTCCACCGCGGCACCTACAGCCCAGTCGTGCTGCGCGATAAACGCCGTCCAGTCGGGGGAAGCCGCCGCCGTGACCAGCGTGTTGCAGGTATAGACCGTGCAGCCGAACAGGATCGCCACGACCATGATCCCGATCACTTTTTTCGAGGAGAAGTTGAACTCCTCCACCTCCTGCGGAATGGTTCCGAATCCCACATAGGCCCACGGCGTCACCGCCACGACAGCCAGGATCCCGGACAGCACTTCTTTCGTATCCGCATCCGCTCTGACGTTCCATAAAGGCTGCAGGTTCTCCCACGACGTGACAGGACTGAAGATGGCCGAGATCAGAATGATCAGGAATGACGTGGCCAGCGATACCGCCATGATCGTATCCACCACACCGGTCTCTTTGGTTCCGAGAATACTGATCACGGACAGGACCGTCAGCGCGAGCACGGCCAGAATGACTTCTCCCAGATAAATGTCGTATCCCGCAACGGAATACATGCGGCCGAACTGGAAGATCCCGAAGAAAAGCTTCCGGCTCATCAGGCCGAGTGCCGTGGAGTTCATGGGCACATTGGCGATGAAAGCCAGCGCCAGGAACCAGGCGCACCAGTAGGCATGCTTTTCTCCGAAGAACATGCGGGTATAGGTAAATTCGCCTCCGCCGTTCGGGTAGCGTTTGACCATGTAACTGTAGCTGACGGAGATCACGATCATGATCAGCGCCCCGACAGCCATGGCCGCAGCGGTGCCGAGAGGCCCCGCAGCAGGCAGGAAGGTCGTGCCGGGCATCATAAAAGCGCCCCATCCTATGATGCATCCAAAGGCCAGAGACCATACGCTCATCGGATTCAGATTCTTTTGAAACTTTTGCGAAGCGGGAGCATTACTGTTCATTTTATTCGCTAAACCTCTCAAAAATGCCGAAAAAAGGCCACAAAAAGCACGCACCCCTTAGCCAGGAGCCTGATGATTATTCAGGAAGACCGGTCATTCGTCAGATCAGACCCATGAGACCGGGACTAAAAGGTGCGTGCCGTGATCTGAAAGATCAGGTCCAGTGAGGCGTATCCCAGATCTTCAGCTTTTGGCCGAGACCCATCTCGACCGCGCGCTGATAGCATTCATAGGTCCAGGCAATGTCCTCGGTGATCATGCCGCCCGTCATCAGGCAGATGCGTTCATCGTCGCTCTTCCTTCCGGGGATCGCACCGCAGGCACAGGAGCCGAGGCTCGGGATCTCTTCGACCGGCGGAAGCTTGCCCTCGTCGATCAGCTTGTAGATCCCGCCGCCCATCATGCCGGCATAGCTGACTTCGATGGGCACGTCCGCACGGCGGGCGTCATCCATATAGGCCTTGTGCATGAGCGGGTTGTCAAAGAAGGTCGTGGCGGTCTCATAATAGGATTCCGCAATACGGCCGGAACCGGTGAAGATGATCAGAGAGCCGGGTTTGAGCCAGGCGTCCTCAATCATGACCGGGCGCAGGCGGGAAGTCGCGCTGGAAATGATATCCGCAGTGGAGATTGCGTCTTCCATGGTGTCGCATACGGTGTATTTCAGGCCGAATTCTTCCGCCGCCCATTCGCCGTATTTCTCGGCAGTCTCTTTTTTGATATCGAAAATGCGGATCTCCTTCGCATTTTTGGCTGTCGCCATCATGCCCTGCAGGCAGGCTTTCTGAATCGGACCGGCGCCGATCAGGCCGATGACGGAAGCATCTTTTCTGGCCAGATACTTTACCCCGACGCCCGGGATCGAGCCGGTGCGGACGGCGCTGACGACGTTGCCCGAGCAGAGCGCGAAGGGTTCGCAAGTATCCGGATTATTCAGCATGACCATCAGGATGCTGCGGGGCAGGCCGCGGGACGGGTTGATGATGTTGGAGCCGTACCATTTTTCTCCGGCGGTCCTGAAGCGTCCGCCAAGGTAGCCGACCATGGCCATGAAGCGGCGGTCGGGGCCGGCTTTGGGCATGCCTTCGAACTTCGGATTCTCGGGGAAATAGACCTTGATGCCGTGTTCGTTCAGGTTCGGGCCGCCCATGATATAGTCGCCCTGCCCCAGCAGGCCGAACATCTCATCCATGACTTCGACGCAGCGATTGGAATCCAGCGCGCCGGCTTTAATCATGGACTCTTCATCCAAATACAGGAATTCTGTCATTTTCTACGATACCTCCTAAGATTATCTTTCTTTCTTCGAATACCAGGTCCTCAGAATGATTGGCAGGAATGCGGCAACAACTGCAAGGCCGAGCGCGATGAGCGTCATTGTCGTTGCGCCGTATTTCGAGACCCAGACCGGGGCCATGGAAGTGATGATGCCGCCGCCGATAGCCCAGGAGCTGAACGGCGCACGGGCCGCGTACATGTCAAGCGCGTCGGATTTGGCTTCCGGATCGCAGACACGGAGCAGCAGCATGCCTGTGGCGGCAACGCCGGTGTAAGTGCCGTACATCATCATGGAGTTCTCAAACCAGGTATTGCCGAACGCGCCGCGCGCATAGACCAGGGAGTAGAACAGCATGAAAGCGAAAAGTACAAGGTTTGCAATAATCAGCGGACCCGCATAGTCAATCACGACGGAGACATTCAGGGAAGCAACTGCGCCGGCGATCAGGAATTCAAGGGAAATGCCCTGGATGCGGGACATGACCTTCATATCGATGGCATCGCCCCATTTGGTCAGGTTCAGGATCTTCTGGACCAGAAAGCCTGCGAACATGGCCGTAACGAACCATGATACAGAGAAGTTCAGATACGTCTTCAGCGCTTTATTCAGGATCCAGCCCAGGAACACAACAATACTCAAGACAGCTGCATGGAAAGCAAGGTTGTCGATGACCTGAGGGGAGACCGCACGGGTCGTGTCGACAGGACGGTCTTCAGTATAGAGTTCGACCTCTTTGTTCTCGATGGTCTTCTTGCCTTCGCCCTGGAGGAACTTCGCCCAGCCTTTGCGGGCACCAATGTTGATCAGAACGATACCGCCGAAGATACCGAACAGCAGACCGAAGGTCGCGTTGGTCACGGCAAGCGACTGGCCTTCTGCCCAGCCAAGTTCTTCAAACACGGCCTGCATGCCTGCCGCGGTGCCGTGTCCGCCGGCCCAGCCTTCTTCAAGGGTGGTACCGAACAGCGGGTTGACCTTGAACAGGGGCGTAAAGACGAGGATCGTCAGGATCAGCGGGATCGCATACTGCATGAAGCAGCCGAGGTACGCATAGCAGGTGGCGTTGAAGGCTTTTCTCGCAAACTGTTTCAGGTTCCGTTTCTTCTTGCCCATCAGCATGGGTGCGAAGACGAGAACGATCAGCCTGCCGGACAGCCCCGACCATGCGCTTGTGATGTGTTTGGGGATGACGCCCAGGAAATACTGTCCCAGCAGCAGGCCGATAAAGCCGGCGATCAGGGACGCGGGGATGTAGTACTTCTTCAGGAAAGGAACCTTTAACCGAAGGATCGTACCAACGACCAGCAGCATGCCGAGTATTGCAAGATAAACCAATAATGCATCTTGTGCGCCGCTGCCAACTTCTGTTGTCGGAATCATAGTTATACCTCCTTTTGATTCACAGTATTGACTCCGTACGTGCTTTATTTGTATTTCATTATATCACATTATTTGCACATGTCAATACAAAAAAATACATTTTAAATAATTTCGATTCATTTTCTTCCCTGTTTTTTCCTGCAGCGATATCTTTCCGGTACGGCAGAACAGCAATTGAATTCGCTTTTTCGTTGTGATAGAATAAATGTATTCAGCCGTTTCACGAACACCGGTGTTCCGGAAGAATCCACCTCCGGGATACCGTCAGGAGAAAACATGAGTATTTTGAAAGAACTGGAAAGCCACGCCAGCCATCTCACCCGGGCCGAGCGGAAGATCGCCGCATTCTGTCTGCATCACGTCAACGATTTTTCCATCATGACGCTGAGCAATCTTTCCTATACGATCGGAACCAGTACGACCTCGATCATCCGTTTCTGCCAGCACATGGGCTTTAAAAGCTTCAAGGAGTTTCAGACTGCCCTGCGCAAAGAGACCGGTCTGAAGGTCAATCTGCAGGACCGCCTCCAGCACCTGATGAGCGAAAGCACACCGAACGTCTATGCCCAGACGGTCACTAACACGCTGAAATGCATCGAAGACAGTTTTGCCGCAATGGATCCAGTTAAGATGGAAACAGCCGCGAATTACATTTCGCGCGCGCGCAGAGTCTTTACTTTCGGCATGAAAGAGGCCTATGCCCTGGCGCATTACGCCTATACGCGCTTTTATGACGTCCGGACCGACGTGCACCTGCTCAGCGCCGTTCCCAACGGGGACGCTGAGGAAATTTTAGATATTTCCCCCGAGGATGTTTGTATTGCATTTCTGTTTCACCGATATACCCGGGCTTCCGTCAGTACGCTGCCGATCTTCAAGGCCCGCGGAACCAAACTGATCCTGATCACCTGTGAGCCATACGACAGCGTTCAGGCTTTTGCCGATGTGCTGCTTCCCTGCAGGGTCGATTTCAGCGGGGTCAAAAACAGCTATGCCGCTCCGGTCTGTCTCTGCGACTGCCTGTGCAACAGGGTGGCCGCCATCGATCCCGAACGCACCAAAGCCCGCATGGAAGCATTGGAAAAACTATACGACGACTACATGATCCTGGGGAGCTGAAAAGCTCCTCAGTTTCTGAACACGCTCTTTTCAATCTCTTCCGCCGTCATTTTCCGTCTTTCCCCTCTGTTCAGCAGATAAAGCGCAAACCCCACCGCCATCCATACCAGGAACATGATCACCGCCAGCTTGCCGATAAAGAACGGGCTGGCGGGGACAAACATGAAAATGAATACAGCCAGAGAGACGACGCTGGCAAAGATCCCCGTGGCGATCCCGCCGGGGATCCTGAACGGGCGGGGCATTTCCGGATGTTTTTTCCTCAGGCGCACCAGCGAGAATGCGGTGATGCACCAGGAAAGGACAAAGGCTGCAGCCGAAAAGCAGGTGATGGTGTCGATCAGGTTGGCACCAAGGAAAGGACCCGCGCAGGACAGCAGCAGCGCGATCAGCTGGCCGTTCACGGCAACGCCTCTTTCATTCTGACGGGCAAAGAACTGCGGGACCAGCCTGCCGCGTCCCATGCTCATGAGCAGATTGGCAGACGGTGTAAAGAACCCGTTCCAGGTCGTGAACAGCCCGGCAATTGCCCCGATGGTGATGAGCCAGAACAGAGCCTGCCCAAGAGTCCCGGGATACAGGGCTCTGAACATGCTGGCCGCAGCCGGACGTTCCATGCCGGCGAATTCCTTCCACGGCAGAGCGCTGCCGAAACAAAGCAGGAGCCCCGCATAGAACAGGCAGGCCAGTGTAACGGACAAAACGACCGTCTTGCCTACGGACTTTATGCTGCCGCCGGCCTCTTCGACCCCCTGGGGGATCGTTTCAAAACCGGCCAGAAAGAACGCTGCCTGCGCCACGATCGCAAATGCGCCTCCGAAAAAGCTCCGGTGTGAGACCTGCTTCAGCCCCTCCCCGTAGATAGCCGGATCGCTCACGTCATACAGCGGCGTCAGATTCTCCGCCCTGCCGCCGATCACGGCAAATACGGCGCCGAGAACCGCCGCGCCGACCAGAACGAAGCACAGGATGCGCTGCGCTTTTGCCGCGGAGGAAAGCCCTCTCATATTCAGAAAATAGATCAGCAGCGAGCAGGCAAGGCCGATCAGGATCGTTGCCGGATAGATATCCGAGCCCATGACGGAATACAGAGGCTTTCCGCTTTTCAGCCCCGGGATCAGATAGCCCAGCACATCCGTGATTTGGATCGCTTCCCAGGGGATGATCGCAACGAAGGCGCCGTAGGAAGCCCAGCCGGAAGCAAAAGCCAGATCGTGATCAAACGCCTTGTAGGCAAATGCCATGCCGCCCCCGGCCACCGGGATCATCGGGACCATTTCACAGTAGCACAGCCCCAGCGGGATCATCATGACAAGGCACAGCAGGTATCCTGCCGCCGCAGGCACAGGGCCGCCGCAGTTGATCATCCAGCTGTTGATGGATACTGCCCAGCCGACACCGACGATCGCGCCGAAGCCAATGCAGAAAAAATCCGCCGTGCTGACGCCTTTCCGTTTGTTTTGTTCTTCGTTCTTTGCTTGCATCATTTTCCCCCGGGATCAGCAATGCCGTCCAGCCGTCTCATCGCTTCTGTTCTCTTCCGGTCTTAATTCAGATAAGGAGAATCCCAGAGCAGCAGTTTCTGGCCGAGCCCCATCTTCACCGCGTTCTGATAGATCTCATAGGACCAGCCGACATCCCAGACCGGCATGCCGCTCGTGATAAAGCAGATCCTCTCATCATCCGAAACGCGTCCTTCCTTCTTGCCGACGACCACGTCGCCAAGGCTGACCGCTTCGGAAAGAGGCGGCAGTTTACCGTTGTACATCATACGGTAGACCTGGACGCCGATGCCGTTGATGAAACGCTGGTCTTCCGGCAGCTGCAGATGCTCGTCATAATAGGTAGCATGCATCTTGGCATTGTCCCAGTACAGCTTCGCGCTGGAGAAGTATTCTTCATCGATATTGCAGCGGCCGGTGAAAATGATCAGAGAGCCTTTCTTCAGCCAGTCGTTCTTCATGTTGACCGGTGCCAGGGACGAGGCCGCGACGCTGATGATATCGCCCAGGCGCACAGCCTGCTCCAGGGAGTCGGCTGCCCAGGCTTTCAGGCCGTATTTTTCCGTGATCGTTTTGGCGAAGGCTTCTGCTTTTTCTTTAAACAGGTCATAAATGATCACTTCTTTGAGGTTCTTTGCTTCCAGACGGATGGCTTCGAAGCAGGATTTGCTCACGGGGCCGGCGCCAACGCACACACAGACCTCGGCATCTTTGCGGGCCAGATGCCTTGTGCCTACACCGGGCACGCAGCCGGTCCTGACGGAGCTGACCAGGTTGGCGCTCATCAGCGCGATCGGTTCGCAGGTGTCGGGATCATTCAGCAGAATCATCAGGATCGAGCGGGGAAGCCCTCTCTGGGGATTGATGATGTTGGAGCCGTACCATTTCTCACCGGCTACGTTGAAGCGGCCGCCGAGGTAGGCGACCATGGCCATGAAGCGGCGGTCCGGGCCGTCAAGAGGCATGTTCGGGAACTCACTGATCGCAGGGAATTTGATCGCAATGCCGTGGGAGTTGTGGCTGTCGCCGCCCATGACATAATCGCCCTTGCTCAGGAGGCCGAAGATCTCTTCTTCCACGTCGATGCAGCGCGCCGCATCGAGAACGCCGGCCTGGATCATTTCCTGCTCATTCAGATACAGAAAATCAGTCTTTTTGCCCATTGTTCTTTCTCCTTTACAGATTTGCAGTCGCATATCCGGCTGCCGGCATTTTGCCGGCAGCCGTGTATTTTTCACGACATTTCTTACAAGTTCATTATGTATGATTTCATACATTTTGTCAATCGACAAGTTAAGAAAAACTTCAGAATCAGGCGTGATTTTTTATCAATTATTTGCATTTTGCCGAACGGCGATACAAAACGTTTTTTTCTGTATTTTTTAATACATTGTTACTGGGTGTTTTGTACTGAAATTTTCCTCCGATACAAAATTCCACGCGGAGTGTAGTATTTGATTTTTTTGTGTTGACAATTATTTTTCCTCTTTTATAATGAAAGCGGATACCGGACGAAAGAAAGGCGGGCAGAACATGAACACAGTCAACCGGGTCGATCAGTGCTTTGACGAAATGACCAAATCGGAACGCTGCGTCGCGGTTTTTTTCCGTGAACACCTGAACGATTTTGCGTTTTTTACCCTGGACAAACTGGCCGATGCGATCAACATCAGCACGACTTCCGTGATCCGCTTCTGCCGGCGCCTGGGATTTGCCGGCTTTAAGGATTTTCAGGACGCGCTCCACAGCGACATCATGCACCAGCCGGATCTGCTGGACAAATTCCACCGGACCTGGAATACGTCCATGGGCGACGAGCTGCTGACGCAGACCGTCCACCAGGGAATCCGCTGTATCCAAAATACGTTTCACACGATCTCCTATGAGACTCTGGCGGAATCCGTGAAGCTGTTGGTCAAAGCAAAACGGGTCTTTACTTTCGGCATGAAAGAATCCTATGCCCTTACCCACTACACCTATACCCGGCTGCTGACCGTCCGGGACAACGTATTTATCCTGAACGCAGGTTATAACGGAGAAGTGGAACCGATCCTCAGTCTGACAGAAGAAGACGTCTGCATCGTTTTCCTCTTCCACCGCTATACCAAGCTGACGCTCCAGATCCTGCCGCTTCTGCAGAAGCAGGGCACGAAGATCATTCTGGTCACCTCGGCGCCCTTCGACCAGGTCCAAAAATACTGCACCGTACTGATCCCCTGCATCGTTGACGCAAACGGGATTAAGAATTCGTCGCTGGCGCCGATCTGCCTGGCAGACTATCTGTGCAACGCCGTCGCCATGCAGAACGGCAATGCCACGGTGCGCTACATGCAGCAATCCGAAAAACTCTTCGACTCCGGCGCCGTGCTGGGCAGCTGAAAAACGGACCGCATTTGAGTCTGCAGTAAAAATGAGCCAGAAAGAAAACACCAATCAAAGCCGATCCGGACGCCTGATGATCCTGGTCACAGCCCTTCTCTGGGGTCTGGCCGGCGTCTGCGTCAAATCGATCAGCTGGGGGCCGCTGCCCATCGTGGCCGTCCGCAGTTTTCTTTCAATGTGGCTCTTTGCCTTCGTCAAAAAAAGCTTCCGTGTCCGGCTCACGAAGGCCAATCTGATCGGCGGGACCCTGAACACCGCCACCAGCATCCTCTATGTGGTTGCGATGAAACTGACCACCGCCGGGACTGCGATCGTTCTGCAGTATACGGCGCCGGTGCTCGTTTTTCTGTATACCGTCATTTTCAGAAAGAGAAAGTCAAGCCTTGGCGAAACACTGCTGACGCTGGCCGTTTTTGCCGGCTGCGCGCTCAGCTTTCTGGACAATCTTGATCTCACGCGGCTGCTCGGCAACTCGCTTGCTTTCCTGTCCGCCTTTACCTTCGCCGGGCAGATTCTTGTCATGAACGGCGAGGACTGCGATGCGCAGGACGCCATCATGATCAGCAACACGATGTGCTTCCTGATCTGCGTGCCTTTCCTGTTCACGGAAACGCTGACCTGGACCCCGAAAAACATCTTTTGGCTGCTGGTGATGGGCATTTTCCAGTACAGCCTCGCCAACGTCCTCTTTTCCCGCGGCATCCATCACGTGGATCCGGTGGAAGCGTCGATCCTGCTCACGTTGGAACCGATCTTCAACCCCATCCCCGTCGCGATCCTCTGCGGAGAAAAAATGAGCACGCTGGCCATTATCGGTTCCGTGATCGTTATCGTTTCCGTGACGCTCCACGGCCTGCTCCCCCGGCTTTCCCAGGCCTCCGACAGGCCGCCGGACACATAGCGGCAGGCACTTGTTGACAAAAACCGCAGCAATATTGATAAAACACAAATGAATAATATACAGGAGGGACCATCATGAACGAAGTGATCAAGAATCTTACCGAACGCCGTTCCATACGAAAATTCAGACCGGAAATGCCGCCGAAGGCGTTGCTGGAGCAGATCATCGAAGCCGGACTCTATGCCCCGAACGGCATGGGGAAGCAGTCCGCCATGGTCATAGCGGTTACCGATAAGACTTTACGAGATGAATTGTCCGCACTGAACAGCAAGATCCTCGGCCGCGATGCCGATCCCTTCTACGGCGGGCCTGCCGTTCTGATCGTGCTGGCCGACAAGAGTGTCCCCACTTATCTGTTTGACGGTGCGCTGATGATGGGCAACATGCTGAATGCCGCGCATGCGCTCGGCCTCGGCGGCATCTGGATCCACCGCGCCAAACAGGAATTTGAGCAGGAATACGGCAAAAAGCTGCTGGAAAAGCTCGGCATCGAAGGCGAGTGGGAAGGCATCGGCCACTGCGTCGTCGGCTATATCGACGGAGAAGCTCCGGCCCCTGCACCGCGCCGGGAAGGCCGCGTCTTCTGGGCGGAATAAGAGCGGATCCATGAAAGCTAAGCGGCACGGACAAAAGATACGGGGCTTTGCGGGACTTGCCGGCATTCTGCTTGCGGTCCTTCTTTCCGCATGCGCAGGAAAACGGCAGGAAACGACGGTTGTCCCCGCCGACTATACCCTGCCGTCGATCGGGGTGGATGAGATCGATCCGGATGCGGCGGCAGCGGCAGAGATGAGCTCGCGGAACGCTGCCTCTTCGGAAAGCCGCACGGAACCTCCGGAAACAACGCTTCCGTCCGGGACCGAACAGGCGGAAACGCCTGAAATGACCGTACCGGGCGGCGAAGAAAGCACGGAGGCACCGGAGCCGCCGGCCACTCTTCCGCCGGAAACGACTGCAGCACCTCCTCCCGAAACCGCTGCGCCTCCCGTGACCGCCGAAGTGCCGCCGGAAACCGCCGCTCCGCCGCCCCCGCCGGAGACCTCCGCTGCGCCGCCAACGACCGAAGCGCCTGCCGGCGTCCGCGTCTGGATGGGCGATTCCCGCTTCGTGGGCATCCGCGACACTGTCGACTATGACAAAGAAAAAGACGTCTTCATCAGCGGCTGGGGCATGGGCTACGACTGGATGCTTGCAACGGCATTTCCCGAATTTGACAAGCTTGCCGCAGGCACAAAGATCGATATCTGCTACTGGTCTCTCGGGGCGAACGATATCACCAACGATCCCTCCGATTTCAACCTGGAGCTTGCCGCCAAATACGCTGCCCAGGTCGCGCAGCTGATCGCGCGGCATCCGGAAACGACCTTCTATCTGCTCTCCTACGGTCCCGTCGGTGAGGAAGGCATGGATCCGAACAACATCCCGGACTGCGCTTCCTACAACAAAGCCCTGCGGATCTTTACGGACCGCGTTCGGGAGCTGACCGGCATGGCCTATATCGCCCAGGGAGAGTATATCGAGCAGACCGGCTTCCGGGTCTACGACGGCTGTCACTACAATGCCGAAACCAATCAGCGCGCCTACGCTTATGTTCTCGCGCAGAGCGGGCAGTAACGACAGACCGATCACGAGCTCTTGCCAAAACGGCGATGAAAGAATCAGAATAACGCAAAGCCGCGGATCCACCCGCGGCTTATCTTTTTGTTGATACTTTGTTCGGCGCTGTACTTGTATTATAATCGCCTTTCTATTTGAACGACACTTTGTGTGTTATCCATAATCAGTCTGCTTTTTTCTTTTTTGCCCGGAAATACCAGGCGAGCAGCGCGGCAAGGATGGCGCAGACGGCGGCCGCTGCCAGAAAAATATTGGCATTCGGCAGAAAGCTTGTCGTACCGTCATCATTGGTGATGGTCGCAGCGCCCTTCAGCACCGCCGCGCCGATACCGGGTCCGATAACGCCGGGGATCAGCACCTGTGCGATGATGCGGAGGCCCTGGAAGCGTCCGGCCATGCGTTCGGGCGTGCAGTTTCTGATCTCAGCACCGAACACAGCCATCCCGGACAGGTAACCGCTCATCATCAGAAGCGACCCGATAAACACCGGAGCCTTCATCAAAAGCCCTTCTGCGGGAATGATGGCCGGTACGAGCCAAAGCAGCAGCAGGCCGCCGAAAAGAAGCAGCAGCGGCAGGAAGACCGAGCGCTCATACCCCTTCCGGTCCAGTACTCTCCCGTACACCGCCGTGACGGCCGCGGCAAGAATGATCGCCGGCGCCATGATCAGCACGTAGTCGGCCATCCCTAAGCTTTTCTCGTAATAGATGATCAGGTAAGGCATGAAGATCTGGATCGCGATGTTGAAAATGACGAAGCAGCCGAGCGCGGCGTAGAGCGCCCGGTTCTTTTTGAAGACCGCAGGTCTCAGTCCGTAGGCGATCGTAGCCAGATATCCGAGTTCGTCCGGCGGGTCGGCCTTCCCCTCGTCTACGATAAAAAAGCCGAGAATACCGATCAGGAACACGGCAGCCCCGATCACGGTGTAGATCACGGTCCAGCTTTCCGCTTTGGAAAGGTCAAAGCCCATGAAGCCGCCGAAAACGACCAGGATCGCAACCAGCGGCATCATCGCGTTGATGCCTTCCGCCGCCCCGCGGTTCTTCTCAGTGGTCGAATCCGTCAGCCAAGCATTGTAGGCGGCGTCATTGGCGGTCGAGCCGAAGAAGGTCATCACGCAGTCCATGATGATGACGATCGAGATGCAGGCCGAGGCCGCGCCGACGGTCATCCCGAAGAGGCTGCCGATGAGGTCCACGCGGATAAAAGCAAAGGCCAGGATTGAGATCCCCCAGGCGATATAGCCTGCACACATGAAAATTTTCCTCTTCCCCAGGCGGTCAGACAGAGCCCCAATTAAAATTGTTGTCAAAGTTGCCGCCACAGCGCTTGCCTGCACCATCAGGGCAATATCCGCAGCCGAAGCATTGAACATCTTGTAAATGAAGACGTTGAAGTACATATTTTCCACGACCCAGGCGATCTGCCCGGTCAGGGAAAATATGATAAGTGCGGGCCAGAAACGTTTTGTTTTCTTCTGCATTGTTTTTACCTCTCGTCCAGCGAACAGTCTTCCCGATCTCTTTCTCTGACATTCTAATTATAACACAAAGCCCCGGCTGATAACAGCTCGATCTGTCTTGTCATCGCTTTTCTTTTTTGCTATACTTTTGAAATCTGCTCTCCGCACTTCCGGTGCGTAAAAAAAGAGCAGCCACCCCCGGAGCGCTTGCCGTGCCGGCACGCTGCCTGCCTTATAAGGGCAAACAAAAGGAGTTTCCATGAATATCCGCCGCGCCTGCGAGGGCGATACCGAATCGATTTTGAACCTTCTCTCCCAGGTTCTGGAGGTCCACGCCTGGATCCGTCCCGACGTCTTCATTTCCGGGACGACCAAATATTCCGCGGAGGACCTTGCCCGCATGTATCCGGACGATACCCGTCCGATCTATGTAGCGGAAGAGGGCGGCCGCGTGCTCGGCTATGCCTTCTGCCAGATCAAGCCGTCTCCGGCCACGCCCACGATGGTCCCGCACCGCATCCTGTACATCGACGATATCTGCGTGGATGCCTACGCGCGCAGGCAGCACGTCGGACTCATACTGTTCGACCACGTAAAGCAGGAAGCCCGCCGTCTTCACTGCGACACCATCACCCTGAATGTATGGGAAGGCAATGACGGTGCCCTGAAGTTTTATCAGAGTATGGGAATGAAGACCCGTTCCCGTACAATGGAATATGACCTGAACCGAAAGGAGGACTGAGCGGCACCGCCGCCTGTAAGTTCCGCGCTATGAAATACCGCATTCTTCAGAACAAATGGTTCCTGTACCTCACCGAGTTCTTCTCCGGCGTCTCCGTGATGGCCGTCGAGCTCGGAGCCAGCCGCCTGCTTGCGCCCTACTTCAGCTCGTCGCAGATCGTCTGGACCATCATCATCGGTGTCATCATGATCGCCATGGCCCTCGGCAACCTCTACGGCGGCAGAGCGGCCGACAAGGATCCGGATCCCGCAAGACTCTACCGCCGCATCCTGATCGCCGCGGTCTGGATCGCCGCGATCCCGGTCGCCGGCAAATATGTGATCCTCGGCGTTTCCGCCCTGATGGTGCTCGCCATCAACACGAACTTCCTGATCTGGGCAGCCTTTGCCAGCTGCATGATCGTCTTCGTGTTCCCGCTCTTCCTTCTCGGCACCGTGACGCCCTGCCTGGTCCGGGCTACGATCGAGAGCCTGGATGAGGGCGGCCGCACCGTGGGCAGGCTCGGCGCCTGCAACACCATCGGCAGCATCATCGGCACCTTCCTGCCCACCTTCGTTACCATCCCCTCCGTGGGGACCTCCGTCACCTTCCTCATCTTCGCCGGCATCCTGCTTGCCATCGCCCTGATCTTTTTCATCAGCGCGAAATGGAAAAAGCCCGGCCCCTACATCGCAGCCGCGCTCTTTGTTCTCTGCGTCATTTTCGGGCGGAACAACTCCTTTGCCTTCTGGGAAAAGGATCTGGTCTATGAGGGCGAATCCGTATACAACTACCTACAGGTGCGCGAGGATCCCGAAAAGATCATCCTCTCCACCAACGTGCTGTTCGGCGTGCAGTCCGTGACCATGAAGGAGGGCGGCCTGACCGGCCTCTACTACGACTATGCCCTGGCCGCGCCGGTCATGACGCAAAAGGAAGCGCCTTCGGTACTCATCCTCGGCAACGGCACCGGCACCTTCGCGTCCCAGTGCACACGCTATTTTCCCGGCGCGCCGGTGGAAGGCGTGGAGATCGACGGCAAGATCACAAAGCTTGCCGAGGAATATTTCTCTCTGCCTGAAGAGGTCAAGGTCACCGAATACGACGGCCGCGCCTACATCCAGACGGTCAAGGAGAAATATGACGTGATCATGGTGGACGCCTACCAGGACATCACGATCCCCTTTCAGATGTCCACGACCGAATTCTTCACCCTCGTGCGGGACCATCTGACGGAGGACGGAGTGATGGTGGTGAACCTGTCCATGCACTCGGACGGCGAGCTTTCCATCAACCATTATCTCTGCGATACCATCGCCTCCGTTTTCCCGTATGTGGCGACCGCAGACGTCCCCTATACCACGAACCGTGAGCTCTTCGCGTCCATGAAGGAAATGCCGGCCGTCCTGCTGGAGCAGGGAAGACTGAGCAGCGCCGATTCCGCGCCGCTGACCGGAAACACCGAAGCGCTCGCCGCCGCTGCCGCCGATCAGGCCGATCTTTCGCGGATGATGGAGACCGTCTCCGCCGTCCTCACGCCCTATCAGGCCGAAAACCATATCCTGACCGATGACAAAGCCCCCGTGGAAGTTCTCGGCATGCGCATGATCGACCAGCTGATCAGTGAAGAACTCAGCTACTTTAAAAACATCTTTGAGACCGAAGGCCTCTCCGGCCTCCTGAAGAGCCTCGGTATTTAAACACACAAAGCCCCGCAGGCCGGGCAAAGCTTTCGAGGAGTCTTTCATCGCCTCTGAGAAAGTTTTGTCCGGCTGCGGGGCTTATTTCATAGAAAATTCGTTACATTCATTCCCTTCCTGCGACTGCATAGGTGAAAGCGCTTTTGAAAAGGAGACTCCTGATGGATGACCGCCATATCACGGATCTGTACTGGAATCGTGACGAGGAAGCTTTGTCTTTAACGGAAGAAGCTCTCGGCGGATTCCTGCTGTCCATTTGCAGACGGATCCTGGGCAATGACGAGGATGCCAGCGAATGCGTGAACGACTGTCTCCTGGAAGCCTGGAACAGCATTCCGCCGCACCGGCCGGAAAGCCTCCCGAACTTCCTCGGCAGGATCGCAAGGCGCCGGGCCATCGACCGCCTGCGCCGAAGAAACGCCTTAAAACGCGGCGGCGGAGAGTTTGTCACGGCCTTCGAGGAGCTGGAAGACACCCTCGCCTCCGCAGACACCCCCGAGAGCCTGTTCGAAAAGGAACAGCTGGCGGAGGCCGTGCGGACCTTCGTCCGCAGCCTGAAGCAGCCGGACCGCGACCTCTTCATCCGCCGCTACTGGTATCTGGACACGGTGGCAGACCTTGCCGTCCGCTGGGACATGACCGCCGGCCAGGTGACCATGCGTCTTGCCCGAAGCCGCAAAAAACTGGCTGCATATTTGAAAAAGGAAAAGTGGATAGAATGAAACCAGATAAACTCATGGATGCCATCACCGAACTGGATGATGCGCTGTTAAACGAAGCCGCGAAAGCCCCTTCTCCGGAACAGATCCTCGCGGCAAAGCGCGCCAGAAGGCGCCCGCTCATTTTCCGCATGGCCGCCGCAGCCGCGGCCGTCGCGCTTGCGCTTATCCTCGTACCGGTCTTTACCGGGCAGGAGACCCCGGGTACGCACCCTTCGTCCTCCGAAAAAAAACCGGATCCGGGCACGGAAGAGATCCTTGCTCCCGCAGGCTCCGAAAAAGCGAGGCTCATCGCGCAGCCGGTCTATCCCGAGGAGTGGACATGGCAGCAGGTACAGGACAACCCCGCCGCCAGAGAACCGTCCTATGCAGGACGCACAAGCGGAATGGAAGCTGCCGATCTCTACCGCGGCTTTTTCGGCGATATGATGCTCCTTTTGCTCTCGGATCAGGAAGAAAAGAGTGCCGTGATGTCGCCTGTCAACATTTTTATGGCCACTGCCATGCTGGCAGAGATCACAGACGGGCAGACCCGTCAGGAAATCCTGAATGCCCTCGGCGTTTCCGACATCGAACAGCTTCGGGAGCAGGCCGCGAAGATCTGGGGCCTGTGCTATAAGGATGACGGCCGCGAAAAGACTATTCTCGGCAACTCGCTGTGGCTAAGCGGTGACCTGCCCTTCCATGAAGGCACTGTGAAGCAGCTCGCGGACCACTACTATGCTTCATCCTTCACTGGCGAAATGGGCTCGCAGGAATATGATCGCCTGCTGCAGAAATGGCTTACCGACATGACGGGCGGTCTTCTGCGCGATCAGACCGAAAGCATCCAATTTGCTTCCGACACCACCCTTGCCCTTTTCAGCACGGTCCTTTTCCAGACCAAATGGAATAATGAATTCAGCAAACAAAGCACGAAAGCCGGCACCTTCCATGCCCCTTCCGGTGATACTGAGGCTCAGTTCATGTCGGCGCAGCACGACAGCACGCTCTATTACATGGCTGACGGCTACCGCTTCGCATTCCGTGGGACACGTCAGGGCCAGGTCTGGTTTTTCCTGCCGGATGAAGGTGTGAGCATTTCGGAAATGATGCAGAAAGAATCCTTCCGGGAATTCATCTCCACCCGTTATGACGCACGGGACTATTATGTCAAAGGCCGTGACGGGAACTATCACTTCGTGACGGCGCACGGGGTCACGCCCCACAGCGCCTGGGTCAACCTGACGGTCCCGAAGCTTGATGTGAGCTGCGAGATCGATTTGACAGATGCCATCCGGAAGATGGGGGTCAAAACCGCTTTTGCAAGCGGCGAAGCTGATTATTCCTCGATCACCGGGAAACAGGGCGTTTTCCTTCGGGACGCCGTGCAGGACACGCGTCTCGTGATGGATGAGGAAGGGATCAGCGCCGCCTCCTACGTCGAATACCTCGAGGGAGAACCGGTGCTCGATGAGGAGATCGACTTTATCTGCGACCGCCCCTTCTTCCTGCTGGTTACGGGTGCAGGCGAAATGCCGCTCTTTGCCGGCGTTGTGAACGAACCGTAAAGAAAAGTTTTTCTCAAGCAAATATTTGCCGAAACATAGCGCCTAGTCAACAGGTAACCCTATATATTGCTGACAGATTAGAAAAAAATAATTTCGGCTTTCACTCCTCCTCAAAGGGAAAGAGCTTATAGAAGTACTCGTACTGCCAGGCTTGTTTCCCTGCATAATCAAACACTTTCTCCACGCTCAGATTGCCGTGTTCATCGTATGCATAAGTATTCCTGTATCCTGTGTACAGGTTCTTCTCTTGCGAAAGCCTGTCTTCTTCGTCATATTCGTAGAGGATCGTGACGCCGCGCGTGCCTTCCTCATCTTTCTGCACCAGAAGCCCCTTTTCGTTATATTGATATGTCGTCAGATAGGTCTGACTGCCTTTCTCATCTGTCGTGATCTCCTTGAGGAGGCGGCCTTCCGCATCATATTCGTATGTAATCCGGTAGCTTAGCTTCCCATCCGGCAGATATCTGGTCCTTTCGATAAGCTGACCCTCTTCATAGCGCAGGCTTTCCTTCCCATTTGCGCCGGACGCAGAGGCCTTTACCCAGTCCGACATGGATCTCGCGGAATATAAGGTCAGCGCCGAATAATCGATCTGTATGATCCGGCCTTCGGCATCGTAGCTGTAATCCTTCTCGGTCCAGGTGCCGTAGCCGCCGCTCGTTCCGCCGATTTCCTTAATAAGCCTTCCTTCCGCATCGTAAACGCAGGCCTGGTAGTCCATATCGGAACCGGTCACCTCGATGAGCCTGCCTTTTTTATCATAGGCATACTCCAGATACTGCGACCAGAAACCCGTGGCGATATCTTTTTCATCCTTTGCAACTAACAGCCACATTCTCTTTTCAAGCTCCACAGAAAGCTCTGTCACCTCGCCGGATTTAATCTCGATCTCAAGCTCCTTGCTTTCATAATCCTTGGCGCTGAACTTCGCTCTGTATTTGCCCGGCGCCATGTCCTTCTGAAGGATGTATCCGGAAGCGTCTCCCTTTCCCTGGAAAGTCTTCTGCACCAGGGCGATGCCTTCATAGATTTCCGGATTCAGAAGCTCCAGCTCATAGCTTGCGCCTTCAATGGCTTCCCCGGTATTTTTATCCGTAACGAAGGCCTCCATGGAACCCTTTAACAGGAGATGCGCATCCGATACCTGCTCATCCCCCTTCGGTTCAAAGCCCACAAGCTTTGTGTCATCGCCCTCCATCCCCTCTTCCTCCGAGTAGAAGAAAAGCTTCAGTTCAAAGTTCGGATCGAATGTAGTGATTCCCGCTTCCGGCCAGAAGACCGGAATATAGATCTCATGATATTCGCCTTCCCCGTCCGCCTGGAAATCCACGCGCTGCACGCTATGTTCCGTGACCTTGCAGATGGCATTCGGCACAGGTTTTTCATCGCCGAAGGTGACGACCGCACCGTTAACCGACTGGTAAAGCGGGATGACAGCGTGCTCGATCATCAGCTTATCCAGGCTGCTCAGGCTGTCTTTAAAGCGCTCCGTATACGGCGCCGGCCGCTCGTTTTCCTCTTTTCCATAGGTCAGTTCCAGAAGCGTCAGCTTCTGATACAGATCATCCAGCATGGCGTCCTGATATTCAAAGGCTTTCTGAACCAGCTCCCTGGTCGTCGCGCAGCTTTTGAAATACAGATAGGCCTGCAGAATCTCCTTCTCCAACGCTTCCCCGCGCAGCGAGGCATGAATGTTTTTATCGTTCAGCAGGATCCCGCGGTAAGCGTCATCATGGGTTTCATGCTGCATGGCGATCGATAGGAGCGAGGTCTGATAGGCTTCCATGGAATCCAATGTTTTCTGGTAGACCGGATCCATAGCCGTCGCGATCTTAAAGCCCGTGGTGATCAGAAACGCCGGATCAAGAGCCGTGTTGAACGCTTCTTCTGAAACGTTCTCCCAGACTGCCTTGGCAAAGGCATACATCGTCGGCAGCGCCGTGTAAGCGATGTACTCTGCTTTCATCCTCGTCACAGCCCCTGTGCTCAGGTAGTTATATCCGCCGTAGCTCATGAAGCGCAGCAGGGCATCGTCCATCACCTTGTCCCGCCCCGCGTAAGCCTGCAGGTCATTAAACGCTGTCAGGCCTATGCTGACACCGCTTAAAATGTCGGAAGCCTCGCTGAGACCTGAACTCATGGAATCCAGCTTCGGCCCTAACGCTTTTGACTGCGTTTCATAGCTTTCCAGCATGCTCTCATACTTCGCATAAGTCCTTGCACTGATCCACGCCTGATTATTCGTATTAGTCCGCTTCAGCTGATCGATCAGGAGCTCAAAGTGGTCATGTCCTTCTTCCAGAATAAAGTTCTTCACCACATCGTCATACAGAAGGATATCCAACTCGGAAGACATCACATCTGCCGTTTTTTGTGCGGTCTCCACCATTTCCTTCTCGGAGGCAAACCAAAGCGCTCTGATCATGTCTCCAGCGATGATCAGGTCCCAGAATTCCTTATCGATATCCATCCTTTCCGGGTCCCGCCCGGGATCCACCTTGTTCCAGATGTATTTCGTCGGTATATACTGGGTAATGTACTCCATGGAGCACATGACCATCAGTACCGTATACAGATACTTGTCGGTTTCCCCGTTCAGCATTCCGTTAAGCGTCATGACCGCGCGGCTTGAGACCTCCGCATCCTTGAGCGCATTTTCGTCCACTTCATACATGAACATATAGCTTTCCCGCAGTGTATCGTCACGGAAGGAGGCAAGAATGTCATACACGTCTTCCCGGGGCGGGTTGAGGACGTAGCGGGGGCTTTCCTCTTCGGAATCGGCGTACAGGTCGACGCCCATGATCGAGCAAATATCCGTCAGGGGCACAAATGCAGTCCCGCCTGCCCTGCGGAACGGAGCCGCGGAGAGCGTCAGTCTCGTCTGAAGATACGGGGTTTGTCCCTCCCGGCACGTGCCAAGCCTGAAGCTCGCGCCGGTCTGATCCAGTGTTACAACTAACTTCCGCTCTCCCCAGGAGAACTGGATTTTATCTCCGCTTTCCTCTGCAATGAGACCGGAGGCCTCTGCCAGGAGCGCCGCGGAAACAAAGGCCTTTCTCTCCCAGATGAGGACGGGAAGGTCGCCCTTAAGCATTTCCGATTCCGCGGTGTGCCAGGGGTCTTCGAAGTAACGGATCGGAAGGTACGCAAAGTACCCGTCAGTCCACGGTTTGTATTCATTCACCCTGGTGACGCCGTCCGGTCTGTCACCGGGGATCTGCGGGCCGCCAGCTGCCTGTACGGGAAGGGCTGCCGAAAGAAGCATGATGCCTGCAAGGACCAGGGCTAAGAAACGTGTTTTTCTCATTCTTTTTCTCCTCCCAGCATACCGCCGACCTGCTCAAGCAAGGCCGTATATTCCTGCATATAGAGTTCTGCCAACCCACCGTAAAAGGCAAAGTATGCCTCCTGGTTTTCTCCTGCATGGAAGGTCTCTCCGTCCTTTTGAACCGTCACGTTCACCGTCACCGTTCTCTCAGGCCAGCCTCCCTTTTTCAGTACGGCCGCAAGATCTTCAGCCAGCTTCTCTCCGCTGTCATATTCTTCATAGTGCAGCTCTGTCAGGATCTTTGCCATATCAGGGGTCGTTATCGTTAGCGGAACTTCCCGGGGAAAGCTGTCCCCTGACATGATCTCGGGAAGCGTGATCTTCGTAAAAGGCGAAAGCAGATTTAGGATCCCGCCGTCCTCTTCCGGTGCCGTCTCCTCATCAAATGCCGCAAAATCATCCTGTATCTGCTGCAATTCTGCGGCTTCCTCTTCGTCCGGAGCCACATGCAGTCTGCCGGCAAGATCAGACAGATCACCGTTTTTCCACCGCTCTGTTATCTCAGGTGTGACGGGGACTGCTGCAGTAGTCTGCTCTGTCTCCGGCTCTGTCTGCGTGCTTAAAGAGGGTTGTTCCTCCTCTGTCTCCTGCCGGGATACTCCGCAGCCGGAAAGTGCCAACAGCAGAAGCATTATCAGCAGCCTGATCACTTTATATTTCATCTTGAAGCCCTCCTGGGTGGTTCAGTATTATCCTGTAAAAATCATACCAGAAACGAAGTCCGTGCGCAACGCAAACTTTATTTAAACTTTTCCGCCGAAAAGTTCTTGATTTCTTCCTTCTCCTGTGTATAATCTGTCTTATATTGAACCTTTAGTTGAACATTCGGCAAAATCCGTTCAACCTGTACCCTTGCCGCACACAAAGGAGTTGCTTTTATGAACGAACAGACCTTTTCAGACCGTCTGAAGACGGCCATGCAGCGTAAACAGTTTAAACAGATCGATCTTGTCAAAGCCGCCGAAGCAGCGGGGATCCGGCTGGGAAAAAGCCATATCAGCCAGTATGTAAGCGGGAAGACGATACCGCGTGACGCAGCCCTGAGCTTTCTTGCGCAGACCCTCGGGTGCGACAAGGAATGGTTAAAAAGCGGGGCAGAAAGCGCGTCTGAGCCGGTTAAAAGTTCAATTTCAAATCAAAAAGAGCCCGTGCGGCGCCTTTTCACGAAATCCCACAAGCTCGACAACGTGCTCTACGATGTCCGCGGCCCGGTTGTCGACGAGGCGAACCGCATGGAAGCGGAAGGCATGGAGATCCTGAAGCTTTCCATCGGGAATCCCGCACCGTTTGATTTCCGCACGCCTCATGAAATCATCCAGGATATGAGCAGCCAGCTCACGGAGACCGAAGGCTATTCGCATTCCAAGGGGCTTTTCTCTGCCCGGAAGGCGATTATGCAGTACTGTCAGTTAAAGCATCTGCCGAACCTGTCCGTAGACGACATCTACACCGGCAACGGCGTGAGCGAGCTGATCCAGTTAAGTCTGAACGCGCTGCTTGATGACGGCGACGAGGTCCTGATTCCCGCCCCCGATTACCCGCTCTGGACCGCCTGCGTCAATCTTGCCGGCGGAAAGGCCGTGCACTACATCTGCGACGAAGCCTCCGAATGGTATCCGGATCTGGATGACATCAGGCGGAAGGTCACAGACCGCACCAAGGCCATCGTCATCATCAACCCGAACAATCCGACCGGTGCCCTGTATCCCGAAGAACTCCTCCGGGAAATCGTGGAAATTGCCAGAGAAAACCAGCTCATGATCCTCTCTGACGAAATCTATGACCGCCTGGTCATGGACGGCCTAAAACACGTCTCCATCGCGAGCCTTGCACCCGATCTTTTCTGCGTCACCTACAGCGGCCTCTCCAAGTCGCACATGATCGCCGGCTACCGCATCGGCTGGATGGTCCTTTCAGGCAATAAGGCGCTTGGCCAGGACTTCATCCAGGGTCTGAACATGCTCAGCAACATGCGGCTGTGCTCGAACGTCCCTGCCCAGTCCATCGTCCAAACTGCCCTTGGCGGCTATCAGAGCGTAGAGACCTATCTGGTCCCCGGCGGACGCATTTACGAGCAGCGGGAATTTATCTATAACGCGTTAAAGGATATCCCCGGCATCTCCGTGGTCAAGCCGAAGGCCGCTTTCTACATCTTCCCGAAAATGGATGTGAAGCGCTTTCATATCCGTGATGACGAGCAGTTTGCCTTGGATCTGCTTCATGAAAAGCACATTCTGATCACCCGCGGCGGCGGCTTCAACTGGCCCGAGCCGGATCACTTCCGCATCGTGTATCTTCCGCGTATCGAGGTACTGGGCGAAGCCATGAAGAAGTTTGCGGACTTCATGAAGACATACCGGCAATAAGCAAAAACTACTATCAACTGTCATCCCTCCGGATGGCAGTTTTTTTATGATGCTCTTGCGTCTTTCCTCATTTGCGGGTACAATGTCGCTAACAACTGAAAAGGAGATCACTCATGGCTTCTTTCCCTGATTTTCTTAAACGCAAAAACATCGTTTTTTCCGGCAAACGCTACGGCATCGACGCGCTCGGCGCCATGGCGCAGGGTCTCTTCTGTTCCCTGCTGATCGGTACCATCATCAGGACGCTCGGCCAGCAGCTTAGCATCCAGATGCTCATCGACATCGGCACCTATGCCATGGCCGTGAGCGGGCCTGCCATGGCGGTCGCCATCGGCCGCGCCCTGCAGGCCGACCCGATGGTCCTCTTCTCGCTCGCCGCGGTCGGCTGGGCGGCAAATGCCGAGGGCGGCGCAGGCGGACCGCTTGCCGTTCTCATCATTGCCATTATCGCCGCCGAATGCGGCAAAGCCGTGTCGAAGGAAACGAAGGTCGATATCCTGGTGACCCCCGCCGTCACGATCCTCGTGGGTGTGGCGCTCGCCAAGCTCATTGCCCCGCCTATCGGGAAGGCGGCAAATGCCTTCGGCCTGCTGATCGATGAAGCGACCAAGCTCCAGCCCTTCTGGATGGGCATCGCTGTATCCGTGCTCGTGGGCATCGCGCTGACCCTGCCGATCTCCTCTGCCGCGATCTGCGCCGTGCTGGGTCTGACCGGTCTTGCCGGCGGCGCCGCCGTCGCGGGGTGCTGCGCGCAGATGATCGGCTTCGCCGTCATTTCCTTCAAGGAAAACCGCTTCGGCGGCCTGATCTCCCAGGGTCTCGGCACCTCCATGCTGCAGATGCCGAACATCGTCAAGAACCCGAAGATCTGGATCCCCGCGACCCTTGCCTCGGCTGTCACCGGTCCCATCGCGACCTGCCTGTTTAAGCTGCAGATGAACGGCGAGCCGATCAATTCCGGCATGGGCACCTGCGGCATGTGCGGTCCTATCGGCGTCATCACCGGCTGGCTCTCGCCCTCCGAAAAAGCGATCGCCCGCGGCGCCGAAGCCCTCGCGCCTGCCGCCGCCGACTGGATCGGGCTTGTGCTTGTCTGCATCGTGCTCCCGGCCGTGCTCTCCCTGCTCTTTGCCGCCGTCTGCCGGAAGCTCGGCTGGATCAAGGACGGCGACCTGAAGTTAGAGTAAAGAGCCTAAACGGCAAGTCCAGGCGTTCCCCGAACACCATGTTTCCTGGAGGTCATCATGTCTCTTTCCTCCGCCTGTCCCGCCTTCAAAATCTGCGGCGGCTGCAAATATAATGACCTGGCGTACAACCGGCAGCTTGACGAGAAGCAAAAGCGCCTCGAAAAGCTGCTGGGGCGTTTTCATACCGTTTCAAAGATCCGGGGTATGGACGATCCGCTGCATTACCGTCACAAGGTACACCAGGTGGTCACGCGCCTTGCGGACGGGCAGACCGCCGGCGGCTACTATGCGGCCGGCAGCCACAGGGTCGTGACCGTCCCCTCCTGCCGCCTGGACGATGAGGACTGCCAGGCCGTGATCCGCACGGTCTGCCGCCTTGCAAAGGAATTCGGCCTCCCCGTTTACGACGAGATCAGAAAGACCGGCGTCCTTCGCCATGTGATGATCCGCAGGAGCCGGGCAAACGGCGAGATGATGGTGATCCTTGTCGCGGCCTCCCCGGAGCTCCACGGAAAAACGAAGTTCGTGCAGCAGCTTACCGCGGCGCACCCGAAGGTCACCTCCGTCATCCTGAACGTCAACGACCGCCGCACGAGCATGGTGCTCGGCGCGAAAAACATCACCCTCTTCGGCCCCGGGTATCTCACCGACACCCTCTGCGGCCTCAGCTTCAAGCTCTCCCCGGCTTCCTTTTTCCAGGTCAATCCCGTAATGACCGAGCCGCTTTATGAAACGGCCGTGCGCTTTGCGGGCCTGAGCGGAAAAGAGACCGTCATCGACGCCTACTGCGGCACCGGAACCATCGGCCTTATCGCCGCCGGGCAGGCAGGCCGCGTGATCGGCGCCGAATTAAACGCCGCCGCTGTCCGCGACGCCCGTGAAAACGCGGCGGCAAACGGCATCCGCAATGCAAAATTCATTAAGACCGACGCCGGAGACTTCATGACTGCTCTTGCCGGCCGCGGAGAAAGCGCAGACGCCGTCTTCCTCGATCCGCCCCGCTCCGGCTGTTCCCCGGCCTTTCTTGCCGCCTGCCTGAAGCTTTCCCCTTCCCGCATCGTCTACGTTTCCTGCGGCCCGGAGTCTCTTGCCCGCGATCTTGCCGTGCTCACAAAGGGCGGCTATGCCGTAAACGCCATCCAGCCCTTTGACCTCTTCCCTTTTACGGAGCATTCGGAGACGATATGTGCATTGTCCAAACTTTCTGAGGCGAAACATCATCTCGGTGTTCACGCTGAACGTCACAGCGGCACAACGCAAGGCGGCTTATCAAGAGATTGAAGAGTAGTGCAGGAGAAGCCGAGGACAGTGGCAAGGTATCCGATAAGAATAAAAGGAGGCCGCTTGTAATATGCACTTTGTGGAAGCGAAAGGACTGCTTACCGGGAGCGGCGGTCGCTATGGAATGAATATATACAGAGGATGTTCCCATGGGTGTATTTATTGTGACAGCCGCAGCCGCTGTTATCAATTTACGCATCCTTTTGAAGATATAGAAGTCAAGCAGAATGCTCCAAAGCTCTTAGAGTCTGCTCTTCGCTCAAAAAGAAAGAAGTGTATGATCGGAACCGGTGCAATGTCGGATCCATATATGCATTGCGAAGAAGAGTTGCGGCTGACGCGGAAGTGCCTTGAAATCATACAGAAATATGGCTTCGGGGCTGCGATACAGACAAAATCGGATCGTATCCTTCAGGATATCGATTTGCTTGACGAGATAAACCGCTCCGCAAAATGTGTGGTGCAGATGACGCTCACGACCTGGGATGATGACTTGTGCAGCATACTGGAACCAAATGTCTGTAATACAAAGCGGCGAATAGAAGTGCTGGAAGAAATGCAGAAAAGGGGAATTCCTACCGTAGTCTGGCTAACTCCGATCCTGCCGTTCATCAATGATACGGAAGAAAATATAACATCTATCCTGAATGAATGCGTCCGAGTCGGTGTTAAAGGCATCATAGATTTCGGCATGGGCCTGACGCTTAGAGACGGCGACCGGGAATACTATTATGCAGCGCTTGATAAGCATTTTCCGGGGACGAAGGAACGCTACATCAAACGGTATGGCAATGCATATGAACTGCCAAGTCCAGGAGCCGGGGAACTGACTAAGATATTTCAAAGGATCTGTAAGGCAAACGGGATCCTGTCAAGCCCGGAAGCCTGTTTCCGGTTTATGAGTGAACTGCCGGAGAAATATCCGCAAATGAGTATATTCGATCTATAAAAAGCGGAAGGCTGAACATTCAGAGCCCTGCTTGCAGGCCCGGGAGGAGCCATTATGTTGTCTCTTATCATCTCATTATTTGTCCTGATTGCAGGATATCTGATCTACGGAAAACTGACGGAACGGATCTTCGGGCCCGACGGCAGGCCGACCCCCGCCGTTTCCCGGGACGACGGCGTCGATTTCGTTCCGATGAAGACCTGGAAGGCCTTCCTGATCCAGCTGCTGAATATTGCCGGCACGGGTCCCATTTTCGGCGCGCTGATGGGCGCGGTGTTCGGCCCGGTCGTTTTCCTGTGGATCATTTTCGGCGCGGTCCTGGGCGGCGCCGTCCACGACTATATGTGCGGAATGATCAGCCTGCGGCACGACGGTGCGTCCATCGCCGAGCTCTCCGGCCTGTATCTCGGAAAGACCGCGAAGGCAGTCATGCGCATCTTTTCCGTCATCCTGCTCGTTCTCTGCGGCGTCGTCTTCGTGACCAGCCCGGCCGGTCTTCTGGCAAGACTCACACCCGGCTGGATGAACGGCACCTTCTGGGCCGTTGTCATCTTGGTCTATTATCTCCTGGCAACTCTCCTGCCCATTGACAAGCTGATCGGCAGGCTGTACCCTGTTTTCGGCGTGCTGCTGATCGTCATGGCGGCCGCGGTGATCGGCGGGATCCTGTTTTCCGGCAGCTACAGCATTCCGGAGATCAGTCTTGCGAATCTTCATCCGGACGGCACGCCCGTTTGGCCGTATATGTTCATCACCGTTGCCTGCGGAGCCATTTCCGGCTTCCATGCCACGCAGTCGCCCATGATCGCCAAGTGCATCACGAGCGAGAAAGAAGGCCGTAAGGTCTTCTACGGCGCCATGATCTGCGAATCGGTGATCGCCCTGATCTGGGCGGCGGCAGGCGTCTCGTTCTACGGATCCACAAGTCTGTTAAACCAGGCGCTGCAAAGCGGTGCATCCAACGTCGTCTATGAGATCTCCACCGGCGTGCTCGGCGCGGCCGGAGGGATCCTGGCCGTTGCCGGGGTCATCATCTGCCCTATCACATCCGGCGACACCGCCTTCCGCAGCGCAAGGCTGATTCTGGCGGAGACCGTAAAGCTTGACCAGAAGGATCTGAAGAACAGACTTCTCATCACCGTCCCGCTGCTTGCCGTCGGCGGACTGCTCACCTGGTTCGCCATCGTAAATGATAACGGCTTCCAGACCATCTGGCGCTATTTCTCATGGAGCAACCAGACCTTAGCCATGATCGCCCTCTGGGTGTCGGCCGCCTACCTGCTTAAAAAGGGGAATGGGCGTTTTGCCTCTCTGCTCACGGCGCTTCCTGCGGCCTTCATGACGGCCGTCAGCGTCACCTACATCCTTACGGCAAAGGAAGGCTTCAGACTGAGCCATGGCTTTGCCTGTGCCGCAGGCGCCTGCGCTTCCCTGCTGCTCCTTGCCGTTTATCTTACCCGGCTTGCAAAGCAGCTGAAAAACAGGCCGGAGAAGACCTCCACCTGAGCCCGCGCGAACGCATCTTCATCCATCATAAAACCAGGAGATCCTTGACCATGTACTATCTGATCCGAAAGACCCTCACGGAATGCCCGTCCTCCGAATTTAACGCCGCCGCTGCGCCGTATGCCGCAGTCCTGACCGGCGCCGAGTGGGAGAAAGAACGGGACCGATTCGATATGGGGATCGATCTGGACATGCATCCGAATGATATCCATAACACGGAGATCGAAGTCAACTACGACTCGCTCACGGGGACCTTTTCTATCCCTGACCGCCGCGATCTGTCCGGGGATGAGCTGTGCTTTTCCTTTGCCTTAGACGAAAAAGGCATCGTTTTTATCGATGATACCGGCACGGTCCGGCCGATCCTGGAAACGATCCGCACCTCCAGGCAGTGGAAAATGCCCTGCCTCGAACGTTTTCTGTATGATTTTCTGGAATATATCGTACATGAAGATCTCCGTCTGATGGAACGATACGACGATGCGCTCGACCGAATCGAAAAGGATATTCTGAACGGAACGAAGGAAGAACATCTGAAGGAGATCAATGCCATCAGGCGTGAAGTCGGCGTTCTGCGCACGCACTATGACCAGCTGATCGATTTCAGCCAGGAGCTCGAGGAGAACGAAAACGGCTTTTTCGAGGAGGAAAACCTCCGCTATTTCCATATGTTTACGAACCGTATGTCGAGGCTCTATGACATCGTGACGTCTCTTCGCGATTACACGATGCAGTTGGGCGACCTGTATCAGTCCCAGATCGACCTGACGCAGAACCGGATCATGACCATACTGACCGTCGTGACCACGATCTTCATGCCGCTTACGCTGATCACCGGCTGGTACGGCATGAACTTCAAGTATATGCCGGAGCTTGATTCCCCCTGGGGCTATCCGCTCGTGATCGCGGCCGCGCTGCTGATCGCAGTCCTCTCGCTTCTGTTTTTCAAAAAGAAAAAATGGCTGTAAATAGGCGTAAAAACCATGATGATACAGCAGAAAGGACAATGCATAACCATGAAAAACCTTGTTTTGGACCAGTATACGGATTTTCTGATCCGGGAAACGGAAACTCTCCTGAATATCGACTCTCCCACCGGTTACACGGAAGAAGCCGCGGCATGGGTCCGTGGTGAATTTGAAAAGCTGGGCTTTGAAGCCAGGATAACCAATAAAGGCGGCGTGTTAGTCTCCTTCGGCGGAAAAGACCCGCAAAATGCCCTCCTTCTCGAGGCTCACGTGGACACCCTCGGCGGCATGGTCGCGGAAATCAAGGGCAACGGCCGGCTGCGCCTGACCAATCTTGGCGGCATGAACCCCAACAATGCCGAAACGGAAAATGTGCGCGTTGTCACTAAATTTAACGGCATTTATGAAGGCACCTTCCAGCTGAACAACGCCTCCATTCACGTGAACGGGGAATACAACAACATCAAACGGAGCTGGGACAACTGTGAGGTCGTCCTGGACGAGGATGTCCGGAAAAAGGAAGATACGGAAAAACTGGGGATTGCCGTGGGCGATATCGTCTGCTTCGAGCCGAATGTCCGGATAACAAAAAGCGGATATATCAAATCCCGTTTCCTTGACGACAAACTGAGTGTCGGCATACTGCTCGGGCTTGGGAAATATATCCGCGAGAATCATATTGTTCCCGAACGTGCGCTGTACGCACACATTACGGTGTTTGAAGAAGTCGGACACGGCGGTTCCTCAAGCGTGCCTGAGGGCTGCACCGAAGCGATATCGGTCGATATGGGCTGTGTGGGAGACGGCCTCGCCTGCACGGAGAAGCAGGTCTCCATCTGCGCCAAGGACAGCGGCGGCCCTTACAGCTATCCCGTCGTGAAGGGGTTGATCGAAGCCGCAAAACGCTGCGGCGCCGACTACGCCGTCGATATTTATCCCTTCTACGGGAGCGATGTGGAGGCGACGCTGCGCGGCGGAAGAGACCTCAGACACGGTCTCATCGGTGCCGGGGTCTATGCCTCGCACGGCTACGAAAGAAGTCACCGGGACGGCGCGGAAAATGTTCTGCGCCTGCTGATCGCCTACGCCCTGTAAACTATTCCGGGCGTTCTTCCATGAGCGGAGCGGCAAGTTTTTTGCCGCTCTTTTTTGTGATTTCGGCAAGCTGCTCCATCGCTGCCTCATACTCCTGCACGAAGGCTTCGCAGCTCATTCTGAGACCGCCGAAGCGAATAACCGCCAGGCGGATCAGGTTGTCTCCGCTGACCACAAGCGGCATGGGATGGGCCTTCTCGCTCCGTCTTCTGCTTAATTCTTTTTCGATAAATACATCCGCGGTCTCATTTTCCGCAGTATACACAATGGAAAGCGGTGCTTTTTCCTCTTCAGAGCCGGTTCCGCCCTTCACCTTGTAGCCGTCAAAGACCAGCTCAATATGCCGTCCGCTGAACGCTGCGTAATTCTGCAGGCGCTGCTCCAGATTCTCCCTGGCAAGATCGAGGCTTTTCTCCGCAAGGGCTTTGATCTCCGGCCAGGCAAAGATCAGATTGTAGCCGTCAACGATCATTTCCTGCGGGCTGTACAACTCCACCGGTTCATAGGGAAGGCTGTTCCACTCTCTTTTCTGTCCGCTCTGGACCGGCCGCTTGATGGGGCCGAATTCGCGGAGCATAATAGCTTCCAGTTCGTCGTCGGTGCCGAGGCCCCCTGCGCCGGACGCCGCACGGGCATTTCCGGCAGCTTCCCGATCCGCTTTTCTGTCTTCTGCCTCTTCAGCAAGGAAAGGCAGATGCATGTACGAGGGCACCTCATCCCAGGGCACGGAAAAACCGCCGCCGTTCCGGCAGAAGACGGAATCCGGAGGATCTTCCCTGTCTGCCACAGGATTGTAACCGGCCGCGCGGATGACATCCGCCTCATCATGGCACAGGTCATATCCATCCTGCCAGGTTCTGAGACCGCCGCGGCCGCCGGTAAAGGATGAAAGCTGCGCGGCATAGTCCTGCATCGTGGACAAGGGCGCCCGGCCGCCTATCAGGCTGAGCCCGTCCCGTTCACCGGTCTGCTGCGCCTCGCCGGATCTGGCGTGGATATCACTGAGGACCCGGCCGGTTTTATCCGGCGGGACACGGATTTCGAAGGCCAGATACGGTTCCAGAAGCGCCATGTGCCCTTTCTTTTCGGCGCGCATCAGGCCTTGCCTGACCGCACGCCAGGCCGCTTCCCGGAAATCTCCGCCCTCCGTATGCTTTTCATGAAAACGTCCGCCGAGAAGCGCGATCTCCACATCCGTAAGTTCGCTGCCGGTCAGAACACCTTTATGGGTTTTCTGGGCCAGCTGTCCTAAAATCAGGCGCCGCATATCTCCGGCAAGATAGCGTCCCCGGTCTTCATCCCGGTAAATGATCCCACTCCCGCGCGGCAGCGGCCTCAAGGCAAGATGCACCTCCGCATAATGTCTGAGCGGTTCATAATGGCCGACGCCTTCTACCGGTGCCGTCAGCGTTTCTCTGTAGAGGATCCGGCCCTGCTCCAGCGTAACATTCCAGCCGAAACGTTCCCGGATAAGTTCCGTCAGCACCTCGCCCTGTACCGGTCCCATCAGATTGGCGAAAATCAGGCCGGCTTCCGGGGCATAGTGCAGATGAAGGGAGGGATCTTCCTCCTCAAGCTTCCTTAAGGCAGGCTCTGCGACGTCCGGGCTCACACCCTCCGGAAGGCAGAGGTGATAACGCATAACCGGCTCAAAAAAGGCTTTCGCAGAGCTTCTCTCTGCCGCCCCGAGCGCATCACCGCTGCGGCTTAACGTGAGGCCTGCAATCACACCGGTGCTGCCGGCAGAAAGCTCATCCTCCTGGATAAAGCGGCTTCCCGTATAGCGCCTGATCTGTGTGATCTTCTCACTTCCCCGCCCGTCCGGGTATACGATCTCATCCCGGGGATGTAATCTCCCCGAGCTGCACTTAAGATGTGTCAGGCGGCTTCCCTTTTCGTCATAGCTGATCTTGTAGACCAAAGCGCCGAACGGTTCCGTTTCCGCCGCATTTTGCTCCTGTGCCAGCGCCTCAAGCAGATCCAGCAGTCTCTGGATCCCCTCTTCTTTCAGGCCGCTTCCGAAGATAAGCGGAAAGGCGCGCCGCTCTCTCACCAGCCTGACGCCGTCGCTTCCGCTCAGCGTCTCGCCGCTTAAATAGCGTTCCAGCAGTGCTTCATCAAGCAGCGCCGCTTCCTCGCCCAGGACGGCAGCTTTGTCTTCCGGGACGAGCTTTTCCACCGGAAGGCAGGCATGCGAAAGAGACTGCTCAAGCTCTGCGAGCAGCTCATCCCGGCTGCGTCTGCCCGCATCCATTTTCGATACGAATAGGATCACCGGCAGTTTTCTTTTTGCGAGAAGCTTCCAAAGGGAAAGTGTATGGGCCTGCACCCCGTCAAGGCCGCTGATCACAAGAATCGCAGCATCTGCGGCAGCTAAAACCCGTTCCGTCTCAGGAGAAAAATCCACATGGCCAGGCGTGTCCAGAAGATTAATCTCCGCACCTTTCCAGTTCAGCGTGGCTTCGCCGGCAAACACCGTGATGCCGCGCCGTTTTTCCTGGCTGCCGTAGTCGAGGGCTGCGCTCCCCTGATCCACACGCCCCGGTTTCCGAACCGCCCCGCAGACATGCAGCATCGCCTCGGCAAGGGTTGTCTTGCCGGCGTCTACATGTGCTGTCAGTGCGATCGAAATTTTTTTCATACTTTATTTTCCATCCGCAAAATTCGTGTAATAAGTGTGTTCCTCTTCAGGCAGGCCGTACTTTTCTTTCGCATCCGCGATTGCACGCATCATAAAGACCATATTTCTGGCCAGATTCCGCATGGTCTGCAGGCCTTCCGCATCCTTTAAGGCTTCCTCCTTCACGCAGCCGTGGATCTGGTTCCAATAGGTGGACGAAGCCAAGGGCATGCCGCTGATCGTAAAATATTTATTCAGCACGTCAAAGCTGGCGGTGTTGCCGCCACGTCTGCAGCTGACCACGGAAGCCCCTACCTTCATGTGCTTGGAAAAAGCGGTGCTCAGGAAAAGCCTGTCCAGGAAGGCGAGCAGCGTTCCGTTCGGCGAGCCGTAGTAGACAGGGCTTGCGATCACCATGCCGTCTGCTTCCTTAAATTTTTCCGCGGTCTCGTTCACGGCGTCCTGTCCGAAAACGCATTTGCCGTGCGAATTGCAGTAGCTGCAGGCAGAGCAACCGCGTATATCCGTTCCGCCCACCTGGATCACTTCCGTTTCGACGCCTTCCGCTTCGAAAATTCGGATCATCTCGCGCAGCGCGACCATCGTGCAGCCATCCTTATGCGGACTTCCGTTCAGCAATAAAACCTTCATTGCAGGGGTCTCCTTTCTTTGTGCGGCACTGGATGCACCGGCACTATCTCGTACATGACAATTATAAAGGACAAGCGTCCGCCTGTCCACTGCCTTGGCTTCGCTTTATTTTTATGCAAAGGTTTCCAAATGCCTGTTCAGAAGATACATCTGGTAATCTTCCTTCTCAAACGCCCTTTCCGAAAGCGGGTCGCCGCAGCGGCTGACAAGCTCCCCAAGAGTGATGTTCCGGGCTATTCTGAGTGCCGGGATATCTTCTTCCATCACCCGGCGGACCAGTTCATTTATCGGGTCTGTCTTCAGATTTCCGATGCGCCATTCCGGGCGCATGTGTGTGAAATTAAAAAACAGATCATAATTGCCTGCCACATAGAGCACAATGCTGTCTGTGTTATGCGGGACAACATGAGACGGATCCTTTTTCCACTTCTCATACCATTCTTTTTCCGGAAGCAGCGCGTCGTAATTCAGGAAATACGGGATCAATATTTCAGGGATGTGCGCCTTGATGATGCGGATCGGGTACAGCTTTCTGTTTTCCCCGTCACAGCTTCCCGGATGAACAAAGAAGCGGAACGTGCCGCCAAAGGCTTCGCAGCGGGCGGGAAGCCTGAGTGTCTGGGTCAGCCGGAGAAGCGCCGGCAGTTCGTCTTTATTGTCTTCGTTGATGAATACCTGCCAGCGAGGACTGATCGCATGAGCAAGGAGAACCTCGGTCGCTTTCAGCAATTCCTGAAAAGCGCCCGCGCGCCCCACATAACGGTCCGTGGTTTCTTCCATGCCGAAGAACGTCAGCTGTACGCAGTTCACCCCGACTTCCTTCAAAAAGCTGGCGTATTCCGGATCCCGTGCAAGCCGCCAGAAGCTGGCCAGTTCGAAACGCGGCGGCACGGCATTGACGGAAAGCCTTTTGTCCCGCTCCCACCTGGCACGGTAATCCGGGCAGAAATCCGGCTCCCGCAGCCAGCTGAAAAAGCTGATCTGATCGAAATACGGCCGGAACTGATCCACGATCCACCGGTCTGCATCAGGCTCCATGGTCCGGTTCGGCATATGGGAAAGCCAGCAATGCAGACACCTGTTCGGGCAGCCGTACAAATCAACTGCAAGGGTTAATGGTTTGTTCTTCATATTCTCATTACCTTAAGAAGTTCATCATAATTATCAACTGTATTGATCTCCGGCAGTCTGGGGAATTCTATTTGTATTATAGCATAGTTCTATGCTATAATAAATAAAACAGATCTTATTGATCCTACGGAGGAAAAACGTGCATACCTTTTTCTATTCTGTCCTGCATTTCCTGACGGACGGCATTTGTGCCTTTGCGCTGTACGCCCGCTTTGCCGGCAGCGAGCAGTTTGCCCTCCTTATCCTCTGGTATGATTTCTGCGCCTTTGTCCTGCAGATGCCCGCCGGAGCGTTCATGGACTATCTGAAGATAAAGCGGCCGGACAAAGCCGGGAGGCTCCCTTATCTCTGCGCCCTTTCCGGTGCGGTGATCACCGTCGCCGGTGCCTTCCTTCATCCCGTGATCCTCGGGATCGGCAACGCGCTCTTCCATGTGGGCGGCGGCATCGGCACCATAGAAGAAGACCGTCAGAAGAATAAAAAGGGGGCGGCTCTCGGCATTTTCGTCGCGCCCGGCGCCATGGGCCTGTATCTCGGCATCTTTTTCGGAAAAGATGTCCGCCTTCCAGGCCTGCAGCTGCTTTTAGCCCTTTCTGCAGTCTATCTGCTCCTGTTCCTGCTTTTCGGGATCCTCTCCGGAAGGAAGGATAAGGGTCTTCCGGATGCCTGCCCGGTCACGGCCGGAAAGTCTGCACGCTCCCCGCTTCCGCAGAGCAGTTCGCCTGCCGCGTCAGCTGCGGCGGCGCTTTGTTTCCTGGTCGTCCTCCTGCGCTCGTATGCCGGCTTTTCCGTTTCCTTTTCCTGGAAGGAAGGCTTTTTGTGGGGTTTCCTTGCCACGTCAGCTGTCGTACTCGGAAAGATGGCCGGAGGCATCCTCTCCGCCCGCTTCGGCACGGAGAAGGTCATGATCGGCTCGTTATGCGCGGCCGCCCTCTGCTATCTCTTTTCGGCGTCGCCTGCAGCCGGGCTTGCCGCCCTCTTATGCTTCAACATGACGATGCCGGTCACGCTGTATATGATCGCGGACCGTTTCCGCAGCCTGGAGGGCTTCTCCTTCGGACTGTTAACTGTAGCGCTCTTCCTCGGCGCTCTGCCGACCTTCAGCGGAAAGCCGTTTCTTCCCGGTCACCTGCTCGGCGCAGGAGTCAGCCTGCTCTCGCTCATCCTGCTGCTTGCGGCATCCGGGCTTCTTAAGAAGGAGAACGCATGGAGATCCTGATAAGCTTTGCGGTCTCTCTCGGCCTTACGCTGCTGATCGAGCTTTCCCTTGCCGCACTCTTTAAGGTCCGCACGAAAAGAGGCCTGCTGATCGTCCTCCTGGCCAACGTCCTCACCAATCCGGCCGTCGTATTTCTGTGCATGGCACTCGGGCCGTTCCTGGGGAAGTTTTATCTCCCCTTCCAGCTGCTTGCCGAGGCCGTCGCCGTATTTGTCGAAGGCTGTGTCTACCGGCAGTTCCAAGCGGATCTTCGCGCCTCGCTGCGACCCTTCCTGCTCTCTTTGGTACTCAACGCCTGCTCCTACGGGGCAGGGCTCGTTCTTAACTTTTTGCTCTAACTCATACGAAGAAGGAGGTTAAAAAAATGTACAATCCCGCTCTTATCCCTGCCGACGTCGTCTGGACCATCTTCGGGCTGCGTCCGGTGACATGGCTGATCCTTATCGCTGTCGTGATCGTTATTGCTGTCACAAGATCCATCCTAAAGAAAATGAAAAAGCAGCAGCCCGAAGCCGACAGCCTCACGGAACAGAGCGATGAGGCTCTGAAGGACGAAGCTCCGGAGGAGCAGTTAAAGGAGGATAAATCATGAACCGCTTTCTGCTTATCCCCGCCGACGCCGTCGCAGGGCCGGAGCTCATTCTTTCCGACGGCACACTGCCGCCAGCCCTTATTATCGTCATTGCCCTGATCATTCTTGTGACCGTGCTTATCCTTGTATCAATGAAAAAGCGCAGACATAACGATGCAGAGCAGCCCGGAGAAGAGAAGAAAGGAAAGGAGAAGGAAGGCCCCCTCTCCTGACGGCTCATTTCCCCCGGGTACGGGCCCGATATGCGCTAAATAAGGCCGTTTACCGGCCTTTTTTGCTTGCCTAAAAACAGGGTGCATGATAGTATTATATATTGCGGATGTGTACAGCAGGAGCCCCTGCGGCGCAGATCTGCGGTAAAAACTGCTGATTCGGGGGAGGTATGACCATGCCTGAAAAAAATATCATCCTGACCGGCGACCGGCCGACCGGCCGCCTGCACCTGGGCCACTATGTGGGGTCCTTAAAGCGCCGCGTGGAGCTGCAGGATTCCGGAAAATTCGATGCGATCAACATCCTGATCGCGGACGACCAGGCCTTAACGGACAATGCCGACAATCCCGGCAAGATCCGCGACAATATCATTCAGGTAGTGCTCGACTATCTGTCCGTCGGCATCGATCCGAAGAAATGCACAATCTGCGTGCAGTCCGCCCTGCCGGCGCTTCACGCGCTTACCTTCTACTACATGAACCTGGTGACAACCGCCAGACTTTCCCGCAACCCCACCGTCAAGGCCGAGATCCAGATGCGCGGCTTTGCGGACGAAGGCCTGCCTGCGGGCTTTTTTGCCTATCCGGTGTCGCAGGCCGCGGACATCACCGCCTTCGACGCCAACGTCGTTCCGGTGGGCGAAGACCAGCTGCCCATGATCGAGCAGGCCCGTGAGATCGTCGAGAAGTTCAACCGGACCTACGGCGAGACTCTGATAATGCCGAAAGCCGTCATTCCCGAAAACGCGATCCAGCGCCGTCTGTGCGGCGTCGACGGCAAGGCCAAGATGAGCAAGTCCCTCGGCAACTGCATCTACATCTCCGACGATCCGAAGACCGTGAAAAAACAGGTGAACGGCAAGATGTTCACCGACCCGCAGCACCTGCAGATAAGCGATCCCGGACACCTCGAAGGCAACGTGGTCTTTACCTATCTGGATGCCTTCTGCACCGACGAACACTTCAGCCGCTACCTTCCGGATTACGCGAACCTTGACGAAATGAAGGCTCACTACCGCCGCGGCGGCCTCGGCGACGGCACCTGCAAGAAGTTCCTGATCAATATCCTCGAGGAGACTCTGCAGCCCATCCGCGCCGAAAGAGCGAAATGGGAAGCAGACATCGACGCGGTGTACGACATCCTCCGCGAAGGCACCGCGCGGGCGCAGGAAGTGACGAACGCGACCCTGGCGCGGGTACGCAAGGCCATGCGCATCGACTATTTCGACGACCGCTCCATCATTAAGGAGTGGGAAGCCCTGCTCAGGAAATGAGGCTCTTATGGAAAAACTCACCCTTGAAGAAGCGAAACGCCTGAACGCGACGATGGTCACGGAGGACCACCTCCTCCTGCATGCCGCGAACGTCTCCGCCTGCATGGGCGCCATGGCTGAGCACTTCGGCGAGGACCGCGAGGAGTGGGAAGCCGTCGGCTGGCTGCACGACTACGATTTTGAAAAGTATCCGGAGGAGCACCTGTCCCACACCGAAGAGCCGCTCTGTAAGGCCGGCGTTCCCGAAAGAGACATCCGCGCCATCCTTTGCCACGGCTATACACTGCACAACGACATCCGTCCGGAGAGCCCGATGGAAAAGACGTTGTTCACCGTGGACGAGCTTTCCGGCATCATCCAGGCCGCCGCGCGCATGCGTCCTTTAGGGATCACGGACCTTGAGGTCCCGAGCTTCATGAAAAAGTTCAAGGATAAGAAATTCGCGGCCAAATGCAACCGCGAGCTGATCCTTAAGGGCTGCGAGATGCTCGGCATGGACATCCGTGAAGTCTCGGAGATCGCCATTTCCGGCATGAAGGCCCGGGCTGACGAACTGCGCCTCGGTCCCAAAGCCTGACGGCGGCGTACGGAGATCGGAAAAGCAGGAGCCGGGGCGGCTTTTGCTTGTATTTTCCGTGATCTTTTGTTATAATTTTTCTACTTATGTAAAAAACCAGGAGGGGAATTATCCTATGCAGTCCTGTTCTTTCAAAAAAATCGGCAAATGTCTCGGCGCTTTGCTCCTGGCATTTTGCCTTGCCCTGCCCGCAGCTGTTCCTGCTAACGCAGCCGGAGGAATCAACAACGATGATGCCCTGCGCACACTGATCAGTCAAGCTAAAGATGGCGACGTCCTGTACGTTGACGATATTGCTTTTTCGCAGGATAATCCTGACCCGATCGTCATCAATAAGAGCATCACGATCGCCAGCCTGAAGGACCAGGGCTCTGCTGTCTTTACACACGGGACATTCCTTCTTGACGGTTCAGCCTCGGATATTTCCGTAAAATTTGAAAACATCACCTTCTATGCCGAAGCCGACACTTCCGTGATCAGAGATGAGAGCTGGTCGGATGAGACCGGCAGCTTTCAGTCTGCGCTTAGCTTCAAGGGCGGTGCAGACGTCACGCTTAGCGACTGCGTCTTCCGCAACTATATGAACCATGAGGGCGCAGCACTGTACGCTGACTACAGTGAAACGGCGGCCAAGCTTTCTCTCAATGCGGAAAACTGCGCTTTTCTCGGCAATGCCGTGGATCTTCGCGGCGGCGCGGTCCTGCTGATCGGGCAGGAAGGTGCAGACAATATCCGCTTCACCGCAAAGGACTGTTCCTTTGCCGGCAACCTTAGCAGCAACCACAAGGAAGCGCTCGGCGGCGGTGCCATTTATGCGGAAAATGCCGTTCTGGACATGACCGCCTGCAGTCTGACTGCGAACGAAGGCAGCCATCAATATCTGACAGACGATACCGAACAGGCTGCCGCGGAAGCGGCTGACGGCGATGCAGAAGCGCAGGCCGAGCCGGTTTACGTAAAATATGCGGATGTGACAAAGGGCGGCGCTCTGTTTGCCAGGAACTGCCACCTGACCATGACGGGCTGCAATGTTGCCTTCAACAGCGCCTCGCTTGGCGGCGGTCTTGCTGCAGATAATACGGAGCTTCTGTTCCGTGACGGCATCATTGCCCACAACCGCGCTGCCTCCGCGCTGCAGCGAAAAGGCAAGGACGGCCTGCAAGCCGAAACCGGCATGGGCGGCGGCCTCTATATCAATGCTGACAGCGACCTCAATATAACCATCCTCAATGCTTCGATTTACGGCAACTCTGCCTATAACGCCTACAGTGCACTTTACCTTGAGGGCATGGGCAAGGCAGACCTGCCTTACACGGTAGACCTCATCTGCTGCACCTATGCAGACAACACCGTTGATACGGTGTACGATAAGCCCGTCGTTCCGCGCGAAGACTACTTCCCGGAAGAGGCTGATGACGCCGAAAAGGACGATGCCAAAGAGCAGGATGCGGCCGACAAAGAGAAGGAAAAGGCATCTGAAGAAGATGCGGGGAAGGCTGAAAAAGACGCCAAGAAAGACGAAGAAGCCTACAAGAAGGCGGAGGAAGCCTATGCCCAGGCCGTACAGGAAGCCATCGACAAGGCTGTCTGGGATACCCTTCCCGGTGACACCTGGTCGTTAAGCAGCATCCGTCCGCAGGCCTCCCTGATCATCGATGACAACTTCTCCTCGCTCAAGCGTAAAAAAGTTCTTGTGTTCCCCCGCCATGAACTGCCTTCGGACACCAACAGCTATGTCTACTATGCCGCACCGGAAGCAGCGATCTCAGACGGCTTTATGCCTGACGTGCCTTCGGCGGAATATGTCCACGTCCGTGCCACCGAAGCCTTCCGCACAGCCTATCCGCTGCCGGAAAGCCTGACAGATGAATTCTTCTCGCCCTACTATGACGAGATTCTCGGAACACTTTATCCGGGTGACAACTCCGGCGAGGGAATCCTTACCTATCAGCTGCTCTTTGAAGGCGCTGTCTGGAAGGAAATCGAAGTGACTGACGGCAAATCCCCTGAACTTTCCGCTTTCGGAACGGAAAAGGAAGGTTATCACTTTATCGCATGGCAGAATCCGGACGGCACGCCTTATCAGGCCGGTGTCAGCTACTACCTGCCTTTCCAGCATGAGACCCGTCAGGTCAATGCGATCATGGAGCCGAACACCTACACGATCCGCTTCCGCTCCGATGCCGGTACAACCGAGATCCAGCAGGTATACGGGACCGCTGTTACGCTTCCTGAAGCCTCCCCGAAGAAGGGTTATGAGTTCGTCAACTGGTACAAGGATGACGGCAGCGTGGCTAAGGACGGTGAGGCCTACCTTCTCACCCGCGACAGTTCTTATACTGCCGAATATACGAAACAGTTCCCCATCCTGCCGGTTGTGATCCTTTCCGCCTTGATCGTCGTCATTGCGCTGTTCCTGATCATTTCACGCATCGTCGATTCGTCCCGCAGGAAAGGCGCACCGCAGGATAACGCAGAAGAAGACGGCGGCGCAGAAACGGATGCGCAGCAGGAAGAAGCCCTGGGAGAGGAAGCCGCACCGATCCGCCTTCCCGATCCTGATGAAGAGGCCGTAAAGCCTGAAAAAGCCCCTGCCGCAGCCGCTGCTCCCGCCACCTTAAGCTCCGCCGATGAAGGCCTGCGCGTTCCTTTAGACGGTGCCGAAGAACTCTATGCGGAAGAATCGGCAGCGCAGGAAGCCGAAGCGGCTCTTGAAGCAGCCGCTGAAGCCGAAAAAGCCGCCAAGGCAGAGGCAAACACCGAAAAAACCGCCAAGAGCCGGCGGCGGATTCGCTGAAACCTGAGGAAAAGATGATGAGATATCCAGATTTTCTGGCTCCCGGAGGACGGATCGGTTTTATCGCTCCGTCCTTCGGCTGTTCCATAGAGCCGTACCGCAGCGCATTTGACGCTGCGCTCGCCCTGTTCCAGGACGAAGGTTATACAACGGTGCTCGGTCCTAACTGTTATGAAGACAAAGGAACCGGCAAGAGCAACACGCCCGAGGCCTGCGGCGCGGAAATCAACGATTTCTTTCTGCAGGACCGCGCCGATGTCATTATCTCCTGCGGCGGCGGGGAAACCATGTGCGAGGACCTGCCTTTTGTGGACTTTGAAGGAATCCGCACGGCTCGTCCGCATTGGTACCTGGGCTACTCCGACAACACGAACCTGACCTTCACCCTCCCGACGCTCTGCGATACCGCCGCGCTCTACGGCCCGTGTGCGGCCTCTTTCGGTATGCAGCCGCTGCACGCCTCTGTGCAGGATGCTTTTGCCGTTCTGACCGGCAGCAAGGCAGATTTTGCCAACTATGAAGGCTGGGAGAAGGAATCCCTGAAGGATGAAGCGCATCCTTTCGCCCCTTACAACATCACTGAGCCGTACGGCATGACCGTAGCAGGCGACGGAGAAGCCCGCTTTGAAGGCCGGCTGATCGGCGGCTGCCTCGACTGCCTGGTCAATCTCTGCGGAACGCGCTTTGACAAAACCGCGGACTTTGCCGAGCGCTATAAGGTCGATGGGATCATCTGGTTTCTTGAAGCCTGTGACCTCTCCGCGATGAGCTTCCGGAGAGCGCTCTGGCAGCTGCGGGAAGCCGGCTGGTTCAAGCATGCAAGCGGCTTCATTCTGGGACGCCCCATGCACTACGGCGAAGATTTCATGGGCATGAGCTTTGATGATGCCGCGAGGGAGATACTGGGCGGCTTGGGCGTGCCCATCCTGCTCAATGCCGACCTGGGCCATCTTCCGCCCATGATGCCTTTCGTCTCCGGTGCCCTGGCCAAAGTCCAGGCAAAGGACGGTTCACTGAAGCTGAAAACGATATTTGCCTGAGAAAGCGGTGGAACATGAATAACGGGATATCCCTGGCTTATCTGGAAAACGCCTTAAATTTTCTGCGCGACGTGATGAACTCCCCCGAAAAGAGGGCCTGGTGCCGCGATTTCGGGGAAGATGTTCCGCAGGACTTCCGGGAGGAGCTCGGTGAGTTTCTTCTGAACTACCGGGACAGCGGTGCAGAGAAGGTTTTCGGCAGCGCACGCCGGACGCTTGATGCTGAAGCTGAAGCCGCTTTTCCTCTGCGCGAAGAACTCTCCTCCATGAGTGATGCGGAGCTGCAGGGACAGTTGGCGGGGCTAATGGAGGCAGACCGGCCCTTTGTCCTCTACGGCATCAGCAGCGGCTTACTCTGCTGCCTGTATGAAGAGCTTCTCCTCCGCACCCAGAAGGAGCTGCAAAACGGTGCAGCTTACCGCCTGACCGAGGCAGATCTGCCCGCCCTTGAAGCCTTTTGTGAGCGGCATTTCCCCGGACACGGTCCGGAAATGGCCAGGCTTTTTGCAGGGCAGCTGCCGGATTCAGACGCCGCGCTCTTCGGCTGCCGCAGGGGCGAAAGCCTTCTGGGGCTTGCCCACGCCCGCATCCGCCGTGACTATGTGGAAGGCGCGAGGGAATGTGAAAGCGGGGTCGCCTACCTCGAAGGAATCTGGCTTGAGGAAGAAGCCCCCTACGCACAAAACCTGATCGGCGCCGTTTCTGACTGGGCAAAGGAAAGAGGCTGTCAGGAGTTAGCTGCCGACTGCGAGATTTCGGATGCGGGCGGCGCCTCCCTGCGAAAGGCCGCCGGTTTTACCGAAGCTGCAAGGATCATCTGCTATATCAAGGAGCTTTGACAAGAAAAGCCCGGTGTCATCTGACGCCGGGCTTTCGTTTTTTTCTCCGTTCCCCTCACAGCTCTTCCAATATCACCTTCCACGCTTCTTCAAGACGCGCAATCGACCAAGCCGCATTCGCAGGGCTTGTCGAGGGAAGCTTCACTGCGCTCCGCCCCGTTACGGGGCGGATATATTTTTCATACAGGGACCAGCTTGCCCTTCCGTTGCAATAGATCTGCCGGATTTCCGCCGCTTCCAGGATCTTCGAAAGATCATTCGGAATCACGTCCTTTATCGACGCATCCGAGGAGCCGGTCACCGTGCAGGATGCGATCGTGTCCCAGAGGGCAATATGATGCGAAAGCAGCATCTTCCGCTTTTCCGGTATCGTCTGCGGCAGCGCTTCGTCCAGGAGCTCCGAAACGACCCGCCAGAAGCGGTTCTGCGGGTGCCCGTAGAAGAAATTCTGCTCGCGCGACTTCACCGAAGGGAAGGAGCCGAGGATCAGGATGCGCGATGAAGCGTTATACAAAGGTCCGAAGGGGTGATCGATCTTTTCAGGCATAGGTCTCTCCTTTCTTACGGCGCCCGGCCCTTACGGCCTGGACCGTGATAAAGCTTCCGGCTATGCACACCGCCGTGCCGATAAGCAGCGTCTGCGTCACCGTCAGGCGGTCGTACAGGAGCCCTCCGATCAATCCTGCAGCCACGCTTCCGAGCGTGGTCGTACTGTAGGCAAGGCTCTGGCCTTTCCCTGCATCCCTAAGCGGGACCACCGTCTCCACATAGTCCACAATCGTCGGGGAGTAGAGGGCAAACGACGGCCCCTGCAGCAGCAGGGCGGCAAAGAGCCAGGGGACGGACGGCGCAAGCATCACGGCGGCAGCCTTCAGACTGAAGGCCGCAAAGGAAAACATAAGCAAAGCGGCCGCCGTCTTCCCTTTTTTAAGGCGCGGATAAAAGAACATCACGGGAATCTCCACCGCCGCCATGAAGGCATTTAAGAGGCTCATGGAGGAAGCGTCGCCGCCCGCATTTTTCACCACGTTGATCATAAAGCTCGTGATCAGGTTGTGGGAGAAAAAGATCAGGATGCTCCCAAGCAGCAGGATGCCGAAGGCCATATTTTCCTTAAGGAATGTAAACAGGCCGGCATCGCGCTTCTTTTCCTCCCCGGCCTCAGGCACCGCCGCTGCGGAATTGATCCGCGCGGCAAAGCGAAGGTTCGCCGCCCCCTGAAGGAGGTTCACGGGAAAGCTCAGCCAGAGCAGGACCGTGATGGGGAAGCGCTTTACCAGAAAGCCGAGAGCAAAGGACAGCAGCACGAAGCACAGCGACCCCGCAGCCCTCGCCGCGCTGTAGGAGACCGGGATCCGAAGACGCTCCGCTTCCGCGTAAAGTTTCATGCTCAGTGAATTTATCGGTAGGCAAAAAGCAAGATATAAGCTATAATAAACAGCAGAAAGAAGACTTTTTCCGGGGGAAAGAAGAAGTGAGACCGCGCAGACAGCCTGCACGCTGAGACACAGCAGGATCAGCTGTTCGGCACGGAAGCCCCTGCCCCTGTCAAGAAGAGACGAAAGCGCCGGACCGATCAAAGCCCCGAGGCTGCTGCCCACGGCCAGAACCCAGCCGAGTTCTGTGTTGCTGTAGCCCACCGCCTGCAGATAGACCGCGGCAAAGCTGTATACCAGGCAGAAGGATGCCCAGTAGCTTCCGTTTACGGCAGCATATACGGCAGTGGACGATCGTTTTTCCATGGTGTTCCTATCCTTTCCCGGCCGGCGGCCGTGAGTCCGATTATAAGAGCACGCCGGACAAAAGTCAACGAAGCATTATCCCGGGCAACGCCCGGTCCATCTTAATCCAAGGAGGCAAATATGGCAGCTTACCCTACCCCTCATATCAATGCGACCCCCGCTGATTTCGCCGAAACGGTCCTCATGCCGGGCGATCCGCTCCGCAGCAAATTTGTGGCGGAGAATTTCCTGGAAGGCGCAAGACTCGTGAACAACGTGCGCGGCGTGCAGGGCTACACCGGCCTCTATAAGGGCAAACCCGTCTCGGTCATGGCCAGCGGCATGGGCATCCCCTCCATCGGCATTTACAGCTACGAGCTGTTCAATTTCTTCGGCGTGGAAAACATCATCCGCATCGGTTCCGCCGGCTCGCTGCAGGACCACATCCACCTGCGCGACGTCGTCATCGCCGAGGGCGCCTGCACCAATTCCAACTACTGCAGCCAGTTCGACCTGCGCGGCACTTACGCGCCGATCGCGGACTTCGGCCTGCTGAAGAAGGCCGACGCCATTGCGGAAGAGATGGGCGTGCGCCATTTCGTGGGCAACGTTTTCTCCTCCGACACCTTCTACAGCGCCGACAAGCTGCAGAATGACAACTGGCGCGGCATGGGCGCGCTCTGCGTGGAAATGGAGACCGCGGCCCTCTATGTGAACGCAGCCAGAGCCCACAAGCACGCGCTCGGCATCTTCACGATCTCCGACCACATCTACCTGAACGAAATAACGACGGCCGAGGAGCGCCAGAACACCTTCACCCAGATGATGGAGATCGCGCTCGAAGTCGCGGTGCGTTAAGCCATGGAAGCGCGGGAGATCCCGATCTCAGCTCTTGCCCCCCTGCGGATCAGCCAGGTGGAAAATGCGGCTGCCGGGACCGGCGTGACCGTCCTTCTCTGCCCGGACGGCATGCGGGCCGGTCTTGACGTGCGCGGCGGCGGTCCTGCTTCGCGGGAAAGCCAGCTGCTGAGCCCGCTCATGGCGGCGCAGCAGATCCACGCCGTCGTTCTCGGCGGCGGCAGCGCCTTCGGCCTGAACGCGGCCGGCGGCGTGATGCAGTATCTGGAAGAAAAAGGCATCGGCTATGACGTCGGTGTCACGAAAGTCCCTCTCGTCGCACAGGCGGATCTTTTCGACCTGACCGTAGGCGATACCTTTGTCCGCCCGGACGCTGCCATGGGCTATGAGGCGGCGCGCCTCGCCCTGGAAGCGCCGAACTACCGCGACGGAAACTTCGGCGCCGGCTGCGGCGCCACCGTCGGCAAGCTCCGCGGCATGGCCTGCTGCATGAAGAGCGGCATCGGAAGCTGTGCCCTGGAACTCGGCGGGCTGAAGGTCGGCGCGGTCGTTGCCGTCAATGCCCTCGGCGACATTTTCGACCCGGACACGGGCCAGCAGGTCGCCGGGCTCCTTAGCGAAGACAGAACGCGCCTTGATTCCACCTCTGAAGCCATGCGGGAGTCCGTGAGGCCCATGGAAAACCGCTTCACCGGCAACACCACGCTCGCCGTGATCGCGACGAACGCGTATTTTGAGAAGACCGCGCTCTGCAAGATCGCGGGGATGGGCCACGACGGCTTTGCGAGAGCCATCCGCCCCGTCCACACCACTGCCGACGGCGACAGCATTTTCGCGCTCTCGGTCGGCGATGTCAGGGCTGACCAGGACCTGGTCGGCACGCTGGCTGCCGAGGTCATTGCCAAAGCCATCCTCCGCGCCGTCATGAGCGCGGAAAGCGCCTACGGCTATCCCTCGGCTTCTGAGATCGCGGCGCGCTGATGCCGCGCATCTTTCCGGACATTCGCGCAAAGCAGTATCCGGCGCCCGAAAGGAGCCTATATGGAAAAAGCAAAAGTTTATTTCATCCCCGCCGCCACACCCGAAAACGTGCTCCGGCTCTACCGTCTCCTCGGCCCGCTTCCTTCGGAGAAGCTCGCCGTCAAGATCCATTCCGGCGAGGAAGGCAACCAGAACTTCCTGAAGCCGGAGTTCTGGAAGCCGGTCATCGACGAGGCCGGCGGCACCGTCGTGGAATGCAACACGGCCTATCCAGGCGAACGCAATTCAACGCCGAAGCACAAGGCTCTGATCCGCCGCCGCGGCTGGGATACGGTCTTCCCCTTCGACCTCATGGACGCAGAGGGGCCGGACATGGTCCTGCCCGTTGACGGCGGCCTGATCCTGAAGGAAAACTTCGTCGGCAAAAACCTCGCAAACTACGACAGCCTGCTGGTCCTCTCCCATTTCAAGGGCCATCCGGCCGGCGGCTACGGCGGCGCCCTGAAGCAGCTCTCCATCGGCATTGCCTCGACGGCAGGCAAATGCCTGATCCATTCCGCAGGCTACACCGACGACCAGAACGTCGTCTGGAGCCACATGGCCGGCGACCGCTTCCTGGAATGCATGGCCGACGCCGCGAAGTCCGTCGTGGACTATTTCGGCGGCCGCGCCATTTACATCAACGTCATGAAGAATCTCTCCGTCGACTGCGACTGCTGCGACGTGGCTGAGGATCCCTGCATGGAAGACATCGGCGTCCTCGCCTCCCTCGATCCGATCGCCGTCGACCAGGCCTGCATGGACAAGATCTACGCCTCGGGCGACCCCGGCCGGGACCATTTCCTGGAAAGGGTCCATTCACGGCACGGCGAACACACCCTCGAAGCCGCGGCGGCGCTTGGCTTCGGCACGCGCGAATATGAACTGATCACATTGGAGGAAAATGAATAATTCGATCGAAAAACTGGAAGATATCCGGACGCTCATGGCGCTGTTCGAATCCCCCGGCTCGCTGGACGGGGGCGGTGTGACGCGCCTTGCCTACAGCCCCGAGGAAGACGAGATGCATGACATTTTCCGGGACTGGGGCGAACGCCAGGGCTTCATTGCCTACACCGACGCCGTCGGCAACAGCTTTCTGGAAAATGACGCCGCGACCGCGGCGGCTGAGGAAGGCGAGCCCTGCATTCTCATCGGGTCACACCTCGACAGCGTGATCCGGGGCGGCCGCTATGACGGCGTCGCCGGTGTTGTCAGCGGGATGGCCTGCCTGAAATGGCTGAAAGACAGCGGCCGGGATATCCCGCTCCGCGTCGCGGCTTTCCGCTGCGAGGAAAGCGCAGGTTTCGGCCGCAGCACGCTCGGCAGCGGGCTCATCACCGGCGTCATCGACGGCGACGACATCGCGGACTTCAGAAACCCCGACGGCAGGACGCTTGCCGGGATCTTCGAAGAACGCGGCCTGGACCTGCACCCGCAGAAGATCGACGGCGTCAGCGCCTATTTTGAACTGCACATCGAGCAGGGCAAGGTGCTGGAGACCGTCGGCAAAGAGGTCGGGATCGTGGAAGCGATCGCCGGCCCCAGGCGTTTCCGCATCGTCATCGACGGCCAGGCGGACCATTCCGGGGCCACGCCCATGGAAATGCGCAGCGACGCCCTCTGCGCCGCCGCCGAGATGATCCTGGCTGTCGAGAAGATCGGCCAGGCGGAAAGCCGTTTCCGCAGTGTCGCCACGGTCGGCATCGTCAAATGCGGCCCGAACGTCATGAACGTTATCCCTGGCTGGGTCGAACTGGGCGTGGACACCCGCGGTATCAACACCATCAGCATCGACCGCATGGAGCAGCGGATCCGCATTTCCGCGGAAAACATCGCTCAGGAACGCGGCGTGGAGATCACCATGGCCAGGCAGTATGAAGACCCGCCCTGCGAAATGTCGCCGCATCTGATGGACGAACTGGAACAGGCCGCGCGGGCTGTAGGCGCCACCTCCCAGCGCATGGTGAGCGGCGCAGGCCACGATGCTTTAAGTTTTGCCGAGATTGTTCCGACCGCCATGCTCTTTATCCCCTGCCGCGCAGGCATCAGCCATAACATTGCCGAATATACGACCGACGAAGCCATCTGCACCGGCGCATCCGTGCTGCTTAACACCATATCCCATCATTAAAAACGGAGCGTTTTGACCATGACTGTTGATGAACGTTTTTTACGCTATGTAGCTTTTGAAACCACCTCGGACGAGAACAGCGAATCCACGCCCTCAACCGCCTGCCAGCTGCCGCTTGCCGACTTTCTGGCAGAGGAGCTGAAGGCGCTTGGCCTTGAAGGGGTCCGCCGTGATGAATACGGCCGGGTTTATGCCTTTCTTCCGGCAGCGCCCGGCTGTGAAGATGCCGTGAGCATCGGCTTCATCGCCCATATGGATACCTCGCCTGCTGTTTCCGGAAAGGATATCAAGCCGCGGCGCATTGTCTGTGACGGCGGTGATATTGCGCTGGGGAACGGTGTGGTTACACACCTTGCCGATTTCCCGTTCCTCGCCTCCTATGCGGGGCAGGAGCTGATCGTGACCGACGGCACCACACTGCTCGGCGCCGATGACAAGGCCGGAGTCGCCGAGATCGTCAGCGCCATGGAATACCTGCTTGCCCACCCTGAGATCCGGCACGGCCGCATTGCGGTCGCCTTCACGCCGGACGAAGAGGTCGGCCGCGGGCCGGAGCATTTCGATTTTGCCGCTTTCGGCGCCGCCTACGCCTATACCGTGGACGGCGGGACCCTCGGTGAGATTGAGTATGAAAACTTCAATGCGGCCGCAGCCAAAGTCACCGTGCACGGAGTCAATATCCACCCCGGTTCGGCGAAAAATAAGATGAAGAACGCCGTCCTGATCGCCACGGAATTCATTTCCCTCCTGCCCGCGGCAGAAACGCCCTCTCATACCGAGGGCTATGAAGGCTTTTATCATGCATCGGAGATTGCCGGCAATGAGACGCTCGTCGAAATCCGGTATATTCTCCGCGACCATGATGCCGATAAGCTGGAAGCACGCAAAGCCATGCTGCAGCGCGCCGCGGCCTTCCTGAACGAGAAATACGGTGCGGGCAGTATCGAGCTTGCCATCCGGGATCAGTACCGCAACATGAAGGAGAAGATCCTGCCGGTAATGTATGTCATCGACCGCGCCAAGACCGCCATGGAGAAGGCCGGCATTACGCCGCATATCGTCCCCATCCGGGGCGGCACTGACGGTGCGCAGCTTTCCTTCCAGGGGCTGCCCTGCCCGAATCTTTCGACCGGCGGGGAGAATTTCCACGGCGTCCATGAATTTGTCTCTGTCCCTGCCATGCACAAGATGGTTGAGATCCTCGTGAACATCGCCTCTCTCTGAGCGATCCCTGGGATACAACAACACAAAAACTGCCCCTGTGCCGTGATATGTACCCAGTTTTCTGGAC